>NZ_JADGHZ010000007.1 GCF_019683595.1 Sphaerobacter sp. | reverse complement strand
CCCCTGCCCCGGGGCACTCCCCCTGCCCCCAGCGCATGGTGAAGGTCCCGGCCCGCACGGCGCCTCGCGCCGGACCGCGTCGGGCTGGGCTATCTTAACGGTCCACCGACCCCAACACGATGTCGATTGTGCCGATCAGCGCCACCACGTCGGCCAGCATGGCCCCTTCGGCCAGGTACGGCAGCGACTGGAGATTCACGAAATCCGGCGTCCGGATCCGCAGCCGGTACGGAACCGGCGACCCATCACTCACGATGTAATAGCCGAGCTCTCCCTTGGAGTGCTCGATCGACATGTAGACCTCGCCCTTCGGCGGCGAGAAGCCCTTGATCACCCAGATGAAGTGCCGCTGCATGTCCTCGGCGGTCGTCAGCACGTTCTCATGCGGCGGGATGACGTAGTTCGACTCCGCCAGCTTCAGCGGACCATCCGTCGGCACTTGATCCAGGCACTGCTCGATGATCTTCAGCGACTGCCGCATCTCCTCCATGCGCACCAGGTAGCGATCGTAGACGTCGCCCTGGGTGCCGAGCGGCACTTCGAAGTCGATCCGGTCGTAGAGGAGATACGGCTGCGCCTTGCGCACGTCGTAGTTCACGCCTGAGCCGCGCAGGCAGGCCCCGGTCAGTCCGTAGTTGATCGCCACATCCGGCTCGATGACGCCGACTCCCCGGGTGCGCGCCAGCCAGATCGGGTTGGCCGAGAGGAGGTCTTCATACTCTCGCTGTCGCGACGGGAAGACTTTCAGGAAGTCGCGGATCATCTCCGGCAGGCCGGCCGGGATGGGGCGGGAGAACCCGCCGATCTCCATCATGTTGGTCGTCAGCCGGGCGCCGCAGAACTTCTCGAAGATGTCGAGGATCAGCTCCCGCTCCCGGAAGCAGTAGAGCGACATCGACAGCGCCCCGATGTCGAGCGCGTGGGTGCCCAGCCAGACCAGGTGCGAGGCGATGCGCGCCAGCTCGCCCATGATCATGCGCCAGTACTGCGCGCGCTCCGGCGCCTCGATTCCCAGGAGCTTCTCGACCGCCAGCACGTAGCCCAGGTTGTTGGAGGGCGCCGCGACGTAGTCGGTGCGGTCGGTCCAGGGGGTGAACTGCGCGTAGCGCTTGGATTCCCCGATCTTCTCGACGCCGCGGTGTAGGTAGCCGATGACCGGGTCGCAGGCGGTGATCGTCTCGCCCTCGAGCGTCAGGCGCACCCGGAGCACGCCGTGGGTGCTCGGGTGCTGCGGTCCCATGTTCAGGACCATCTCCCGCCGCGTGTCGCTGATCTGGCGCTCTTCGCTGATGATGACCGGTGTCGGCTCGGTGATTTCCAGCGACATGGTGCTACGGCCTCCGAAGTCTCGAGCGGACACGCGGAGCGGGTGCCTCGAACCCGGGCTGCACATACTCACGGTAGCCGCGCAGCGGGTAGTCCTTCCGCAGCGGGTGCCCCTCGTCCCAGTCCTCGGGGAGCAGGATGCGGCGCAGGTCCGGATGCCCCTCGAAGACGATGCCGAACATGTCGTAGACCTCGCGTTCCAGCCAGCCCGCCGCAGCGAAGACCGGCACCAGCGAGGGGACGACCTCCCCGTCGTTGACCCCGCACTTGACCCGCAGCCGCCAGCGACGGCGAATCGAGTAGAGCTGCGCCAGCACGTCGAAGCGCGGGTCGGGTCGCAGCCGCAGCATGTCCACGGCCGTCTCGTCGGACAGCATCGTGTACTGCAAGTCGGGGTGATCGCGCAGGAACTGGATCACATCCCGGAAGCGCGAGCGCTCGACGCGGATCGTCATCTCGTCGCGGAACGCATAGGCGGAGATGTAAGCGTCGGGGAACTGTTCGCGTACGGCGCGGACCGCTGGGTGTTCATCGGGGTTGGTCGGACCCCAGTACCCTGTGTCGCTCCAGGGTGCTGACCGGGGTACCGCGGCAATCTGCCGTTCTTCAGACACGTCGTCACCTCTCCCGCCGCGCGTCGCGGAGCCTAGCGCCGAACTCCCAGCGCGGCCTGGGCTTCTTCGCGCGCGCGGATGCGGTCCGCCTCGGCCGCCTCGACGCCCTGCTTCTTGGCGATCGTGTCGTACTTGATCACACGGTTCTGCAGCTCGAGCACGCCGTAGTACAGCGCCTCAGGCAGGGGCGGGCAGCCCGGCACATAGACGTCGACCGGGATCACCTGATCCACCCCCTGAACCACGGCGTAGGTGTCAAACGGGCCTCCGACGTTCGCGCAGCTCCCCATGCTGATGACCCACTTCGGATCGGCCATCTGGTCGTAGAGCTGCCGGACGACGGGCGCCATCTTCTTCGTCACCGTGCCCGCGACGATCATCAGGTCGGCCTGACGCGGCGAGGCACGGTAGAGCATGCCGAACCGCTCGGCCATATCAAAGCGCGGCATCGCCGCGCTGATCATCTCGATGGCGCAGCAGGCCAGCCCGAACTGAAGCCACCAGAGGCTGGAGCGCCGCGCCCAGTTGAAGACGGTATCGACGGTAGTCGTCAGGATGTTTCGCTCGAACCGGTCCTCAATTACACCCATTCGAGCGCCCCCTTCTTCCATTCGTAGAGCAGGCCGGCAAGCAGGATGGTGAGGAAGACGACCGCCGTGACGTAGCCGTAGACGCCCAGCGGTACGAACGAGACCGCCCACGGGTAGAGGAAGATCGCCTCGATGTCGAAGATGACGAAGAGCATGGCGACGATGTAGAAGCGGGGAGTGTAGCGGGTCTTGGGCGGGTCCACGTCGGGGATGCCGCTCTCGTATGGCTGGAGCTTTGTCGGGGTGGGCCGGTACGGTCGGACCAACCGGCCGAGCAATAGGAGGACCGAGCCCATCAGGATTGCTGTGATGAGCATCAGCCCGATGACCGCGTACCCTTGCAGCATCCTCGCTCCCTCTCAGGGCGTTCGGGGCTCGTCCCCGCGCTTGTGTACTATATCACACGCCCCCGGCCATAACACGGGCAGCGAGCGTGTCTTTGTTTAGTCGCCGCCCGCCTCCCCGGAGTCGGGCGGCTGCTCGGAGTCGGGCTGCTGCTGGTCGGGCTCGGGGTTGTCCGTCGGCTCCGTCGGATTCGGCGCGGGCGTCGGCTCGGTAACCGGCGTCTCGATCGGCTCCGGCGTCGGGCTCGGGGTCGGCGACGGCACGTCCACACCAACCGCGGCCGCATAGGCGTGGAGGGTCTGGATCCCCCGGCTGGTGAACCGGCTGTTGCGCGCGGCGTCCTGCAGTGCCGCCGTCAATTCGCGGCGCTCGGCGTCGGTGATCTGGTTGCAGCGCAGTGTCGGGCCCTCGCCCTGGACCAGCACCTCCGTCACCGTCCGGAAACCGGGGATGGGCAGCTTCCCGGTCGCCGCGCAAATCGGCCCCTCGTAGATGCCGGGCGGCCGCGGGAACTCCTCCGGGATCGGCTGGCCGTCCGGCCCGAGGAGAGTCTGGGCGAACTGCGGATCGGTGTGCGCCACCACCATGAAGTCGTGCCAGATGGGGGCAGCCCCCTGGATACCATCCAACTGCCGGGTGGGGTGGCTATCCGTGTTCCCCGTCCAGACGCCGACGACCAGATCCGTGGTGTACCCCATCGTCCAGCCGTCTTTCCAGTCGTTGGTCGTGCCGGTCTTGGCCGCCACCGGCCGGTTGCCCAACTCCGGCAGCGTGAGCGGCGTCGACGTGCCGAAGATCATCGCCCGCGCGTTGTTGTCCGAAAGGATGTCGGTGATCTGATAGACGTGCTCGGCTTTGACGACCTGCTCGGCCTGGGCCAGCGTCTGCGATCGGTCGAGTGAGAAGAGCGTCTTCCCGGTGATGTCACGCACCTCAAGGATCGGGGTGTAGGGCACGTAGCGCCCGTTGTTCGCCAAGGTGGCGAAGGCGTTGGTGTGCTCCAGCAGCGTCACCTCGCCACCGCCGAGTGCGATCGACAACCCGTAGTGCCCTGGGCCGCGTCTGAGCCCGGTCCGGATGCCCATGCGGTGAGCCAGGTCGATCATGTTGTCGATGCCGGCGAAGTCGAGCGCTTTCACCGCCGGGATGTTGAGCGAGTTGCCGAGCGCCTCGCGGACGCTCACCGCCCCGTAGTACAGCCCGGTGTAGTTCTGCGGGCGGTAGAACGGCTCCGGTGCGCCGGGCGTAGGCCAGCGGGTGTCGTAGTCAAGAATGATCGTGCCCGGGTTCCAACCCTTCTCGAAGGCCGCCAGGTAGGCGATCGGCTTGATCGAGGAGCCGGGTTGGCGCTCGCGCACCGCCACGTTGACCTGGCCGTCGATGGCGTCGTTGTAGTAGTCGGCGCTGCCGACCATGGCCACGATCTCCCCGCTCCAGGGGAGCATGGCCACCAGCGCCCCGTTGTTGACGTCCCAGGGCGCCAGGCGCTCGATGTGCTCGGCCACGATCTGCTGGGCGCGCTCTTGCAGGCCGAAGTCGAGGGTCGTCCGCACGGTCAACCCGCCCTGGTAGAGCATGGCGGCACCGAACCGCTGCTCCAGGTAGTACTTGACGAAGTTGACGAAGTGCGGCGCCAGGTTGTAGCGGCCCTCACGCGTCTCGGGATGGAGCGGCTGGGCGTACGCCTCCTCCGCCTCCTCCTCGGTGATCATCCCCTCTTTGACCATTTGGTCCAGCACGTAGCGCTGGCGGGCCTTGGCCAGCTCGTAGTTCTGCACCGGGTCGTAGAGGCTGGGTGCCTGCGGCAGCCCGGCGAGCATGGCCGCCTCGGCCAGCGTCAGATCCCAGGGATGCTTGTTGAAATAGGCCTGCGCTGCGGCGTCGATGCCGTAGGCACGATTGCCGTAGTAGACGTTGTTGAGATACATCTCCAGGATCTGCTCTTTGGTGTAGTGCTTGGTGAACCGGTAGGCGGTGATCGCCTCGCGGATCTTGCGCATGTAGCTGCGTTCCATACCGATCGTCTCCGGGTAGAGGAGGCGAACGGTCTGCTGCGTGATGGTTGAGGCGCCGGAGGAACCAATCCCACTGATGTTGATCAGGAACCCGCGCGCGATCGCGATCGGGTCCACGCCCTGGTTGCTCCAGAAGGTGGCGTCCTCGGCGGCCACGGTAGCGTCGAAGATCCAGGCCCGGTGCGGCTTGTCCGGGTCGCTCTGCTGCTGGGTGATGTGGTCCAGGATCTCCTGGTAGCCGACTGGGGTGCGCCAGCCGGTCTCCGGGTCGGAGACTTCATGGAGGAGCTTCCAGTTGCGGTCGTAGATCTTGGTTGTGGCGAACTGCCGGGCCTCGACGTGCTCGATATCGGGAAGCCCCTGGTTCACATAGCTCCAGAAGGCGATGCCGCCCGCCGCAGCCGCCCCAGCCGCGCCGAGGACCAGGACGAGCACGACGAGCATCGTCGCGGCCGCGAAGCGCCCCACGCCCCACGGCGACACCTGTCGCCGCCGGCGCCGGCGCAGCATCAGCGGCGGCATACGGTGCGGGCGCGGTCCCCCTGGCCCGTACTGGCGCAAGCGGCGGCGCCCGCGCGGGCGATTCATGCTCGAACGAGAAAAGCTAGCTCGACTCACAACCCAATCCCAGCCCCGCCGCACCGGCAACAACTCTTGGCTGCGCGCGGAACCACGCTGGGATAATACCACGCCGGGGCGGGTAGCCCGCCGCGATCATCATGCTACACTGTTCGCGCACCATGCGTGGAGCGTGACGTCTGGCGCGGCATGGCGCCGCGCGGTGTGGGAGGGGCAGCATGGATCTCGGACTCACCGGCCGGGTGGCCCTCGTCGCCGCGGCCAGCAAGGGATTGGGCAAGGCCGTCGCGCGCGAGTTCGCCCGGGAGGGCGCTCGCGTCGCCATCTTCTCCCGCGACCAGCAGCGAATCGAACAGGCCGCGCGCGAGATCCGCGAGGAGACGGGCGCCGAGGTGCTGGCACTGACCGCCGACGCGCGCCGAGCCGAGGACATCACCCGCGTCTTCGACGAGACGGTCCGGCACTTCGGCCAGCTCGACGCGGTCGTGACCAACGCAGGCGGCCCGCCGGCCGGCACGTTCGAGACCCTGAGCGAGCAGGACTTCATCGACGCGATCGAGTTGAACCTGCTCAGCACCCTGCGGATGTGCCGCGCCGCGGTCCCGCACCTGAAAGACCGCGGCGGCAGCATCGTCACCATCACCTCGATCTCGGTCAAACAGCCGCTCGACGGTCTCATCCTCTCGAACACGGCCCGCTCGGGAGTGGTCGGACTGGTCAAGTCGATGGCCAACGAGCTGGGCCGCTACAACATCCGCGTCAACAACGTCGGCCCCGGCCCGACGCGCACCGATCGCATCCTCGACCTGGCGCGCTCCCGGGCCGAGCGCGAGGGGATCGCCCTCGAGGACGCCCTGCGTGACAACGCCCAGGGCATCCCGCTGGGGCGCCTGGGCGAGCCGGACGAATTCGCCCGGGTCGTCGTCTTCCTGTCGTCGCCCGCCGCGAGCTACGTCACCGGCCAGACGATCCTGGTCGACGGCGGGCTCTACCGTGGCACGCTCTAGACCGGCCCGGCGTCACACCTCCCGCTGGTTCGGCACCCGATTGGCTCCGCCGATGCAGGCGACCGGCCGGGCGGCGACCACCGGCCCGGCCATGCCACATTCCAGGCGCTGAGGCATCCGCACCTCGTGGTGGACGCCTCAGCGCTTGCGGATCGGGACGTCCCGGATCAGCAACCACGTTGCCGCCCCCGCGACCAGAATGCAGGCAACCGACACGACCGTCGCGAACGGCAGCGATCCAGCCTCCGCACCCGTCAGATCCCGATAGAAGCGAGTGATGGGGCCCAGCGATTCGCCGAGGGCAGAGCCGGTGATCCCGACCATCACCAGCGCAGGGGGCAGCGCGAGCCACCCACCACGGCTGGACCGGTAGAACGCTGCCCCGGCGAAGGCCCCGGCCGCCGACCAGACCAGGAACGCCAGCCCGTACTCAGCGACGATCAGCGGCAGGTTCCCGTAAGAGGTGAAGAGGTGCCCATCGGGCACGCCGCGCGTCCACCCCATCACCCGGTACCACCCCGCTTCGATCACAAAGCCGAGGGTTATCAGCACCGTGGCGAGGGCGGCATGCACCACCAGGGCGATGAGTCCCTCGATGGCGAAGCCACGCCGCGTCTGGCCATGACTGACGTACAGCGGCAGGAAGCTGTACACCACGAACGCGGAGATAACCGCCATATACACCCGCGCCGGAGGGGTGATGAGCTCCCACGCCGAGGCTGGGATGAGGCCGAAGAACGTGGCAGACACCAGGCTCCCGGCGAAGGTCACCACGAGCACGCCGGCCCACGCCGCAGTGAGGAAGCCCCCGTAATCGGTCACCAGCGGGGTGGGGAAGCGCCAACTCCGCTGCATCCGCTGCGCGATCGCTGCCTGGCTCACGACTGGTCTCCTCTCGGTTCGGTCAGGTGGACGAATAGGTCCTGGAGCGCCAAGGGCTCGAGGTCGAGCCCAGCCGCACGGGCCTCGGCGCGCTTCTCGGGATCGAGCTGCCCGTAGACCATCGCCGACTTCGTCCGGCCAAGTTGCCGGGTGCCGATCACGGTGAACCCGTACCCGTTGACGAACTGATCTACGACGTCGGCCGGCCCCGTAACCGCGTTGCCGCGACTCAGCAACGTCTCGACGTCGTCCTGCACGACCAGCCGGCCGCGATCGATGATGACGACGTTCTCGAAGAGCCGGCTCACCTCTTCGATCAGGTGGGTCGAGATAATGAACGTGCGCGGGTGCTCCATGAAGTCGTTCAGGAGCTCGTCGTAGAAGGCGTACCGCGACGGCGCGTCCATTCCGAGGTACGTCTCGTCGAAGATCGTCAGCGGCGCGCGTGCGGCCAAGCCCAGTACGATGCCGAGCGCGGACCGCTTGCCCCGGGAGAGGCTGCCGATCCTGGCCTTCGTTGACACCTCAAAGCGTTCCAGGAGCCGGGCGGCGTACTCGGCGTCCCAGTTCGGCCGCAGGTACGCGGCGTACCGCATCGCCGACTCGACCTTCTCAGTGTCCTCCACCGTGTCGCCGCTCTCACGGATGAAGGCGATCTGACTGGTGATGGCCTGATTCTCGAACACCGGCTGTCCATTGATTCGGACATCCCCCGATGTCGGCTTGCGGAAGGAGGCGAGGACCGACAGCAGGCTCGTCTTGCCGGAGCCATTGCGCCCCAGCAGGCCGTAGATCTTGCCGCCCACCATCGACAGACTCAGCTCGTCGAGGGCGGTCACATCCCCGTACCGCAGCGTCAGGTGGTCGATATCGATGCGTTCGATCATCGCTCCTCCTCGCCTTCCCGTTGCTCCAGCCACTGGATGACCTCGCGCAGGGGGATGCCGATCGCCCGGGCCTCGGCCACCATCGGCTCGACCACGTCCGCGAAGAAGCGCTCGCGGCGCTGGGAACGCAGCCGTTCGCGTGCGCCGGGGCTGACGAACATCCCGATGCCGCGCCGCTTGTAGAGGAGCCCTTCGTCCACCAGCTCCTGGAAGGCCTTGGCCGCCGTCGCCGGGTTGATCCGGTAAAAGGCGGCGTACTGGTTGGTCGACATGACCTGTTCCTCCTCCTGGAGGTCTCCGGTCAGGATCGCTTGCTTGATCTGTTCCGCGATCTGTCGGTAGATCGGGCTTCGGTCGTCAAACACGGTCCTGCCACCTGCCTCTACGGTTCATTACTCTACTAATGAACCCTATCACCCAAGAACCGGATTGTCAAGAGGCGGTCGTCGCATGCCGCAGGAGCACGCTCAGGCATCCCCGCGCCCCAGTGGCACATCCTTTGCTTCCGCAGGGGCACCGGGACGCACGGCGATTTGCGAGGGCCGCCGGGCCACGGAGGGAGGCTGCGCGATGGATGCGAAGCGACTCAAAGGGATGCCGGTGGTGTCGATCGAGGGCGGCGAGCAGTTGGGGACGGTGCACGACCTGCTCTTCTCGATCGACGACCGCGCGATCCAGGCGTTTTCCGTCCGCAGCGGCGGCCTCATCGGCGGCACCACGAATGTGGTGGAGCGAGGCGACGTGCGCTCGATCGGACCGGACGCCGTCATGGTGCAGAGTCGTGCGGTGCTCCAGGGAGAAGACACCGAGCACCGCTACCGGCAGTACCCGTCACTGGGCGAGATTAGCTCGCTAAAGGTCGTGAGCGAGGAAGGCAGCCGCATCGGCTCGGTGGCAAGCGTGCTCATCGACGAGCAGACCGGGGCCATCACCGGCCTGGAGATCGTCCGTGCCGGGTTGACCGGGCCGTTCCGGTCGAACATCTCCGTGCCGATCGACGCGGTAATCAGCATCGGGCGCGACGCCGTCGTTATCCCGGAGCGAGTCGCCAATCCCCCGGCCGAGGGCGCGCAGCCGGAGACCGCTCCCGGGCAGGAGGAGTCGCAGGGCTAGCCGGTCAGGCGAGCCGGGCCACCAGCCAGCCGAGCAGCAGCGCGGGTGCGAGATCCCGAACGACGCGTCCCGCGAGGCGGGTGGTTGAGACTGGGTAGAGTGCGGGCTGTAGCGCGGCCCAGACGGCGCTGAGCAACACCCAGAATCCGGCTGCAACAAGACCGGCGGGCCAGTTCATCGGCGCGTCTCCTCTCCCGTGGGGCATGGACAGCCCAGCGCGACACCGCTATACTGCCGCGCGCTGCCGCGGCGGCAATCCAGCCCGGCTGGTCGCCGGCGCTGGATGGATAGCATCGTCGCTCGCCCGTCCGCCGGCCGATGATGCGCCCGATGGCGTGTACAATGGCGGTAGCGACAACGCCTCACGTCCGCAGCAGGCGGCCGCGCGAAAGGGTTCCATGAAGATCCTCCTCGTGTCGCCATTCGATTTTGGGTACCCCGGCGGGGTTAACGAGCACATCATGCACCTCGACCGGGAGTTCCGCGCGCTGGGACACCAGACACGCATCCTCGCGCCGCGCTCCGACGAGGAGGGCGAGGAGGACGACGGCCATATCTACCGGCTCGGCCTGGCGGTCCCGGTCCCGTCGAACGGGTCGACCGCGCGCATCACGCTCTCGCCCCTCATCTCGGGCAAGGTCAAGGAGTTCCTGCACGACGAGGACTTCGACATCATCCACCTACACGAACCGCTCGCGCCGACGCTCCCGCTCATGGTGCTGCTTCATTCGAAGACGGTCAACATCGGCACCTTCCACGCGGCGCGCTCGTCGAACCTGGCCTACCTCTACGGCAAGCCGCTGCTCTCCTTCTTCCACGGCAAGCTGCACGCGCGCATCGCCGTCTCTCCCTCGGCCGAGGAGTTCGTGAGCCAGTACTTCCCGGCGGTCTACGAAATCATCCCGAACGGCATCGACATCGAGCAGTTCGGACCACACGTGCCGAAGATCCACCATCCGCATATCTCGGGGCCGACCGTGCTGTTCGTCGGGCGCTACAATGAGTCGCGTAAGGGGCTGAAGTATCTCCTGCGAGCGATCGCGCTGGTCCGGCAGGAGTTCCCGGGTGTCCACCTGTTGGTCGTCGGGCCGGGGCAGGCGTGGCGCTACGACCGGCTGTTGGAGCGCTACGAGCTCGACAACGTGACGTTTGTCGGCGCGGTGTCGAAGCAGGATCTCCCTTCGTACTACGCCTCGGCGGACGTGTTCTGCGCGCCCTCGACCGGCCGGGAGAGCTTCGGTATCGTCCTGCTTGAGGCGATGGCATCCGGGCGGCCCGTGGTGGCCACCAACATCGACGGCTACACGGCGGTGGTACGGCACGGAGTGGAAGGGCTCCTCGTCGAGCCGAAGAACCCGGAGGCGCTTGCCCTGGCGCTGGTCCACGTGCTGGCCGATCGGGAGCTGGCTGCGCGACTGGGTGAGGCAGGCCGTCGCCGGGCCGAGGAGCACTCGTGGTCCGTGATCGCGCGCCGGGTATTGGATGTCTACGAGCGGGCGTTGGACCGCTATGGCCGCTACATGCGGCCCACGAAAGCGCGCGCTCTCCGCGACGCGCGAGTCGCCGGGTAGGGGACGACGATGATTAGTACGCTCGTCGGCGATTGGGTGCGGCTGCGATTGCAGCGGGTTGGGCTGCTGGTGGCCCGCACGCGCCTCTCCCCGAACGGCTTCACGCTGCTGGGCCTGTTGCTGAACCTGGTCGTGGCCGCCGTGATCGCCAGTGGCAACCTGGTGGCCGGTGGCATCCTGGCGCTGGCCGCGGGAGCGTTCGACATGCTCGACGGCGCCGTGGCGCGCGTCACCAACCGGGTCACGCGCTTCGGCGGCTTCTTCGACTCCACCCTCGATCGCTACTCGGAGGCACTCGTCTACGGCGGCGTACTCGTCTACCTGCTGCGCTCCGGAACCGAGACGATCCCCATCCTGCTGGTCTACGCCACCGTGGTCGGCTCGATCATGGTCAGCTACACCCGCGCCCGCGCCGAGGCGGTCGGGGTCAAGGCCGAGGTGGGGCTCTTCGCGCGCCCCGAGCGCGTCATCCTGCTTGCCGTCTTCCTCATCCTCAACCGACCCGTCTGGGCGCTCTGGATCCTGGCCATCCTGACCAACGTGACGACGCTGCAGCGCATCCTCCACGTTTGGCAGGCGACACGCGGCGACGAGCCGCGCCCGAACCATCCGGCATCATGAACCGCCGTTCGTCTCGCCGCCTGCGCAGGGTTGTCTTCGCGCTGGCGCTCATCCTGCTCCTCGTCATCGTCGCACTCGCGCTCCCGTCGCTCATCGGCGACGAGCGCGGCACGGTGGAGCCCGGCGAGCTGACCCGCATCGCCTTCTTCGACGTCGGTCAGGGCCTCAGCGTAGGGATCATTACCGCCGACGGCCGCAGCCTCCTCTTCGACATGGGGGACCGAGAGAACGCCGTCGACACCGTGATCCTCCCCTTCTTCCGCCGGTACGGGGTTCAGCAGTTGGATTATGTCGTGGCCAGTCATCCCGATCAGGACCACATCGGTGAGCTGGCGACCGTGCTGACGCGCTTCCCGGCCGGCACTTACATCGACCCGGCCATCGAGAACACCAACCGGGCCTACCTGCGTGGGCTGCGGGTCGTCGAAGAGAAGGGCATCCCGGCGCGGCGGGCACGCCGGGGCGACACGTTCGAGCTCGGCGAACGCACGCGCGTTGAGGTCCTCTGGCCGCGCCAGCCGTTCATTACCAACTCCGACGGCGAGGTGGATGACAATAACAACAGCGTCGTGCTGCGGGTCATCGACGGCGACGTGCGCATCCTGCTGACGGGCGACATCGAGAAGGAAGCGGAAGAGGAGCTGCTCGCGCTCGACCCGTCGGCCCTGCGCGCCGACCTCCTTCAGGTCGCCCACCACGGCAGCCGTTCGTCGTCCACCACGCCCTTCCTCGACGCGGTCGGCGCCCGAGACGCCGTCATCTCCGTCGGCGCGGACAACTCCTACGGCCACCCGCACCGCGAGACGATGCAGCGCCTGCGCGAGGCAGGGATAACCGTCTACCGCACCGACATCGACGGCACCGTGGTCTTTGTCTCGGACGGAACGCAGATTCAACCGGAACGCCAGGAGGGGACGCCGTGAGCCCCGACCGCCAGGACGATCTGATCGCGACCGTGGACGAGATCGAAGAGGGAGAGTCAGGCGAGCGGCTCGCGGTGCTCGTCTTCGACGATGGGCAGCAACTCGTGGTACCGCTCGAACGTCTACCTGATGGGACCCGGGACGGCTCGGTCCTGCGGGTCCGCTTCCGGCTGGATCGAGACACCGAGCGGGAACGGCGCGACGAGGTGCGGGATCTGCAACGCCGCCTGTTCGGTCCGGAGGAGTGAACGACACCGATGCGACGCGCACCGACACCGCCCGCGTTAGGAGCCGCCCGCCGCTTGCGTGCTCTCGTGCCGCTGGTTGCCATCGCCGCGGCGCTGCTGACCGGATGCCTCCCGCGCGGCACCGACACGACGGAGACGCCCACGGTGACCCCATCGCCCACGCCGATCCCGATGTTGCGGATCGTGACGCCGACCCCCGGCCCGCCGCCCGTCACGCCGACCCCGGCGGCCTCGGGCGAGGAGGGTGCGCCGAATGAGCAAGCGGCGAGCAGCACCTACGTGGTCCAACCGGGCGACACGCTCTACGGCATCGCCGTGCAACTCAACGTCGACCCGCAGGCCCTGGCGGAAGCCAACGGGATCACCGATCCGAGCTGGCTGGAAGCCGGTCAGGTGCTGATCGTGCCGGGGCGGAACCAGCCGTAGTGCTTCCCAACGCAGCAACGATCTCCCTCGGCCATTTGACACCCATCCCCCGGCGTGTTAGAGTTCGTGCACGTATTCGCAAAGTTCCAGACCGAGCAGGGTAAAGGAGGTGATGCCACGATATGAGTAGTAACGGTATTTCGGGCATCACCGCGGAGGTTGCCGGCTAGCAGGCACCACCCCGGTGAATGCCCAACGAAACCCAAACAGCCGGCGCTTTCGCGCCGGCTGTTTTGTTGTTCCGAAGCTCTCCAATGGGGTTTGAGGAATTAACCCCGTATACCCGCCAGCAGCCCGCTCCCCGTGTGTCATCTTTCGCTCCGCTGCTCGCCGACCCGCGCCGGCCGGCTCCCACCAACACGAGAAGTGACCTCCGCGCCTCCGCCCCGGACAGTCGCACGCGCGCATCGCGCGCACCAAACGGGAACCGGGCCGGGGATCACTCCCCGGCCCGGTTGCGCTCACGCCGGCGCCGCCGCGTCCCGCCCGCCAGCCGCCGCCCCGGGTGGGGACAGCAGCGGGAGGGTCATCAACACCAGCGGGTGGTCGTCCGCCGCGACGCGGTTCCATCGCTCGATACCGCAGCCGAGGCAGCGGTGCACCAGCACCTGTTCTCCCGACCGCCGCACGAAGACCCCGATTGGGGCCATGAGCGCCCGGCAGCGGCTCGCCCGGTCGCCGGGTCGCGCCTCGTCGACATGCCGGGAGTGCAGGCAGAACGGGCAGTGGTTCCGGTGGCGCCCGCCGCCCAGCGTCGGGCCGACCATCGCTTTGCAGTGCCGGCAGCGGAAGCTCTCGGTCTGTGGCCGCCGCGCAGCGCGGCGCTCGCTCCGAGTCGCTCGACCCGCGCCGTCCGCGGTGTCACGGCCGGTGCGCGGCCGCGAGCGGCGCCGGATTGGTTCCCAGTCAACACCGTAGTCGTCCAGTTCGTCGAAGTCGTGCGCACAACGACGTCCCAAGGGGATACGCTCCTATCGTCAGCAGCCAATGGGACGGCTTCGTCAGGTTGTGCGCAGAGACGGTCATCGATGCCTCCTCGTCGCTCGACCGGCCCGCGGCGCACTGCACGCGCAGGCCCCCCCGGCCCCGTGGGGCCGGACTCCATGAGATCGATGGGATGCTCAGCGGAGAGCCGCGGACGGCACGACGATCCGATCCGCGGCGAACGGTCGGGCGACGACTCGGTTGATCAACCGGGGTACTGGGTACGGAGGCGCGAGCGCGCCCCGGGGATCAGTCCCTCGGCGTCGAGCGGAGAGGCCAGACTGTACGCCGGCTAGCGGACCGGTGCCGCGTGATCCGCGACTCGGGCGGCGGTTCCTACTCTGGCCATCAGTCCTTCCTTTTCCAAGCTCGACGCGTCCGCTGCCACCCGGCAGGGGATGCCGGGCGACCTCCGCATTGTAGGGGAGCCGGGTCGCGCTGTCTAGAGGGGTGCCGGCATCAGGAGTGACCGGTCTTTGCCCGGCGCCGACGCTCCTGGTCCATGCCGCACCAAGGCCGGGGCACGGAACGCCCCCGCTCTCTCCAGAGCGGGGGCGCCCATCGGCTCAGGAGACGGTACTGGGCCGTACGTGGCTACTCGAAAAGCCCGACCACCTGCGACATGCCCGGGACCACGCCGAAGTTGGCGATGTAGGTCGTGCCTTCGTCGTCGATCGCCAGGCCGGTCGACATGACCAGGCCGTCACGCGCCAGCAGCGTCTTGGTGCCGTCGGCCTCTACGCGGTAGAGCGCGCCGGGCGAGGTCTCCGACAGGAGGCTGTCCGCGGCGATCTCCAGCACGTACAGGCGGCCGTCCGGCCCGAAGGCGGTGTCAACGATGTTGGTGAAGCCCTCGGCGAAGACCTCCGGATCCTCACCCGGCACGACCCGCCAGACACGGGCGGCGCCCACCTGGAACGGGAAGCCCGTCAGCTCGCCCACGTAGAAGGCACCGTCCGGGCCGACGGTGAGGCCGGTCGGGACCGCCTCCATCGGGATCTGCGTGCCCGGCGGCAGGCCGAGGAACGGCGGCGCATCGACCATCCGCGGACCGAAGACGGCCAGCGTGGTGATCGTGCCGTTGCCGTCGATGTGGAGCAGGTCGTTCCCACCGGCATCGGCGACGATGAAGTGGTCGTCAACCGCGACGAGCGAGTACGGGTTGCTATCGACCGCGGCCGGTTCGGGGTTCTCCGCGGTCTCATAGGCGGCGATGTCGACCAGGACCGTGTAGGTCCCATCGTCGTTGATCCGGACGAGCGTGCCGAAGTCGGCCCCGACGTCACCCAACTGCTCGCGGGCCGCCGGGTCCGCGCCCAGGCCGATGACGGCGTAGATGCCGTCCTCGGTCACGATCACGTCCTGGACGCCGGTCGCGCTGGCACCGCCGGGAGCGGCCAGCGACGGCAACCCGGTCGCGATGCGCTCCACCTGGCCGTCGGCGATCCGGGCGATCGAGCCGGTCGGGCCGTAGCAGACCTCACCGTCGCCCTCGGGGTTCGGCAGGCACGGGCCGTCGCCGCCCAGGCCCGCCTCCGCCACATAGAGCGCGCCGTCAGGACCGATGGTCATCCCGCGCGGGTTGTTGAGCTCGGCAGCGATGGGGACGAACTGCGGCCCCGGCTGCTCGCCGCTGATGGCCCGCACACCGAGCAGGCCGAGCAGGACGTCGTAGCGCTCCGGCCAGACGCCTGGATGCCACTCGAACCGCGCCCGCTCGAAGTACTGGACGGTCACGCCGTCCTCGACGAACTCCTCGCTGATCGGGTACCCGAAGATAGCCAGGCCGCCGAACTTCTCCCAGTACGACTGGAAGCCGGCGCAGAGGTTGTGGCCGGTCGCTCCGAAGAAGGTGCAGCCCTGGACGGGCGCGGCCGGCGCGAACGGCCCGGTGCCGAGGCGGTCCGCCGCGAGCTGGGTGCCCAGCAGCCCCTGCAAGACGTCGTAGCGCTCCGGCCAGACGCCCGGGTGCCACTCAAAGCGAGCGCGCTCGAAGTACTGGACGGTCACGCCATTCTCGACAAACTCCCCGGTGATGGGGTAGCCGAAGATGGCCAGGCCGCCGAACTTCTCCCAGTACGCCTTGAACCCGAAGCAGACACTGTGCTGCGTTGCCTCGAAGTAGATGCAGTCCGCTTCCGTCTGCTGGCCCGCCAGGGTACTGTCTGAGGGTGCAGCAGCCGCCGTGGCCACGGTCGCCAGCGCCATCGCCAGGGCCAGCAGCACAGCAAGGCTGTGTCGCTTGAGCATCAATGTTTCTCCTCACACGACAAGTAAGAACGAGCTCAGAACCCGCAATCCCCCTCCCTCCGGTTGTCGCTGTTCGTCCACTCGGAGATGTCGCGCATCTTAGCACATCGAGCGACAACCATCGCGACCTGCGTGCCACCAAATCGAAGATGCATAATGGGCTGGAAGCGGAGATACCGCGAACGGTGAAGGAGGACGTGGATGGACATCGATCTGCTGCCCGCGGTCAGCCTCGATCGTGAGGTCGACGCGCTCGTGATCCCGGTGGCGCCCGGCCCAAGCTTGGACCCGACCGGTAGCGAGGTGGACGCCCGGCTCGAGGGTGCGCTCAGCGCCGCGCTGCGCGACGCGGATTTCTCGGGCAAGGTCGGCAAGACGATGGTGATCCCGACGCTGGGGCGGCTCCCGGTCCGCCGCGTGGTCGTCACGGGCATCGGGGACGGCGCGCCCACGGCCGACGATCTGCGCCGGGCATGGGCCGTCGCCGCTCGGGCCGCGCGCGACGCCGGTGCCCGCAGCGTGGTGAGCGCGGCGCCGCCCACGGGCGACCTCGGCGAGGAACGCGCCTACCGCGCCGCGGTCGAGGGAGTTCGGCTCGGGCTCTACGAGTTCCTGGAGTACCGGACGCTCGATCGCCCCGAGAAGCGGGTCGAGCGGTTCGACATCGCGGGGGAGAGCGACGCCGCCCGGCGTGGCCTGGCTGCCGGCGAGGCTGTCGCGGCCGCGGTCAGCCTGGCGCGCGACCTGGTGAACCAGCCGGCCGATGCCCTCTACCCCGAGCGCCTGGCCGCGATCGCTCAGGAGACGGCGTCCGCCGCCGGGCTGGAGTGCGTCGTCCATGACCCGGCCGCTCTCCAGGACCTCGGCGCCGGGGCGATCCTCGCGGTCGGCAAGGGGAGCGTCCGCGAGCCGCGGCTGATCCACCTCACCTACCGGCCGCGCGGGACCTCACGCGGCACGATCGGCCTGGTCGGCAAGGCGATCACCTTCGATACCGGCGGCGTGAACCTCAAGCCGACCGGCTCCGGCCTGGAGCACATGAAGAGCGACATGGCGGGCGGGGCGGCGGTCCTGGCGACCATGACCGCGCTGGCGGCGCTCGATGTCCCCTTCACCGTCTGCGGCGTCATCGCCGCCGCCGAGAACATGTTGAGCGGAACCGCCTTCCGTCCCGGCGACGTCCTGCGCGCCATGAACGGCAAGACGATCGAGGTGATCAGCACCGACGCCGAGGGCCGGCTGGTGCTGGCCGACGCCCTCACCTACACCGCGCGCCAGGGCGCGGAGGCGCTGATCGACCTGGCGACGCTCACCGGCGCCGCGATCATCGCCCTGGGCCAACAGGGCACGGCGCTCTACGGCACCGACCAGGCGCTGGTGGACGACCTGGTGGCCGCGACCGCCTGGAGCGGCGAGAAGCTCTGGCCCATGCCGCTCTGGGACGAGTACCGGGAACTGATCCGCGGCGACGTGGCCGATCTGAAGAACAGCGGCGGCCGCGCAGGCGGCTCGATCACCGCCGCGCTCTTCCTGCGCGAATTCACCGAGGGCAAGCCCTGGGCCCACCTCGACATCGCCGGCCCTGCCTGGGCCGACAAGGTCTCGGACTACGCCGGCAAGGGCGGCACCGGCCACGGCGTCAGCACCCTGCTCGCATTCCTCGAGCGGCGGGCAGCGCAGGGCTAGCCGCGTCCGGTTTCAGGCAGGACAAGACCGACCCCTCTCCCGACGTCGGGAGAGGGGTATCTTGCTGGCAGCCTGTGGTGCGGGCGGCGTTACCCCACACCCCCGGCCCCTCTCCCACAAGGGGAGAGGGGAGGAGGCACGAGAACTTTCAGTTGCTTTCGGATCAGGTTCGAGCGTACTCGGGTGTTACTAGACCGGAGCGGATGTCCGCTTCGATTAGGGACGGGTCGCGCTGGTCGGGTGGGCCGTAGCCGCCGCCACCGGGGATGTGGAGCACCAGGCGCTCGTCCGGGCCGGACAGGGTGATCTGTCCGCCACCGATCTCCTCGGGCGTCAGGCGCCGGCCGTTGACCAGCACCTCGGTCAGCGGGCCGTCCTCGCCGCCGCTCAGGCCGCGCGGCGGAAAGTGGAGCCGATCCGGGTCGATGAAGAAGGAGACGGGCGCTGGGTAACCGGGGAGCACACCCATCTCAAGCCGGTGACCGAAGGCGCCCCGCCACTGCCCCCGGCCGGCCGAGTCCTCCCGCAACTCACGGGTGTGGATCAGCACCGGCGTCCGCGCCTCGAAGACCTCGACCGGGACGTTGCGGGCGCTGCTCGGGAAGCAGTTGCGCCCGATGCCATCCCGCCCGCGGCTGGCGCCGCGCCCCCCGGCGATGAAGAAGTGCGCGTTGTAGAAGCGGCCGTTCGGCTCCTGACCGTAGACGTGGACCGAGTTCATCAGCCCGTTGCCGGCCTGCACCCGGTCGGGCAACGCACGCTCCAGCGCCCCGAAGAGGAGCGAGTGGAGGTGCCAGCCGGTGCGCACGCGCGAGCCGACCGAGGCGGGAACCCGGCAGTTGAGGATCGAGCCCTCAGGCGCGCTGATGGTGAACGGCCGGAAGGTGCCCTCGTTGGCCGGAACGGTCGGCGAGAGCAGGCACTTCAGGGGATAGACCGTGTGCGCCTTGGTGTAGGTCAGCGTGCAGTTGATCCCGCCGCGCGGGCGCTCGGGGTCGCTCCCGGTGTAGTCAACCGTGATCTCGTCGCCCCGCACCGTGACCCGACAGCGCAGGCGCACCGGCTCGTCCAGCCCGTCGGCCCACACTTCATGCTCGTAATCCCCGTCGGGCAGCGCCCGGATCGCGTCCCGCATGGCCCGCTCCGAGTGCTCCTGGATCGCCCGAGCGATGTCGACCAGGTCAGGCAGGCCGTACTCCTCCAGGAAGGCGACGATGCGGCGGGCACCGAGATCGTTCGCGGTAAGGGTCGCCTCGATGTCGGTGAGCACCATGTCGGCGGTGCGGACGTTCTCGCGGATGAACGCCCAGGCCGTCTCGTTGAGCTCGCCCGCATCGTAGAGCTTCAGCAGAGGGATGCGCAGGCCCTCCTCGTAGATGTCGCGCACGGTGCGCCGGGCCAGCGCGCCGCCGATGCTGGAGGTATGGGCCACGGTCACGGCGAAAGCCACGACGCGCCCCCCGTGGAAGATCGGGGTGATGGTGGCGATGTCGTCCAGGTGCCCGGCGCAGAGCCATGGATCGTTGGTGACGAACACGTCCCCCGGTCGCATGGTGTCAACCGGGAAGCGTTCGATCACCGCGCGCGTCACCGTCGGCATGACGATGTTGAACACCGGCATGCTGCGGTTGGAGTGCGCCACCGAGTGGCCCTCGGCGTCGAGGATCTCGCAGCCGAAGTCCTGCGCGGCGCCGATGATGGTGGAGACGGCGGTCCGCAGGACCGTGGTCCACATGTCGTCCGCGATGCCGATCAGCCGGCTCCACATGATCTCCAGGCTGACCGGATCGAACGTCTCTGCCCGGGTCATCGCGTCCCCTCGCCTTCCCTGCGCTCCAGGATCACATTCCGATAGCCGTCGACGGTGACGCGCCACTCCGGCGGCACCACGATGGTCGCCTCGCGCTCCTCGATGATGCACGGACCGGGGAAGGCCGCGCCGGGCTCCAGCCGGTAGCGGTCGTAGACGGGGCAGGGGCGGTAGCCGGCTTCCGGCCGCGGGAAGTAGACCGGACGCTCGCCCTTCAGCGCCGTGCGCGGGTCGCGCTCGTGGCACGGCTCGGCCGCCAGCGTGAAAGCAGGGCGCGGCAATTCGGCGATCAGGTGCCAGTTGAGCACCTCAATACCCAGCCCGCTCGGCGCCCGCCCGTAGGTGGCGGCGTACCCCTCCCGGAAGGCCGCTTCGATGGTGCGAGCGCCCGCCGGGCTGAGCGCGTCCTCGGGCAGGTCCACCCGCAGCTCGTGGTACTGCCCGGCGAAGCGCATGTCCGCCGCCAGGCGATAGCGCGCGGCCTCGGCGTTGCCCGTCGCGGCGAACGCGCGCTGCGCCTCCTCCCGCATCTCGTCGTAGAGCGCGTGCACCAGCGCCCAGTCGCATTCGTCGAGCAGGGTCATGTGCGAGCGGACGAAGGGGAGCGCCATCGGGGCGGTCAGCGCACCGATCGCCGAGCCGACCCCGGCGCCCATCGGCACGATCACCTGCCGGATGCCCAGGATACGGGCCACCTCGGCCGCGTGGGCCGGTCCCGCGCCGCCGAAGGCCACCACGGCCACGCTCCGCGGGTCGCGGTTGCGCTCGATCAGGTGCGTCCGCGCCGCCTGGGCCATGTTCTCGTTGACGATGGCGTGGATACCCCACGCCGCGGCGATCGGATCGAGCCCCAGCGGCTTCGCCAGCCGGTCGACCACGGCGGTGCGCGCCCGCTCGGGCTGGAGCGCCATCCGGCCGCCCAGGAAGTAGCCCGGGTCGAGGTAGCCGAGCAGCACGTTCGCGTCGGTCACCGTCGGCTCCTCACCGCCCAGCCCGTAGCAGGCCGGGCCCGGGTTCGACTCGGCGCTCTGCGGCCCGACCTGCATGAGCCCCAGGTTGTTGACATGGGCGATGCTGCCGCCACCGGCGCCGATCTCGATCAGGTCGACCGTCGGCGCCATGATCGGCAACCCGCTGCCGGGCTTGAAGCGGTGCACGCGGTCCGCCTCCAGCATCCCGGCCACGGTCGGCGCGCCGTCCTCGATCAGGCACGCCTTCGCGGTGGTCCCGCCCATGTCGAGCGAGAGGACGTGCTCGTGCCCGGCCAGCCGGCCGTAGAACCCGGCCGCGAAGGCGCCCGCGGCCGGTCCCGACTCCAGCAGCCGGATCGGGAATTCCACCGCCGCCTCGACCGTCGTGATCCCGCCGGAGGAGAGCATCATCGAGAGATCCCGCTGGTACCCCAACGCCCGGAGCTGGTCCATCAGGTCAGTCAGGTAGCGCCGGAGCAGCGGCTTCACGTAGGCGTCGGCCACCACGGTGGAGGTCCGCTCATACTCCCCGATCAGCGGGGCGACGCGAGACGAGAGCGAGACGGTGATCTCCGGGTGGGACTCGGCGATGATCTCCGCCAGCCGCCGCTCGTGCACCGGGTTGCGGTAGGCGTGGATTAGCGCCACCGCGATCGACTCCACCCCCGCGGCCGCCAGTTCGTCCACCAGCGCGCGGGCCGCATCCTCGTCGAGTGGGCGCAGCACCTCGCCGTCGCGCGTGATCCGCTCATCCACCTCGCGGCGCAACTCGCGCGGCACGAGCGGCTGCGGGTAGGGCGCGAAGAGGTCGTAAATGTCGTAGAGCTGCTCGATACCGATCTCCAGCACGTCGCGGAAGCCACGGGTGGTAATGAGCGCGGTGCGGGCGCCGCGGCGCTCGACGATGGCGTTGGTGACGATGGTCGTGCTGTGGACGGCGTGGTCGACGTCGGCCGAGGTCGCCCCGACCATCTCCAAGATCTCCCGCCAGCCGGTCACGACCGCGCGCGCCGGGCGCTCGGCGTCCGTGAGCACCTTATGGAACGCCGCGGGCGCGCCCGCCTCCTGATCGAACAGCACGAAGTCCGTGAACGTCCCCCCAACGTCCACGCTGATGGCGTATCGTCCTGACACTGTACTGTGCTCCTTCAGGCAGAGCGGCAGGCCGCACGAGGAGAACGACCTGCCGCTTCGCATGTTCCCGAGCGACGGCGGCGCTAGGCCACCATTTCGGCTGCCAAGTGAGCCGCCAGGGTCCGCGCCAGGATCACCGGCCCCCTGAATTCCTCCCGGGCAACGGCCCGCATGGTCAGATCGTACCCGAAGCAGTCCAGGAACAGAATCGTGGCGCCGGCTGCTCGCACCTCCGCCGCGGCTGCCCGCACCGACCGAAGCGGGTCCGCGCCGTACGGATCCGCCGCTGCCAGGCGAACGTCGGCGACCCCCATCGCGCGCCACTTGGCGCGCGCCTGCTCGATCTGCTCCGGCAGGGGCGTCAGGGCGCCGATCGTGCCCGTGCCGGCCATGCCGATCACCGCGCCGTAGAGCGCCGCCTGCGGCTGGAGCAGCGGCTTCTGGTGGGTGAACGATGGGAAGGCGCCCGTGCAAAGTAGCAGCGTTGCGGCGACGCCCTCTCGCTGCTCCAACTCCGTGATCTGCTCCTGGAGCCGGGAGAGGATCGCGGCCTTGGCCAACTGGACCGGCGTGCCGTCGCGCAGCACCGTTACGAGATGATAGTCACCGGGTCGCGGACGCATCTGATCGATCTCGTCCTTGGACAGGCCATCCAGTGCGCCACGCTCGACGACACACATCCGGCCGGCGAGCGCGGTCTCGATGTCGGCCGCCAGTCCGTCGGGCCGTGGAGACTGCCCGATCGTCAGCAGGCCCAAGAGCGGGGCCATTCCTACCGCCCTCCCCAGTACAGCGATTCGAGTCCGACCAGCCGTTCCGTTATCAGGACCACGACGACCGTCATGAGGATGCTGATCGTCGACACGGCCGCCGCCGTGGGGTCGAAGGAGAAGCGGAGGTAATCGAAGAGCTGGAGCGGCAGCGGGGTGCTGCCGACGCTCGCCAGGAGAAGCGAAATCGGAAACTGATCGAAGCTGACGATGAAGGCGAACACACTGCCCGAGATGATGCCGCCCTTGATGAGCGGAAGCGTCACTCTGCGGAAGGTCGTCCACGGGCCCGCGCCGAGGTTTCGCGCCGCTTCCTCCAGACTGCGGTCGAAGCCGACCAGCACGGTACTGACGGTGAGGAAGACGTAGGGCAAGCTGACCAGCGTGTGCCCGATGACCAATCCGACCATCCCGCGGGTTCCAAGCCCGATGGCATAGAAGAAGATCAAGAGGGCGATACCGGTCAGGATCGCCGGGACGGGCAGTGGGGAAATCATGAGAAGCTGCAGACCGGCGCGGAAGCGGCGCGAGTGACGCACGATGTAGAGCGCCGCCGCGGTCCCGATGACGGTGGCCAGCACGGTCACGAAGATCGCCAGCCGGACGCTGAAGAGGAACGCGTCCACGAACGGCTCGCTCTCGAGGAACTTCTGGAACCAGCGGAGCGAGAACCCTTCAGGCGGAAACCGGAGGTACTGCCCCGAGTTGAACGCGGCGATCACGACGATGATGATGGGCGCCAGCAAGAAGAGGTACAGGAGCGCGACCACGGTGTTCAGGATGACGCGGCTCGATCGGCTCAGCGGCATCTAGGACAATCCCTTCATCGCGCGGCCCATCAACTTGATATAGATCGCCAGGACGGCGACGGTGATGACGAAGAACAGAATGGCGAACGCGCTCCCCAGCGGCCAGTTGAACAGCTCCGAGACGGTCTGAACCACGAGCAGCGGGACGGTGATCACGTTGTAGCCGCCGAGCAGCGACGGAATGATGTAGGCACTGACCGTCAGGACGAAGACGAGCACGGTCCCGGACGTCACCCCCGGCAGGCTCAGCGGCCAGGTGACGCGCCAGAAGGTGCGCCACGGGCTCGCGCCGAGCGAGCGGGCAGCGCGCTCCACGTCCGGATTAATGCCCTGGAGCGATCCCGCCAGCGACAACACCATGAAGGGCATATAGATGTGGACCAGACCGATCATGACGCCCGTCTCGTTGTACATCAGTTGGAACGGGCCGATGCCGATCGCGGTCAGCGCCTGGTTGATCAGCCCTGTATCGGCCAGCAGGATCATCCAGCCGTAGCTGCGAATCACGATGCCGACGAGGAGCGGCGCAAGGAGCATGGTCATGAGCAAGCCCTTGGCACGACTCGACGCGCGCGCCATGTGGTAGGCCAGGGGGTAGGAGAGCACCAGGGTCACGAGGGATGTGACGACGCCGTAGCGCAACGTGCGAGCGATGATCCGCCAGTTGAAGGGATCCCGGATCGTTTGCAGGTAGTTGTCCAGCGTGAAGTCCCGGAGGTACGGCGCGCCGAACGTCTGCGTCATGAAGCTCATGTAGAGCAGGTAGAGGTACGGCCCGATGAAGAACACGCCGAGGAGAAGGATCGCCGGGAGAATCAGGAGCAGCCTGGAGTACTGGGCGGTGAACCGCCGACGCTCGCCCTCACGCCAGCGCAGCTTCTGCGCGATGGTCGCCACGCGACACGCTCCCCTCGTCGCTAACCACCCAGGCCTGGTCGTCCGAGAAGGACAGCACTACCCGATCACCCACGTCGTACGCCGGCACCGGTGCGGTCTGGACGCGCAGCCGCACGCGCTCCCCGACTTCAATGCGGTAATCGACCAGGTTGCCCAGGTACGCACGCTCGCGCACCACACCCACGAGCCGATTGCGCTCTGCTCCGTCAAGCGTGTCGCCGGGATGCGCGGTGTCCGTGCCGCTGGTGATGCGGAGACTCTCCGGGCGGATGCTGAGCAGGACCTGATCGCCGGTGCGCAGGCCGTCGCTCCCGGTCCCCGACAGGACGCCGAGGTCCGTATCAACCAGGACTCGGCTCCCCTCGCGGTCCGTGATGACGCCGGGCACGAGGTTCGTGAGACCGATGAAGTCCGCGACCCAGGCATTCCCCGGCCGCTGATAGATGTCCGTCGGTGTCCCGACCTGCTGGAGCACACCGTCTTTCATCACGGCGATCCGGTCGGCCAGCACCAGGGCCTCGCTCTGGTCATGCGTCACGTAGACCGTCGTGATGCCGAACTCCTGCTGGAGCGAGCGGATGTAGAACCGCATCTCCTCGCGCAGCTTCGCGTCGAGGTTTGCCAGCGGCTCATCGAGCAAGAGCACGGACGGGTTGATGACCAGCGCGCGGGCGAGCGCCGTCCGCTGCTGTTGCCCACCCGAGAGCTGGCGGGGATAGCGGTCGGCCAGCTCACGGAGCTGGACCTTGTCGAGGATGGCGTCGACGCGCCGCGCGATCTCCGCCTTGGGCACCTTGCGCATCTCCAGACCGAACGCGACGTTCTGTGCGACGGTCAGGTGGGGGAAGAGCGCGTAGTTCTGGAAGACCATGCCCGTGTTGCGTCGTTCGGGCGGGAGCGACGTCACATCGCGGCCCCCGAAGCTGATCGTCCCCGAGTCCGCCTCTTCAAAGCCGGCGATCATGCGCAGCGTCGTCGTCTTCCCGCAGCCCGACGGGCCGAGGAGGGCAACCAACTCGCCCTCCTCCAAGTCGAGGTTCAGATTGTTGACTGCGACCGTCGTGCCGAACCGCTTGGTCAACGACCGCAGACTGATCGATGCCACGCTCCGACGCCCCTCGCTGCTAACCCGACATCTCGCGATTCCACCGGTTGATCATCTGGTCCCGCGGCCCCTCGTTCAGCCAGACGTAGTCCCACTTCTCGATCTTCTCGAGCGTGTCGCCGGTGACCGGGATGTACCGCGCGAGATCACCGGAGATCTCGACCTTGGTATTCGCCGGGGTGTACCAGTAGTTCTCGGCCCACTTCTTCTGCACCGGCACACTCAGCAGGTAGTTGACCCAGGCGAACGCCAGATCCTTGACCTTGCTCCCAGCAGTCACGTTGGTGTTCTGCTCGAACATCAGGAGGCCCTCCTCCGGGGCCACCCACTCCATCGCGACGCCCTGATTCGAAAGGCGGGCCCACGCGGGGGCGTCGAGGATGCCGACGTCCACCTCGCCGGTGGTCAGGAGCTTTTCCATGTCGCCGGAGAAGTCGGTCTGCTTGTTCGGCTTCAGGTTATCCCTGATCCACTCGAAACCGGGCTCCCAGTTCTTGTAGTCGCCGCCGTTGACGATCTTGGCCATCATCATGATGTGCTGGGCGCAGGCCGAGTTGGCGGCGTTGTAGATGCCGAGCTTCCCGGTGAACTTCGCCAGATCCATCCAGCTCTTGGGCGGTTCGCTGACCTTCTCCGTCATGTAGGCGATTCCCACAGGCCCAATCAGGAAGAAGACACCGACGTTGTCCGGCATCTTCATCTTCTCGTGGACATCCGCCAGGTTGGGGATCTTGTCCTCCGGCAGCGAGATGAAGTGCCCCTCAACCCGCGCGGTCGCGATGTAGGTTTCGTTGGCGATGACGACGTCGTAGGGAGGGTTGTCCTTGCCTGCCGCGCGCAGCTTCGTCATCCAGTCCTTCGACAGCCCGACAGCCAGCTCGATCTTGGCGCCGGTCTGGGCCTCGAAGTCCGGGATGATCTCCTGACGCATGAACTCTTCCCAGGTGCCGCCGTAACTGGTGACAACCAGTGTCTGGCCCTCGAAATCCTGGCCCTCGATGCCGGTGCCGGACGTCGCAGGCGTTCCGCTCCCGCCCGATGATGCGGCGCTCGTCGGCGCTGACGTCGCCTGCGCACCCGAGCCGCCGGCGTCGGACTCGTCCGAACCGCACGCCGCCAGGATCGCGTTGATCGTCGGGGCGGCGAGACCCAGGAGCGCCAGGCGGCGGATGAGATCACGGCGGGATAGCTGTCCACTCATGCGAGCTTCCATCAACGCTCGGACGTGTTCATCGCGCGTCATCCCGTCCTCCTCGCCGACGGCCGCCTTCACCACCAGAGCAAGCTCGGCTCCCGGCCACGCGCCGAGCCCACGATTACCCCTGCACGCTACCGAGCGACGTGCTCCCGGCACATGGCACCCCGGCGGGAGAGCCAGCCACAATCAGCCTCCCACCAATAGTCCCCCGATAGGGGATATCCCACGCGCCGCCGAGCATTAACTGCGGAGCGGCGTTGATGGGTGATCGCCGAGGTCGCTTGGGGCCTGGCCGAAACCCACCACCACGCCGCGCCTAATTAGTCGTCTGCGCTGAAATCTAGCTTACGGGATGCCGTCTCGGGCGTCAAGCATGCGGCACACGCGCTGCCCACGAGTTCATGCGCGGGAGACTGGTCCTGCACCGCGTGGCGCGCTTGACCGCGCACCCGCCCGCCCCCATCATCTCGTCAGACTCCACGACACGATTTGGCACACGCGCTCAGAGCGGACTCGGCACTGGGGCGGCGCCAGCATGGCGGAAGGATTGAGACATGGGAGCCGCGAGACGGGGATTCGGCCTCGCCGGGGAATACCCCATCGAGTCGATCCGCGCAGCCGCGAGCGCCGCGGAGGCGCACGGGTACGACTCGTTCTGGTTGAGCCAGCCGCTGAGGGATCCCTCCCTCCCCAAGCTGTCCGACGTCGCGAGACGCACACAGCGGCTCGCGCTCGGCGTCGGTGCTGTGCCGCTGACCGACGACACCCCGCGGCAATTGGCGACGGAGATCCAGCGTCTCGGGCTCCCGCTGGACCGCTTTATCCTGGGCATCGGCAGCGGAACGGCACGTGGTGCGCTCGACCGCACCCGCGCCGGCGTCGACGAGCTTCGACGGTTGGTGGATGTCACGATCGTAGTGGCGCCGCTGGGACCCAAGATGTGCTACCTGGCGGGACAGGTTGCCGATGGCGTCTTGCTCAACTGGTTGACGCCCGAGTACGCCCGCACCTCGGCTGCCTGGATTCGGGAGGGCGCCGAGTCGGTGGGCCGCCCCACGCCGATGATCCTCGCCTACGTCCGGTGCGCGCTCGGCAGAGACTCGCTCCCGCGGCTGGAGCAGGAATGCGCCCGCTATGGATCGTTCCCGCACTATGCCGCTCATTTCCGGCGACAAGGCGTCGAACCAATCCAGACCACCATCCTCGCCGAAGGGGAAGCGGACCTGCAGGAACGCCTGAGCGCGTATGAGGCGGTGCTGGATACGGTCATCGTCCGCGCCATCACCCCGTCCGATACGCCCGAGCAGGCCCTCGCGGTCCTCGCGGCCGCGAGGCCGACGCCGCCCGCGTCGGCTGGTCACCCGGTGGGACGATAAGGGGATTAGGGCAACCCGCCACGCCCAGCGGCGCCTTGCGAGCGGGCGCGGGGTCGCGTACCCTCTCGCGCGGAATGGTGCCGGGGACGCGTGAGAGGAGGCCTGCCATGCCCGCGGACATCCACCGCTTTACGGTCGGATCGATTACCTGCACCCTGATCAGCGACGGCGGCGCGGCCTTCCCGGCGGCCTGGGTCTTCGCCGGGGCGCCGGAGGAGGAGCGGGAGCGCGAGCTGGCGGAGCGCGGCATCCCCGCGGACGTCCCGTCGAACCTGAACTGCCTGCTGATCGAGTGCGGCGGGCAGCGCATCCTGGTGGACACCGGCATGGGCCCCTTCGCGCCGACGACCGGGAAGTTGCAGGAGAGCCTGCGTGCCGCGGGGTACGAGCCGCCCGACATCGACACGGTGATCATCACCCACGCCCACCCCGACCACATCGGCGGCAACGTCGACGCCGAGGGCCGGCCCGCCTTCCCGGAGGCACGCTATGTCATGTGGGAGGGCGAGTGGCGCTTCTGGACCGATGAGACGGTCCTCAACCGCCTCGCGGCCGGGTCGATCTACGGCCTCGGGCAGCTCGAAGCGATGATGGCCGACTTCGCGCGGCGGAACCTCCAGCCGATCGCCGGCCAACTCGACCTCATCAACCGGCCAGGAGAGATCGCCCCCGGCATCGAGGCAATTCCGGCACCGGGCCACACCCTCTACCACATGGCCCTGGCCATCTCCTCCGGCAACGAGCGCGTGTTGCTCCCGATGGATGTCGCCCTCAACCCGCTCCACCTGGAGCGGCCCTCCTGGAGCGCCGCCTTCGATCAGGACCGCGCGCAGGCGGAAGCGACGCGGCGACGCTTCTACGCCGAGGCGGCCGCGGACGATGCGCTGCTGTTCGTCTACCACTTCCCCTTCCCCGGCCTCGGGCGCGTCACGCCGTACGGCGAGGGCTGGCGCTGGGAGCCGGAAACGGCCTAGTCGCCTGATACCGCGGAGCCGGGTTGCCCTGACACCCGCCACGCCCACGCGACCTGTGCAACACTTGGCCGGGCACCGCGCGGTGGCGGAGGGGTGCGGTGCGTGGAGGAGAGGAGCACATTGGTGGCGGCCCGGCTCGGCCAGATCCTCGGTGCGGTGGGGTACATCGCCGCGTTCGTCTTCGGCTACTTCGTGCTCGGCTTCCCGGACAGCTTCACCATCAGCCGGTTCGACCTGCAAGTTCAACTCTTCGCCCTCGGGTTCGCGCTGGCCCTGCTGGTCCGCTCCTTCTGGTCGGTCGTGCTGCTCCCCGCCACCGTGATCTTCGCTGTGGTCCTGGCCGGGATCACCGACGGCCTGATCGGGAACATGCAGCAGTTCGTCGCCTCCACATTCAACGCTGAGATCTTCCTGTTCGGCGCCACCGCGCTCGGCACCTTGCTCGGCACAGCGCTCCCACGGATCGCCCGCCGCATCTGGCGCGCGCTGTCCGAACCGGAGCTCTCCGAGCTCCAGCCCAAGGAGCCCCCGCCCGACGGCCATGAGCCGTCGGACACGCCCTGATCCGCCCTCGGGCGCCGCGGCCTTCGCCGCGCGTTCATGGAGCCGCCGCTGCGGCGGCAGGGACGCTCTTTCCGAAGCGGGGTCCGTCGTCGTCCATACCCCGCGCTGTGACCGCCTGAGGATGTCGCGCCCGATCCTCAGCGCGCCGATGGCGGAGACCGCCACGACAACGCGGGTCGCGATGAAGCGACGCATGCGTGAACGCTCGGCCCAGATCCTGCGATAGTTAGCACCAGGCAGAAGGATAGGCTACCGTGGCACTCGCCTTGCTGGAGCAGGGTTGTCTATCCCAAGGAAGCGTCCCCGGGAAGCGATGCCAGGGGAGCGCAAACGTATAGGAGCACCGCATGACCACCGGTACGGTCAAATGGTACGACCCGGAGAAGGGGTACGGGTTCATCGCGCGCGACGACGGGGATAGCGACCTCTTCGTTCACCGCAGCGCCATCACGGGTAGCGAACTGAACGAGGGTGACCGCGTCGAGTTCGATGTCAGCAGCAGCCCCAAAGGGCCGCGGGCCGAGCACGTTCGCGTGACCGAGCCGAATATGAACCCGCCGCGGCGCAGGCGCTACGCGTAGCGCGGTCATCTCGGGCTTCTCCGAATCAACGCCCTCACCCCCTGGCAGGCGACATACGACCGCGTACCTCTCGCGGCCGGCCGGACAGGCCAGGGGTCAGGGGCTGCCCGTCACACACCGGCGCGACCGCCCCTGGTCGCGCCGGTTTTCCGCGTACGACGATATCCCCGGGGGCACGACACGCCCCGTCCGGTCCCGGATCAGGCTGCTTGGTGGATGCGATGTGGCCGCGACCGGCCGTGGTTCCTAGGGTACGGCCTGGGCGATGAGGATGATGATCGCCAACAGCGCCACCACCGTGCCGATGGCGAAGAACAGAATCACATAGGGCATCAGGCCCATCAAATTCCGCAGCATCATTGGTCTCCTCCCGGTTCGGCGCGCGCCGACCCCCACACGCGCTACCTCCATTGTCGCATGTTCCTCACGCGAACGGCCAATGCCGACCGCGGCGGGACGTTTCGCCGCCGTCGCGGTGTTATGCTCCCTGAGAGGGGAACGCACCTGGATGGGTGACACCACTTGGGGGTGATCCCACGTCTCCGTGCCATCCTGGTTTCGGCCCCATTCTGAGCGGAGCGACGGATCTCCGGCCAGAGCGGCTGACCCAGCACGAGATCCTTCGCTGCGCTCAGGCTGACATGGACCGCTCAGGATGAGATGAGCTCAATCGTCTACCCATATTGGGCATGACCAGCGCGAAGTGAGGTGAGCGATGCGTATCGGGGTAATCCTGCCGCAGACCGAGATCGGCACCGACCCGGCCGTAATCCGGGAGTACGTGCAGACGGCGGAGGGCCTGGGCTATACCCATCTCGCCTGCTACGAGCACGTCGTCGGTGTCGACACCAGCACGCGCCCCGGCTGGACCGGGCCGTACACGGTCGACAGCCTGTTCCACGAGCCGATGGTCCTCTACGGCTGGCTCGCCGGGTTCACCAAGCTGGAGCTGGTGACCACGGTGGTGGTGCTCCCGCAGCGGCAGACGGTCCTGCTGGCCAAGCAGGCCGCCGAGGTCGATCTCCTCACCGGCGGGCGTTTCCGCCTCGGCGTCGGCGTGGGCTGGAACGAGGCCGAGTACATCGCGCTGAACGAAAACTTCCACAATCGCGGCCGGCGCATCGAAGAGCAGATCGAGGTGCTGCGCCTGCTCTGGACTCAACGCGTGGTCACCTACGAGGGACGCTGGCACACCCTGCCCGGCGTCGGCATCAACCCGCTGCCGATTCAGCGGCCGATCCCGATCTGGATGGGTGGGCGCTCGGAACCGGCCTACCGGCGCATTGCCCGGTTGGCCGATGGCTGGCAGCCACAGTTCCCGCCCACCGACGAAGGGCTGGAGATCGTCGAGCGGGTGCGCCAGTACGCCCGAGAGGCCGGCCGTGACCCCGCGACGCTCGGCCTGGAACCACGCATCACCATCGGCCAATCCACGCCCGATGAGTGGCACTGGCAGCTCGAGCGCTGGCAAAAGGCCGGTGCCACGCACCTGCTCATCAACACACTCGGCATGGGACTCGCCTCACCCCGCGACCACATCGCCGCTATCGAGCGGATCGCACGGGAGTTGGGTGTCGGTCGCGCCTGACCGAGCCTCCGTACCGTGGATCCACGCCACCGCTCGCTGCATGAGCGGTGGCGTGGATCCGTCGTTCACGCTCAGGTGAGTTTCTGAGCCGCGTTCGGGATCGGGGTCGGCAGGGTCCACTCCTCACCGCGTTCGGTGCGGATGTACTCGGGCCAGCGCAGATCGATCGGCGGGATGAAGTCCCGCGGCAGCAGCGGGGGTACCCACTTGGAGCCGCCGACGCCGCCGCCGGTGCGCTCGATGAACTCTGCCTTGGCGCGTTGGAGCTCGTCGGGCCGGGTCAGCAGATCCAGCAGCGTCGCCGCGATGGTCTTGCCCGCGACGAACATGCCCGGATCCACAACCTCCGACCGCCCACCCAGCGCCAGATAGGTCCAGTTCGGGTACTGGTACTGCGCATGCGGCGGCCGCAGGCGAGGGCGACCGGTCAGCAGCCGCACTGTGGGTGCGTGCCACATGTATTCCACGTAGTCGTCCGCGCCGATGTGGTGCTGCCACGCCGGGAGGCCGTGTCGCACGCGCTCCTCGTACTCCTGCGGCGGGAGCAGTTGCTCGACCTCGTCAGGGAATGGGTTGGCCATGGGCTCGAGTCCGAGATTCTCTTGGATGGCGCGGCCGAACTCCCGGGCGGCTTCGCTCAGCTTGGGTGGACCCACGAGCTCCAGATTCCGGTAGGTCAGGTCGGCCATCGCGTGGTTCGGCAGGCCCACCCGGGTCTTGGAGACCCACTGCACCGACACTTCGCACCCGGTCGCAGCAGCGGCATGGCGGGCATTGTTTTCCAGAATGCGGTAGATCTGTTCCTGCAGGCCAAGCGAGGGGGACCGCCACGCGTATTGAATCTGGCTGAACCGCGGCGGAAGGTTGTCGGCCGTCGCGTCGCCGGCAGCCAGGATGAACTCATTGATGGTCCAGCTACCGGTGTGCGGGAACATCGCCTCCTTGGTGTACTTGGTGGTGGTGTACATCAAGCAGAGCGCGTCGATCGCGCCCGGGCAGCGCGGCACCGCCCGAGGGCCAGCCTCTGCCGGGAGGAGCGACCGATCCGCCCACGCTTCCGGCTCAACACACTCGAAGGTGAACACGCAACTCCAGTAGGCGCCGAAGTGGGTATCCCACTCGACCGTGTTCTGCGGCCAGGGGTGGTAGGCGATGAAGGCGTCGAATCCGTCGTAGTAGCCCTTCGCGGCGTGGATGGGCTTTGAGCCGCACACCTTTTCGGCGGGCTCGCCGAAGAAGACGAGCGTGCCTTTGATCCCGTACTTCTCCATCGCCGCCTTGGCGGCCAGCATCCCGGTCAACCCCGCCACGCCGAGCATCGAGTGCGGATCGGTGTGGCCCGCGGCCCACGGGTGCAACCCTTCGCGCGGCGCCCGGTATGGCACCGGCTGCTGCGAGTTACCGGGGACTGCGTCGTACTCCGCATACGCGCCGAGCACCGGGCCACCGTCGCCGAACCGGGCGACGAAGGCGGTCGGCATGTCGCCGGAGCCCTCCTCCACTTCGAAGCCCTCGCTGCGCAGCAACTCGCAATACGCCCGCGCGGACTTGTACTCTCGCCAGGCTGGTTCCGCGTAGTTCCAGATCTCGAGGTGGAATTCGGACAATCTCTCCGCGTTGGCATCGACCCACTCTATCGCATGGGCCTTTTCGCGGTAACGCTCAGCCATGCATACCCCCTCGCTGCACTCGCCCGCCCATTGACAGGGACTTACGGCTCTGCTAGTGTTGTGTCGACTTTATACATCCTACAGCATACGTGACGAAGGGGCCAAGAGGCCAAGATGGTCTTTACTCCGCACAAGCGGACATCACTGCGTGAGCGCGTACTCCGCGATCTGCGCTCCGCGATCCTCCGGGGAGCGTTGCCAGCAGGAGAACGCATTTACGAGGGGAAGATTGCGGAGCAGATGGAGGTCTCGCGCGCCCCCGTCCGCGAGGCGCTCATGGCCTTGCAACAGGAGGGGTTGGTCACCCGGATCCCCAACAAGGGCGTGTTCGTCGCCCGGCTCACGAGGGCAGAGCTGTCGGAGTTCTACACCCTGCGTTCGGTCCTCGAAGAGTTCGCCATGGAACTGGCCATCGACCAGGCAACCGAGGCGGATATCGAACGGTTGCGTGAACGGCTCCAGGAGATGGCCGAGGCTGCGGAGGAGCGAAACAAGGCGGCGGTCTTCGAGGCTGATGCCGGCTTCCACCGCGCCCTGGTGCAGGCCTCGCATCACGCGCTGCTCCTGCACTTCTGGCGCCAAGTGCAGAACTTACTTCAGGTCCAGTACGTCACGCTCTTCCCGGTGATCTACCCCCTGAGTGAGGACATCGTCGCGCGGCATCAACTGCTGCTCGACGCGCTCCTCAGCGGGGATCCTGCCGAGGCGCGCGCCGCCATCCGGGAGCACATCGTGTCAGCCGGCGAACGACTGATTCAGGAGGGGAGACGTCAGGGACTGTTCACGTGATCCGTCCAGCGCGGCAGCGAGGGTGGAGATGAGTGATCGCGAAGGAGAGGGTTTCATGACCGCGGACCATCGGCAGCAGCCTCTGAAGGAGTCTGACCGGACGTGGGTGATCCCAGTCACCCGCCGTGACCTGTTGCGCTATGGCGGCAAGCTCGGCCTGATGGCGACGATGCTGTCCGCCGCCGGGGTGACCTTCGCCTGCGGTGGAGGCGACGAAGGATCCGACGCTCCGCAGGGTACGGCGACCAGCGCCGCATCCGGGGGTGGCGAAACCCCGGCAGCCGGCACCCCAGGCGCCGCTGCCGTCACCGCCGAGCCAGGCGGTGAAGCAACGCCAGGCGGAACGCTCACGATCGTGCGCGCGACGGATCCGCTCAACCTGCATCCGGGCATGAACAGTGGGCTGGCGGACATCGCGACCAACTTCCTCATCTACGACGCGCTGGTCATCCATGGTTTCGACGGCAAGATCTATCCCGCGCTCGCGGAGTCGTGGGAATCGTCCGATGACGGGACCGTCTGGACGTTCCACCTGCGGCAAGACGTGCGTTTCCACTCCGGGGAGCCTTTCACCAGCGCACACGTCGTCGATCACTTCCAGCGCTGGAAGGAGATGCCTACCAGCGCCAAGATCGCCCTCCTGGATTCGGTCGAGGCCCCGGACGACTACACCGTGGTGTTCACGTTGAAGTCGCCCACGCTGGTGTTCTTGAACAACATCAGCCAGACCGAGTGGGCCTATGGCTCGATCCCGAACATGAAGAAGGTCGAGGAGTTGGGCGACGACTACGGTGTCGTCGGTGTGGACGGTACCGGCCCCTTCAAGCTTGAAGAGTGGGTCAAGGACGACCACATCACCCTGGTGCGGAATGAGGACTACACCTGGGGGTCCCCGATCTACTCGAACACGGGACCCGCATACCCTGAGCGCATCATCTTCAAGGTAGTGCCGGAGGAAGCCTCCCGCTCGGCGTTGATCGAGACGGGCGAGGCCAACATGAACATCGAGGTCGCGGCCCGGGATGTCCAGCGCCTGTCGGATATTCCGGGAGTGACCGTGGCGTCCTTCCCGCGCCTCTCCTCCAACCACATCGGCTTCAACATGCAGCGCGAGCTCTTCCAGGACATCAACGTCCGGAAGGCGATCATGCACGGGATCAACCGCGAGGAGATCACCCAATTCGTGATGCACGGGCAGGCCGACCCGGCAGAGGGCTATCTCCACCCAGAGGTCGTCGGCGCCGCGCCGCGCGAGCAGACCCGGCCCCTCGTTGAATACAACCCCGACAAGGCGGTCCAACTGCTCGAGGAGTCGGGCTGGACCCTCGGCCCCGACGGCATCCGGGTGAAGGATGGGAAGCCGCTCTCATTCACGCTGTACCTGACGACGGAGCTGAACGAGCAGATCAACCAGGCGGTGCAGGCGCAGCTCCGCGAGATCGGTATCGACATGCAGGTTCGGCGACTGGAGGCGGCGGGCTACGACGACGCGACCAAGGCCGGCGAGCACGACGCGCGGTTCATCCCGATGATCTACTCCAGCGCGGACCACATGTATTTCTTCATCACCGATTCGATCCCATCCCCGAACACGACCTTTTGGAGCGATCCGAAGTTCGACGAGTTGTTCGAGAAGAGTCAGACGACGACCGACGAAGATGAGCGCATCAAGACCTTCCAGGAGATGGAGCTCTATCTCCTGGAGCAGGCCGTCGTCATCCCGATCCAGCATCTCAAGTGGATCTTCGCCTGGGACGACAAGACCAAGGGCACAACCTTCCACAATATCCACGGCATCTATAAGCTGATGGATACGTGGGTCGAGCAGTAGCTATGAATCAGCGGCTCGCGCGGCGGACTCCGCCCGCGGGCCGCGATAGAGCGCGAGGGGATGGGGAATGGCGGATCGCATTCGGATCGACGGGGGATTGATCGTCGCGTATCAGGACGGCGAGCACCGTATCCTCAGAGACGGCTGCATCGTCATCGAAGGGAATGAGATCCTCTACGTCGGCCGCCGGTTCGACGGGACGGTGAATCAGGTGGTCGACGCGCGCGGTCAACTCGTGACGCCCGGGTTCATCAACACCCACACGCACCTGTCCGAATCTCCCCTGGACAAGTCCTTCATCGAGGACCGCGGGCGCCGGCAGTTCGCCATGTCGGGGTTGGTCGAGATGCTCCCGGTCCGCGGGGCGGCCATCGACCCGGAGGGGCGCGAGGCCTCGGTCGACTACTCGATGGTCGAGCTGATCCGGACCGGCACGACGACGGTCATGGAGATCGGTGGGATCGGCGACTACGTCGCCGACGCGGCAGAGCGGGCGGGACTCCGCGCCTACATCGCCAACGCCTATCGCTCCGGACGCTGGTTGACTCGGGACGGCAAACGCGTCGAGTACGAGTGGAACGAAGAGGCCGGCCTGGAGGGCTTCCGGCGCGCGGTCGAGTTCATCGAGCGCATCGACGGTCGAGCGAACGGTCGCATCAAAGGTTTCCTCTCCCCGGCCCAGGTCGACACCTGCACCGAAGAGCTGCTGCGTCTGAGTCGCGAGGCGTCGGACAGCATGGGCGTTCCGCTGGCGCTGCACGTGAGCCAGTCGGTGTTTGAGTTCGATGAGATGGTGCAGCGCCATGGGCTGACGCCGGTCGAGTGGCTGGAGCAGATCGGTTTCCTGAGCGAACGCTGCATCCTCGGCCACGTCATCCTCATCGCGGGGAGCAGTTGGGTGCAGTTTGCCGGGGATGACCTCTCGATCCTGGCCCGGCACGGCGCCTCGGTAGCGCACTGCGTGTGGGTCTTCGCCCGCCGCGGCATCGCCATGGAATCGTTCCCCCGCTACCTCGAGGCCGGGGTCAACATGTGCCTCGGCACGGACACCGCGCCGCAGTCGATGATCGAGGCGCTGCGTTGGACCGCAGTGATCGGCAAGATCATGGCGCGGGACACCCAGAAAGCCACCGCCGCCGACGTGTTCAATGCCGCCACCCTGAACGCCGCCAAGATGCTCCAGCGGGATGACCTGGGGCGGATCGCCCCGGGGGCAAAGGCCGACCTGCTCTTCTGGAGCCTCGACACGCTGTTCATGGTTCCGGTGCGGGATCCGATCAAGAACCTGGTCTACAGCGCGACGCCCGAGGACCTGCGCCACGTGATGATCGACGGCCAGTGGGTGCAGCGCGACGGCAAGGTCCTCACGTGTGACGAGCGGAAAGCCTGCCAGGCGCTGCAATTCGCCGGTGAGCGCATGTGGGCCGAGATGGGCCCGGGCGACTGGGCCGGCCGCTCAGCCGACGAGCTCTCGCCCCAGACGTTCCGGCCCTTCGAGGGCTAGCGGAATCGGCCACTGTCCAGGCGCGGCGAACCCGGTCTGCTGGGTTTGCCGCGCCCATGTCGGAGCGGGTGCGGTGGACGGTGTGCCCCCGCACCACTCCGGCCGAACGAGGTTCGATGACTGCCTACATTATTCGCCGCCTGCTGACGCTCATCCCCACGCTGCTCGGCGTCTCCCTGCTGGTGTTCTCGATCACCCGGCTGACGCCCGGCGATCCGGTCCGGCAGATCGTCGGCCCCGATGCGCCTCAGCAGCGGGTTGATGAGGTACGCCAGCAGTTGGGCCTGGATCAGCCGATTCTCGTTCAGTACTGGAAGTTCCTCACCGGCGCCGTTCGGGGGGATCTCGGACGCTCCCTGCTCACGCGCCAGCCGGTTGTCAGGGAGATTCGAGATCGGCTGCCAGTCACGCTGAAGATCGCCACGATCTCGGTCATCATCGCGGTCGCGATCGGCATTCCGCTCGGGGTTATCTCTGCGGCACGGAAGTACTCCGCCGTGGATACACTCGCCACGTTGTTCGCGATCGGTGGCGTATCCATGCCACTCTTCTGGTTCGCCATCATGGCGATCCTGCTCTTCTCCATCAGGCTGCAGTGGCTACCCGTCGGCGGACTCCACGGCCCCATCTGGACGTTGGAGGGCATGAAGGCGTACGTGCTGCCCTGCATCACGCTGGCGCTCACGCCGATCGCCCTGATCGCGCGCCTCACGCGATCCTCCATGCTCGAAGTGCTTGACCGGGAGTACGTCACGGTCGCTCGCGCCAAGGGGCTCGAGGAGCGCCGGGTGATCATCCGCCATGCGCTGCGAAACGCGCTCTTGCCCGTTGTGACCTTCGTGGGTCTGCAGTACGGCTTCCTCCTCGGCGGCGCGGTGGTGACGGAGACGATCTTTGCCCTGCCGGGCGTGGGGCGCCTCGCCATCACGGCCATCAACCAGCGCGACTACCCCGTGATCCAGGGGGTTGTGCTCATGGTGGCCATGATCTTTACGATGATCAACTTGATCGTCGACGTGCTCTATGCATGGCTGGATCCGAGGATTTCCTATGCGTGATCAAGCGCTCCCTCGCAGCGGCTTTGACGCTCCGGGCGTTTCACCCCTTGCCGGGGCCCGAATCGCACGCTTTGTGCGCCGATTCAGCCGGAACCGACTGGCCATGGTCGGCCTGGTCATCATCGCCATCTTCCTCATCATGGCGATATTCGCTCCGTGGCTCGCGCCGTACGACCCGATCGCGCAAGACCTCCCGGCACAGCTCCAGCCACCTTCGGCAGCCCACTGGCTCGGGACAGACGACTTCGGGAGGGACATCCTGTCTCGCATCATCGTGGGCAGCAGGGTGTCACTCCTCGTGGGAGTCCTTGCCACGAGCATCGGCGCCACCTGTGGTACGTGCATCGGCCTGGCAGCGGGCTTCTACCGACGGCTTGACAACCTGCTCATGCGGATCATGGATATCCTGCTCGCATTTCCCAGCGTCGTTCTGGCCATCGCCGTCATCGCCGTCCTTGGTCCGAGTCTGTTCAACGTCATGATCGCGGTCGGGATCAACTCGATCCCGACCTACGCTCGGCTGGTGCGGTCGACGACGCTCTCGATCAAAGAGAAGGAGTTTGTTGAGGCAACGCGCGCGCTGGGGAGTGGAGACTCCCGCATCCTGTTCCGGCACATTCTTCCGAACTGCTTGAACCCCATCGTCGTCTACTCGACGCTGCAGCTCGGAACATCGATCCTCTCTGCCTCGATTCTCTCGTTCCTTGGGCTCGGGATTCAGCCGCCGAATCCGGAGTGGGGGCAGATGGTCAACGCGGGTCGCGGTTGGCTTCGCGATGCCCCTCATATCGCGACGTTCCCCGGACTGGCCATCTTCCTCGTCGTCATGGGATTCAACCTGCTCGGGGATGGATTGCGCGATGTGTTGGATCCCCGAACGAGCCGCGCCTAGGAAAGCACGCGCTGCCCACAGGCTGGAGTGGACGTCAGCCGGCGGCCGAGCCGGGTTCGGCTCGGCCGCGTCGCATCGGACGATTGGAGTGGCTATCCGTCGGCGTGGACGGCTACGGCCTCGCTTCCTGGAAGACGGTGCGGATCTTCTCCGGGGTGTAGGGCATGTCGAGGTGGGTGATGCCGAGCGGCTCCAGGGCGTCGATCACGGCGTTGGCCACTGCCGGCGTCGAGCCGATCGTCGCCGCCTCGCCGATCCCCTTGGCGCCCATGGGGTTCAGGTGCGTGGGCGTCTCGGTGTGGGCCGTCTCGAACACCGGGAGGTGCGTCGCCTTGGGGACGGCGTAGTCCAGCAGGGTGCCGGTCAGGAGCTGACCGTTCTCGTCGTAGCGCACCTCCTCCAGCAGCGCCTGGGCGATCCCCTGCGCCAGCCCGCCGTGGACCTGGCCCTCAACCAGCATCGGGTTCATGATGACGCCGCAGTCGTCGACTGAGACGTAGCGAAGGAGCTTCACCTCGCCGGTGTCCGGCATGAGCTCGACCACGGCGACATGGGTGCCGAAGGGGAAGGTCTCATCCTCCGGCCGGAAGAAGTCGGTCGTCTCCAGGCCCGGGGCGAGATCGGCCGGGAGGCTGCCGCCGTAGGCCTCGGCCGCGATCTGCGCCAGGGTGACCGACCGGTCCGGCGCACCCTTGACCCTCCACCGGCCGTCCGCCAGCTCGATGTCGTCGACCGACGCCTCCAGCATGGTGGCCGCGATCTGCTTGAGCTTCTCGCGGATCTTCTCGATGCTGAGCATGAGCGCCCCACCGCCGACGGCCAGCCCGCGGCTCCCCATCGTGCCGTTACCCTGGGGGGCCGTCGCCGTGTCGCCGAACTGGACGGTGATCTGGTCGAAGTCGGCGCCCAGGTAGTCGGCGACCATCTGCGCGAAGACGGTCTCCTGGCCCTGCCCCTGGGGGCAGATGCCGCTGTAGACCGTCACGGCGCCGCTGGGCTCGACCCGCAGGGTGGCGCTCTCCCAGGGGCCGAAACCGCAGATCTCGACGTAGGACGACAGGCCGATCCCGAGGTAGCGGCCCTGCTGGCGCGCCGCCGCCTGCTCCTGGCGGAGCTGCTGGTACCCCGACAGTTCCAGGGCCTTGTCCAGCGCCTTCTTGTAGTCCCCGCTGTCGTAGACCTCGCCCACGATCGTTGTGTACGGGAACTTCTCGGGCGGGATGAAGTTGACCCGCCGCACCTCGGCCGGGTCCAGCCCCGTCCGGTCGGCTATCAGGTCGATGACCCGCTCGATGTAGTAGGCCGCCTCCGGTCGCCCGGCGCCGCGGTAGGCGCCGACGTCCATGGTGTTGGTGCAGACACCACGGATGTGGAGGTCGATCGCCGGGATGTCGTAGCAGCCGACCACCACCAGCGACGTCAGGACGCCGAGGGAGGTGTCCTTGGGGAAGGCGCCCTGATCCTGGATCAGGTTCATGCGGTAGGCGAGGATCTTGCCCCGTCCGTCGGCCGCGACCTCGATGTCGGCGATCTGGGCACGACCCTGGTGAGTCGCCATCAGGTTCTCGCTGCGCGTCTCGATCCACTTCACCGGCCGCTGGAGGTGGTAGGCGATACCGGAGAGAATGAAGTCCTCAGCGTAGGCGCCGATCTTGACGCCGAAGCCGCCGCCCACCTGCGGCGCGATGACCCGCACCTGGTTCTGCCCGAGCCCCAGGTCCTTGGCGATGTCGTTGCGGTTCCAGTGCGGCGCCTGGGTCGAGGACCAGACGGTGACGCCGCCGGTCGCGGGGTCCGGCGCCGCCACGACGCCCCGCGGTTCCATCGGAATCCCGGCCAGCCGCTGGTTGATCATCCGCTGCTTGATGACCACGTCCGCGCTCTGGAAGGCGGCATCCACGTCGCCCCGCGTGCGGTCGTAGCGCATGGCGATGTTGTTGGGCAGTTCGTCCCAGAGCTGCGGCGCGCCGTCCTGCATGGCCGCTTCGGGATCGATCACGGCCGGGAGCGGCTCGTAGTCCACCTGCACGGCGTCGACCGCATCCCGCGCCTGGTAGTCGCTCTCGGCCACCACCGCCACCACGGCCTCGCCGACATGGCGCACGCGGTCGACCGCCATGGGGAAGGCCTGGGGCGACCTGGCGCCCTCCTGCACCGTTCCTGCGTCCTCGCCCTCACCGCCGATCTCATCGGTCGGCTTGAGGATGCCGCGGAGGTCCTGCCCGGTGATGACGGCAACGACGCCGGGCATCGCGCGCGCCTGATCCACGTTGATGCTCCGGATGCGCGCATGTGGGTGGGGACTGCGCACGAACGCGAGGTGGAGCATCCCCGGAATGCGCACGTCGTCAACGTAGGTAGCACGCCCCGTGATGAGGCGTGGGTCTTCCTTCCGGCGCACGCGCGCGCCGACAAGCCTGCTGAGCACCATGCGCGGCCCCCTTTTCGGTGTCGTCCGCCTCTTTCTGGGTCGATTGGGATGCGTTGAGACAGGGTGGTCAGCAGGAGGCATGCCAGCGATGCTGCGGGCCGGAAAGGTGCGACGGGGAGGGCAATGCCCTCCCCGTCGATGCCCCTTCCCGAGTGTGAGGATTACTTGCCGCTCTGGCGGATGGCCGTCCAGACCTTCTCGGCGCTGAAGGGGATGTCGAGGTGGGTGATGCCGAAGGGCTCGAGCGCGTCGATGACCGCGTTGGCCACCGCCGGGGTCGAGCCGATCGTCGCCGCCTCACCGATCCCCTTGGCACCGAGCGGGTTGATCGGCGTCGGGGTCACGGTCGCGTCGGTGTTGAAGGTCGGGAAGTAACTGGCCTTCGGGACGGCGTAGTCCATCAGGGTGCCGGTCAGGATCTGGCCGTTCTCGTCGTAGCGGATTTCTTCCCAGAGCGCCTGGCCGATGCCCTGCGCCAACCCGCCGTGAACCTGACCCTCGACCAGCATCGGGCTGATGCGCACGCCGCAGTCGTCCACCGAGTAGTAGTCCAGCAGCTTGACCTCGCCGGTGTCGGGGAAGACCTCGACGACGGCGACATGCGTGCCGAAGGGGAAGGTCTCGTCCGCGGGCTTGAAGAAGTTGGTCGCCTCCAGGCCCGGCTCCATGTCCTCCGGAATCTTGCCGCCGTAGGCCGCCCCGGCGATCTCGGCCAGGGTCACGCCGCGGTCCGACCCCTTGACCCGATACTTGCCGTCCGCCAGCTCGATGTCGTCGACCGAGGCCTCCAGCAGGTGCGCCGCGATCTTGAACGCCTTCTCGCGGATCTGCTCGACGGAGAGCATGAGCGCGCCGCCGCCGACGGCCAGCCCGCGGCTACCCATCGTGCCGTTGCCCTCGGGCGTGTTGCTGGTGTCACCGTGGTGGACGACCACCTGATCGAAGTCCGCGCCGAGGTTGTCGGCGATGATCTGGGCAAAGGTCGTCTCCTGCCCCTGACCGTGGGGCGAGATGCCGGTGTAGACCGAGACCGAGCCGGTCGGCTCGACGCGGACGTGCGAGCTTTCGAAGGGGCCGAAGCCGCAGATCTCGACGTACGAGGCGAGGCCGATCCCGATGTACCGCCCCTGCTTGCGGGCTTCCGCCTGCTTCTGCCGGAGCTGCTGGTAGCCCGATACGTCGAGCGCCTTGTTCAGCGCCTTGGCGTAATCGCCGGAGTCGTAGCGCTCGCCCGTGACGGTCGTGACCGGGAACTTGTCGGGCGGGATGAAGTTGACCCGCCGGACCTCGGCCGGATCCAGCCCGGTGGCGTCGGCCACCAGGTCGATGGCCCGCTCGATGTAGTAGGCCGCCTCCGGGCGCCCGGCACCGCGGTAGGCGCTGACCGGCATGGTGTTGGTCAGGATGCCCATCGCACGCGTCTCGATGGCCGGGATGTCGTAGCAGCCGACGGCCATCGAGGTGGTGGTGGGCGCCAGGTAGGCGCCGCGCGCGTCGGCCCCCTGGTCCTGCATGACCGTCATGCGGTAGGCGAGGATCTTCCCGTTCTTCTCGGCCGCGACCTCAATGTCCGCGATCTGCGCCCGGCCGTGGTTGGTTACCTGGAAGTTCTCGCTGCGGGTCTCGATCCACTTGACGGGCCGGTTGATGATCCGGGTCAGGACGGCGAGGATGAAGTCTTCCGGGTACGGCCCGATCTTAACGCCGAAGCCGCCGCCGACCTCGGGCGCGATGATCCGTACCTGGCTCAGGCCCAGCCCGAGCACCCCGGCGATCGCCTTCCGGTTCCAGTGCGGCGCCTGGGTCGAGGACCAGACGGTCACACCGCCCGTGGACGGATCGGGCGCCGCCGCCACAGCGCGCGGCTCCATGGGCACGCCCGAAAGCCGCTGGCTGACGATGCGCTGCTTGACCACCACGGGCGCGCGCTCGAACGCGCCGGCGACATCGCCCTGCGTGTGGGTTACGTCCACCGCGATGTTGCCAGGCTTGTCGTCGTAGAGCTGCGGCGCGCCCTCGGCCATCGCCGCCTCAATGCTCGCCGCCACCGGAAGCGGCTCGTAGTCCACCACGACCGCATCCCGCGCGTCGCGCGCCGCGTACGCCGACTCGGCGACGACGACGGCGATCGGCTCGCCGAGATAGCGAACCCGATCCGTGGCCAGGGAGGTGAAGGCCCCCTCGACGGCCCCCTTCTGGAGATCGGCCGCCGTGTAGACGCCGAACACGCCCGGCATCGCCGCGGCCTGCGAGGTGTCGATCCCGGTGATCCGGGCATGGGCGTACACGCTGCGGACGATCGCGACGTGCAGCATGCCCGGGAGCCGGAGGTCGTCGACGTAGGTGGCTCGTCCCGTAATGAGCCGCGGATCCTCTTTGCGCCGGACCCGCGCGCCGACATATTCGCTGATGACCAAGCTCGCCATACCCGCTCCTTCCCTACCCAACGACAGCGCTCGCCCGCGCCTTCGCCTGCGCCCTCCGCTGCCGATTCGGGTGCGGGGCTATTGTAACGGTGCTTCCCATTATCGTCGATAGGTGAGCGTGTCGGCGCACCGAGCGTAGAATTACATTTCGTCACACAGGTCAGCCACCACGGCACGCGTGAGCCGCACGATGTCGTGCGGGCGGATACGGAGCATGGTGCGATCGCTGCCGCCCCCGCCGAACACGACCGCTTCGTCGAGCACGGCGCGGTCGACCACCACCGGCACCGGTGTGAGGTGTCCCACCGGCGGGGTGCCGCCCGGCTCGTAGCCGGTGAGGTCGCGCACGACTTGCGGCGGCGCCAGCTTCGGCTGGCGCAGTCCGGTCACGGCGGCCAGCCGAGCGCGGCTGACGCGCGCCGTCCCACGCACGATCGCCAGCACGCAGTCCCCGTCCTTGCCCTGGAAGAGGAGCGACTTGACGATCTGATCCGGGGGTACGCCCAGCGCCTCCGCCGCTAGTGGGACGGTGGGTGTCGGTTGGTCGGGGAACAGGATTTCCGCGTCGACGCCGTGCTCGGCGAGGTAGCGCGCCAGGCGGTCCGGGCCGGTCTGCGGCCCCTCGCCGGGGTTGGGCGGCTGGGCCGCCCCGTCAGCCTTCCACGGTGATGATCCGCGCATGGAGCACTGCCGCAGGCGTCTGGATCTCGACTTCCTCGCCCTCACGGTGCCCGAGGAGGGCACGACCGAACGGGGACTCGTTGGAGATACGGCCGGCTGACGGCTTCGCCTCGACGGCGCCGACGATGGTGTACGTTTCCTGCGCGCCGTCGATCTCAATCGTCACGGTCGAACCGAGCCGCACGACGCGTGCATCGCCGTTGGGTGCCTCGTCGATCACCTCGGCGCGGCGCAGGATATCCTCGATCTCGCGGATCCGCCCCTCGATGAAGGCCTGGTCGTGCTTGGCCGCGTCGTATCCGGCGTTCTCGCGGAGGTCCCCCTCCTCGCGCGCCGCCTGGAGCGCCTGCGCGATCTCCACACGCCGCCGGTTTACGAGATCGTCCAGCTCCTCCCGGAGCGCCTGAAGACCTGCCTTGGTGATGGGAATTCGCTCCCGCTGCATAAGCCCGTTCGCTCGCTTCCCGCGCTATCTGCGTGCTTACTCGCCTTGACGTCTACAAAATGAGAGGCAGCGATACCAATCGCCGGCGTCGCAACCCCCGGCGGTTGGACCGCTTGCCCTGGCGCGTAGGCAAAACTTTACACCTCCAGCGTCTCGGCTGCAACCGGTGTGCCAGCGGCCCGGCGCTCCCGCCGCGCACCGGGATCCGGCCTCCCACACGCGACTGCTTGCAGGGCCGGGTCTGGCGAGCAGTCTCTCCTGCGTGCGACACTGGCGGGGGTGGAAGGAGGTGACACGTGGCACAGTGGGGAACGGTCGCCATCATCGGCGCCGGAACGATGGGCCGGCAGATCGCGCTGACGCTGGCCGGGAGAGGCGTCCCGGTCCGCCTCTACGATCCCGCACCTGACGCGCTCACCGCCGCGCGCGATCGCATCGCCGCCGACGCCCCGCAGTTGGTCGAGGAGGGCTTCTTCTCCGGCCCCGCCGACGCCATCAGCGAGCGCGTCACACCGGTCGCGACGCTGGCCGAGGCGGTGCAGGGCGCCTGGCTCGTCATCGAATGCGCTCCCGAGCGGCTGGAGCTCAAACGGGCGCTGTACGGTGAGCTGTCGGCGCTCACCCCGCGGGACGTGATCCTCGCCACCAACAGCTCATCCTTCCGAAGTCGCCTGCTTGCGGACGCCACCCAACACCCGTCGCGGCTCCTCAACACCCACTTCTACAACCTCCCCTGGCAGCGCAGCGGCGTGGAGCTGATGACCTGCGGGCAGACCGACCCGGCCGTCATCGACCGCGTTGAAGCCTTTTTGCGGGATGTCGGCTTCGTGCCGGTCATCGTGCGCGGCGAGAGCACCGGCTTCATCTACAACCGGATCTGGCGCGCCATCAAGCGGGAGAGCCTGCGTGTGGTTGCCGAGGGTCTGGCGACCCCGGAGGAGGTGGACCGCCTCTTCTGCCTGGCGATGGGCACGCAGCTCGGCCCCTTCGGGCTGATGGACCGCGTCGGCCTCGACGTGGTCGCCGACATCGAGCGGCACTACGCGGCGGAGTCCGGCCGGCCCGAGGACGGGCCGCCGGCCTTCCTGGAGGAGATGGTGCGCGCCGGCCGGCTTGGCATCAAGACCGGCCACGGCTTCTACGACTACCCCGACCCACCCTTCACCCGCCCCGCCTGGCCCCCCCCCGAGGCGGCGGGGATAAGACCCCC
>NZ_JADGHZ010000314.1 GCF_019683595.1 Sphaerobacter sp. | reverse complement strand
CGGTATGCTAGCGTATTTCGTCTAACTCCATCATGAACTCGCCGGGCCATGGCAACTGCCATGGCCCGCCACCGCATTTCGTAGGCGTGCTCCCGGTCCCCATCTATCTCTGCACGTGCCATGCGGAAAGGCGCTCGTGGGGTCATCCGCAGCGGCCCATAGCGTCGTAAGCGATCCAAGTCATTCTGCGCAGCGCGTGGCGTCCTGAGCGGTGCGAAGGGTCTCTGGCGAGTACCGCAGCCCCAGCATGAGGTTTTTCGCTCTGCACACGACACCAGCCCAAGCGATCATGCGCGTTCGGTATGAGGCGGCTCGCCTGGAGCGTGGATGGTGCGCACACACGGCGTGCGGCGCGAACTACCGATCGCCCGATCCACACAAACGCACCGGCGATCCTCCTTGGACCGCCGGTGCGGTGTGCCTGCAGGATCTCGGTGTCAAACGAGTCGAGAAGCCTGACCGTGCCCCTTGCCGGTGCCGAGTGGTTAGGAACCTGCCGGCTGCTCCGGCTGCTGCTCGCTCACCACTGGCGGCGGAGCGGTGGCCCCCTCTTCGGCGAACGCCTCCCGCAGCTTCGCTTCCTGCTCGGCAGAGAGGTTGGTCGATAGGACTTCGAAGGTCAGCCCGCTCATGGCCTCCTTGACCCGGTCCACCACGGCCCCGCTGGTCAGGAGGAAGATCGCCGAGGTGCCCGGTGTTACCTTCTGTTTGACCTGATTGATGAAGCTATCCGAGATACCGACGTCGGCAAAGTGCCCCGCTATCGCGCCGAAGGCGGCGCCTATCGCCAGCCCGAACAGCGGCACGAAGAAGAGCAACCCGAATAGCATGCCCCAGAAGGCACCCGTCAGCGCCCCCGCCCCGGTGAGGTCGTGGATTTGCTCGGTCTTGGGCTTTTTCGCCCCTTCCGGCCAGCGGACGATCGCGGCGTCCTCGACGGTGATAAGACCCTGAGCCTGTAGCTGCCGCAGTCTGGCGAGCATCTCATCGGCGCCGGTGGACGTCGGGAACTTGAATGCAGTCAGCGTGGCCACCGTGAAGTTCCTTTCCTGTGCGACGAGTAACCGTCTGCTCTTGGTTATGCCGGTGCGGTGGGCGCCGCGAATCGCCGCCGGAGATGTAGATTGAGGTCGTAGATCGGCACCCTGCACCCGTCGGGGCGGGGCGTCCTTGGACCATCCGAAAGCTCGAGCGCGCGGGGTAGATTGAGAATCCCGCGCGCTGCTCCCGGCGTTGCCGTCATTCCGAATCGGGCGCTGCTCAGGCATAACGTGACATGTACTGCTGGCCACGGGAGCGGTTCCCGTACCCACCGCCCGCATACATCGCGACGTCGGCGAACACGCCCAGAGCGATCCAGATCCAGTCGATCCCGCGCACGCCACCCAGCCCCACCGCGACGTACATCAGGGTCGTCCACGGTGCAAAGATGAACCCGAGGACGGGCCAGATGAACGAACCGAACAGCCGATCCCAGCGCGTCGGGTTGTACAGCCACCAAACGATGATGCCTGCGCGGGGACCAAGGAACACGAGGATCGTCAAGAAGCAGCACATTCTGGCCTCCGCTGCTAGATGAACCGACGCCACCGATCGATGGAGACTAGCCGCGCGCCCTTAGGAACGAACGGCGTTTCGCAACAGACGACATCTGCGTTGTGCGCCTGCCGGGAAGGCCAAGGACAACGCGCCGTAACGGCGAGCAGGCAGGGACGAGACCGCCACTACGGTGCGTTTCGAGCCGGCCAGTTCGACACACGCGAGATGACCCACGCCCACGCCCCGCGCTAGTCCGCGTCGGCGAGCTCCGCGTCATCGTCGTCCTCGGCAATCGCGATGCTGATCCCGAGCGCCCGCCCGATGTTCCCCACCGACGACACCACGCGTGGCCCGCCGATGATCGGAGCGATCGCCACCAGCGTCGCTTGCACATCCTCCGCGGACAGGCCCGTCTCGCTGGCCAGGCTGAGATTTGTGAGGTAGGAGAGCGGTGGCGCGTTGACGGCCGCCAGCGCGGCAAAGCGGACCATCATGTAGGTTCTCGGGTCGAGACCGGAACGCTGGTACGTCTCCGCGCTCATCTGAAGCAGCGTGTCGAGTACGGGCTGATCGTCGACGGGCTGATCCTCGTAAGACATCGGCACACCCTCCCGTGCGGTCGGTGCAGGGACCGCACATGACGGTCGTCACTTGTTCGACGTGTTTCCAGTCTAGGGACCAGCGGGGATACGGCATGAACCGCCGGGTCGCAAGCGTGGGTGGTAAACCGCGCGCGCATGTTCACCCAGGGGATGGTGTCGGCGCCGCACCGGCCAATTTGCGACACAGATCGAATGCCGTGGCCCCCCCCCCGGGGGGCGGCCGCGGGCCCCGTTT
>NZ_JADGHZ010000313.1 GCF_019683595.1 Sphaerobacter sp. | reverse complement strand
GTACTACACGATCGACCCGACGCTGGCGGACTCCTTCCTCGACCACCTGGAGGAGAGTGATCGTGAGTCTCGCGAGCGCGGCGCGCCGACGCTGCACGAGCGCTTCGAGGCACTCGCTCGCAGCGCGGCCTATCGCCAGGGCGGGGTGCCGCGTTCGGCCCGCGCGGACCACGCTCAGGTGATCGGAACACTGCGCACGATCCTCGCGCGGACCTGCCTCAGCGCGCTGGAGCCCGACCTGATCATCCTGGACGAGTTCCAGCGATTCAAGCACCTGCTGAACGGGCAGGATGCTGCCAGCCAACTTGCAAGTGACTTGTTCAACTACCAGGACGCTGCAACGCGGGCGCGTGTGCTGCTCCTGTCCGCCACGCCGTACAAGATGTACACGCTGGATGAGGAAGCCGAGTCGGACGATCACTACCGCGACTTTATCGACACGATCCGGTTCCTCCTCCGGAGCGAGACGGAGACCGAGGCGATCGGGCACCTGTTGCGTGAGTACCGGCGTGCGCTGTACCAGCTCGGTGTCGATCGGGTCGGCACCCTTGCTCGGCTGCGGTTCCTCTCCACGAACCTGGAGGCGCGACTCCGGCGCGTCATGGTGCGTACCGAGCGTCTGGCTGCCTCCAGCGACCGGAACGGCATGCTGACCGAGGTGCCCCCGCCGGCGTTGCCCGTTGCTCCATCGGATATTCACGCCTATCTCGAGACGCAGCAGTTGGCCGACGTGCTCGATCAGGGGGACATGGTCGAGTACTGGAAGGCGGCGCCGTTCCTCGTCAACTTCATGGAGGGGTACAAGCTCAAAGAGGCGATCGAGGCGGCGAGAGCGGTGCCTGCGCAGGCGGAGCAGCTTGCATCGCTGCTGGCGAACAGCCGGTACCTCCTCTTCCCGCTCGATGAGTGGCGGCGGTATGCCGAGATCGACCCGGGCAACGCGCGCCTGCGGCACCTGGTGCGCGACACGCTCGACCGTGGCATGTGGCGTTGGCTCTGGCTCCCCGGCGCGCTCCAGTACTACGAGTTGTCCGGTGTCTACACCGGTGTTCGGCCCGCGGACGTCACGAAGCGGCTCGTGTTCAGTGCCTGGCGGGTCGCGCCGAAGGTCATCGCGGCGCTGATGAGCTACGAGGCGGAGCGCCGGATGGTTCGCATGTTCGACGACGCGGTCGAAAACTCTCCCGAGGCGCGGCGTCGTTACCGACCGCTGCTCCGGTTCACGCGCCATGATGGCCGGCTGACCGGCATGCCGGTGTTCGGTATGCTCTACCCCTCGGTTGCCCTGGCCGCGGCGACCGACCCCCTCGCCATCGCGCGCGACCTCGGCGCGGCAGGCCGTGGGATGGTTCGTCTCCCCCGCGCTGCTGCGGTCCTCACCGCGGCGGAACGGCGGATCGAGGCCATGCTCGCGGCGCTGCCGGCCGGCGCCGACAGCGGACCGGAAGACGAGAGCTGGTACTGGGCCGCGCCGATCCTCCTCGACCATCACTATGACCCAGCGGGAACCGAGGCCTGGTTCAACCGGCCAGGGCTGGCGACGCGTTGGACACGGAGCGAGGAGTTCGGATCTGAGGGGGACGAGGACAGCGCGTGGGCGGAGCACGTGGACTACGCCCGTCAGGTCCTGGACGGGTCGGTCCGCCTGGGACGTCGACCGGCCGACCTGCCGCAGGTTCTGGCCCTGCTCGGCGTTGGCGGGCCGGCGATCGCCGCTTTCCGCGCCCTGAGCCGGGTGGTCGGTAGCACCGAACCGGCCCACGTGGAGGCCGTGCGGGACAGCGCTGCACACATCGCGTGGGGCTTCCGCACGCTCTTCAACGTCCCCGAGGTGAGTTTCTTGCTCCGCGGGATCAACCGCCGTGAGCCCTACTGGCGTCGCGTGCTCGAGTATGGTGTCGCCGGTGGCATCCAGGCGATGCTCGACGAATACGTGCACGTGTTGCAAGAATCGCTCGGGCTGCTCGGCCACGACCCGGTAATGGTCGCGCAGGAGTTGGCCGCCGCGATCTTTGATGCCCTCACGCTCCGCACGGCGACCCTGCGACTGGATCATCTCACGGCGGACGGGGCAGAGCAGCCGGTCAGCATCGAGCGGTACGGGATGCGTGCCCGGTTCGCCGTACGCTTCGGTGACCAGCACGCGGAGGACGATCGGGTGTTGGCCCGTGCCGGTCAGGTGCGCACGGCATTCAACTCTCCTTTCTGGCCCTTCGTCCTTGCCACCACCTCCATCGGCCAGGAGGGACTCGACTTCCACCCGTACTGCCACGCGGTGGTGCACTGGAATCTGCCGTCGAACCCGGTGGACCTGGAGCAGCGCGAGGGGCGGGTCCACCGCTACAAGGGGCACGCGGTCCGCAAGAACGTGGCGCGGCAATATGG
>NZ_JADGHZ010000076.1 GCF_019683595.1 Sphaerobacter sp. | reverse complement strand
CCAGCCAACTTTCACCCCCCCAGCACCTTACCGGTCCCGCCGGAGTCTTGGGCGCGCGCGGGGACGCAGCCGCTCCCCGGCAAGCGCCACCACCTGGCGCGGCGTCAGGTCGAGCAGCACCTGACGCGCCGCGGGTAGCGCATCAACGGATTCCACCGGATGGTTGGTCACGACGTCACCGCCGGCCGCCCGCAGGCACGCGACGAGGGCATCGGCCAGCGCCTGCGCACCACCGCGGACGAACGGCCAGCCGACGGCGTGAGCGTACATCCCGAGCACTAGACCGATCGCCGCGCTGACCGGCTGGTCCAGCGCAAGCATCGAGTGTGCGGCCAGCCCGGCGAACAGGGCACGGGCACGCTCCCCGCTGAAGACGGTCCGCGCCAACGTCCGGGCGGGGAGCAACCCCAGCACACCGAAGCGGGCGAGCGCGACCGGGTGCCGCGGCACGCGGAGCGGACCGAGCAGATCGTGAGCGAGCATCTCCGCCCGCGCCGAAAGGGCACCGAAGATCCGCTCCCAGGCGGCGCCGTCCGACCCGAGCCCCGCCGCTGTGGCCGCCACCGACCGCTCCAGCACCACCGCGGTGCCGTCGTCCAGCGGGTGCGCCAGCGGCGCATCTGGGTGCACCCAGGACAGTCCGTAGTCTTCAAGCGAGAGCTGGCGGAAGAATGGTGACGCAGCAGCCAGCGGGAACGCGGTCGCGCACACGTCGTGGCGAAATCCCGGCAGGGTCAGCTCTTCGGTGCGCAGGCCGCCGCCCCAGGTGGTCGCAGCCTCGTAGACCACCACCGAGCGGCCGGCTCGCGCCAGCGTGATGGCGGCGGCCAGCCCGTTCGGCCCGGAACCGACCACAACCGCATCGTGACCAGCGTCGCGCATCGTCACCACCTTTCGCGACCGCATGCTACACTGCTGCGGCCAGGTCCGCCATGACGACGCTAGTCTCGGGGAGGTGCTGGGATGTTGGTACTCACAGCCGCTGACGTGCAGGAACTGGTGCCGATGCGCACCGCGATCGACCTGATGAAGCAAGTCTTCGCGGAGCTCTCGGCGGGGCGTACGGAGTCACCGCTACGGATCCCGCTCGAAGTCTCGGAGCACGAGGGCGTGACCCTCTTCATGCCTGCCCACGTCCCGTCCGCAGAGGGACTCGGGGTCAAGATCGTCTCGGTCTTCCCGCGCAACCCCCAGCAAGGCAAGCCGACCATCCACGCCGTCGTGCTCCTGACCAGCACCGAGACCGGCGAGCCGCTCGCGCTCCTCGACGGCACCTTCATCACCGCGCTTCGCACCGGTGCCGTCTCGGGCGCGGCCACGGACCTGCTGGCTCGCCCCGACAGCCACGTTCTCACGGTGATCGGCGCCGGTGTCCAGGGGCTCACACAGGCCTGGGCCGTCGCGACGGTGCGGCCGATCGAGCGCGTCAACGTGTTCGACGTGAACGCCGACGCAGCCGCCTCGTTCGCCGATCGGCTACGCGCCTATGACCCGGCGCTGGCCGATAAGGTCGTGCCCGTCGACGACGTACACCGCGCCGTGGCTGAATCCGACGTGATCTGCACCGCGACCACCGCACGCCAGCCCGTTTTCGCCGACGCCGACGTCCGGCTCGGCACACACATCAACGCCATCGGTGCCTTCACCCCCGAGATGCAGGAGATCCCGCCTGATACCGTCGCGCGCAGCTACCTCGTGGTGGACGCGGTCGACGCGGCGATGGCCGAGGCGGGCGACCTGTTGAAGGCCATCGATGCGGGGCTGATCTCCCGCGACGCGGTGCGCGTCGAGCTCGGGCACGTGGTCGACGGTAGCGCGGAACGGCGCACCAGCCCGGAGCAGGTGACCTTCTTCAAGTCGGTGGGGAACGCGGTGCAGGACGTGATCGTCGCCCGCTACGCGGTCACCGCAGCCGAGCGGTCGGGACGTGGCCAGACGATCACCCTCTGACAGCATGGCCCGCCCGCGCGGGCTTGGACCGTCACTCGCCGTTATCGCTGCGGCGAGTCTCTGGAGCACGCTCGGGATCTCGTACGAGGTCCTGCTGCGCGACGGCGGCACCGACCGCATGACGATGGTGACGCTGCGCCTCGGCATCGCGGCGCTCGTGGTGCTCGCGTATGCGCTGCTGCGGCGGCGGGACGCATTGCGGGTGCCGCGTGCCGCCCGCGCCAGCATCCTCGGCACCGGCGTGATCAGCTTCGGCGTGTTCTACATCGTGCTCATCTACGCCTATCACTGGTCGAGCGTGCCTGTCGCCACGGTGCTCCTCTACACCGCACCAGCCTGGGTCGCCCTGGGCGAGCACGTCTTCCTCGGATACCGAGTGACCCGTACCGCGACGCTCGCCCTCGGCGCGACCCTGGTTGGCGCAGTCCTCGTCGCCGACATCCTGCGCGGCGCGGGCGACCTGACCCCGAAGGGCGTCGCCGCTGGGCTGCTCTCGGGCGTGACCTACGGCAGCATGAGCCTCTTCGGCAAGCGCGCCATGGAGTCGGTCCCGCCGCTCACGGTGATGGTGTTCGGCATGGGGATCGGCGCGCTCTGCCTCATCCCGGTCAAGCTGATCGTCTCCGGCACGACGCTCCCGGAGCCCTCGCTGCTCCTGAAGATCGCGCTCTGGCCCGCGCTCGCCGTGACCGTCGTGCCGGTCGCGCTCTACACGTGGGGGCTCAGCATGTTGCGCCCGAGCACGGCGTCGATCCTGGCGACGGTCGAGCCGGTGTTCGCGATCGTCCTGGCGTGGCTGGTCCTTGACCAGCGCTTGCACCCCTTCCAGATCGCAGGCGCGGCGCTGGTGCTCGGGGCGGCCGTCTACCTCTCGCTAAACCCGTCGGCCGGCGAGCACACGAAAACGCCCGTCGGCGCACAAACCGGCGGGCGCTGATGCTCGGAATCGCTGCGATATCGCTTCTCGTGCGCTAGTCCCCCGCGGCAGTTGCGGCTGGCGCAGCCGCATCCACCGGGCAGACCCCTGCGGGGCACCGGTGCTCGTCGATGTGCGCCGCGAAATCCTCGGGGAACGCGCGGATCATCCCCAGCGTTGGCATCGGCGCGACCTGCCCCAGACCACACAGCGAGAGATCGATGATGGGGCGGCTGGTTTCCTCGATGAGCGTCAGGTCCCCCGGCCGCGCGTGTCCAAGGCGGATACGCTCGATGATCTCCACCAGCGCGGGGTTGCCGAGCCGGCAGGGCACGCACTTGGCGCACGACTCGTAGCGGTTGAACTCCTGGAGGTAGCGCGCGAAGTCCACCGCGCAGACCGACTGGTCGAAGACGACGAACCCGCCCGAGCCGAGCATGCCGCCCAAGGGCGTCAGCGAATCGAAGTCCACCGGGACGTCGAGCTGCTCCTCACGCAGCGGGCCGGCGGAGACACCGCCCGTCTGGACGCCCTTGAAAACGTGCCCCTCCCGCATGCCGCCGAAGAGGCCGAAGATCAACTCACGCATCGGCATGCCCATCTCGATTTCGACCACGCCGATGCGCTGCACCGGTCCCTGCATCGTGATGAGCTTGGTGCCGGTGCTCTTCTCCGTGCCCATCGCGGCGTACCACGCGCCGCCGTTCCGGATGATGCCCGGGATGTTGGCGAACGTTTCGGTATTATTCAGCACCGTCGGGCGCTTCCACACGCCCTCTTCGACGGAGCGCGGCGGCTTGGTCCGCGGCTGACCCCGCTGGCCCATGACCGAGTACATCAGCGCCGAACCCTCGCCGCAGATGTACGCGCCGCCACCGGTGCGCACCCGGATGTGGCAGCTCACGCCACTCCCGAGCACGTTGTCGCCGAGCAGGCCCAGCTCATAGGCCTGATCCACCGCCTTGCGGAAGCGCTCGATCGCCAGCTTGTGCTCACCCCCCACGTAGTTGTACCCGTGAGGAGTCTCGAGCGCGTAGCACCCGATCATGATCCCTTCGAGGACCAGATGCGGGTTGCTCTCGAGCATCCGGCGATCCTTGAAGACGTTCGGCTCGCCCTCGTGGCTGTTAGCGATGACGTACTTGGGCCACGCCTGAGTGCGCCGGCCGCTTTCCCACTTGATCCCGGCCGGGAAGCCCGCGCCGCCGCGGCCGCGCACGTTGGAGATCTTGACCTCGTTGACGACCTCCTCGGGCGTCATGTCGAAGATCGCCTTGATCCACGCCTGGTAGCCGCCACGGGCGATGTAGTCTTCGATCGACTCGGGGTCGATGATCCCCCAATCGGCCATCAGGACCCGGCGCTGGCCGGCGAGGAAGGGGTGCTCGTTCAGCGGTGGGACACCTTCGAACGGCTGATCCGCGCGGACGCCGAGCGCCCAATCGGCCTTGACGTCCCCCCGCTTCATGGCATCGACCAGCTCCGGCACCTTGTCGGTCGTGATTTTCTGGTAGATGACCGGCGGCGCACCGGGCGCCTGCACTTCAACGTAGGGCTCGGCCCAGCACCAGCCGGCGCAACCGACCTGCCGCACCTCGGCCTGAATGCCCGCCTGCTCCAGCGCAAGCCGCAGGTGGTCCAGCGTTTGCCTCGCGCCCTTCGCGATACTGCACTCGCTAATGCCCACGCTCACGACCCAGCGGTCGCCTGCGGTGCGCTCCGCCCAGCGCCGCTGGGCCTCCGCGACGTACTGCTCGAACGCGGCCCGGTCAGTCAGTTTCATTACGCTCCTCCAGGGGTTCGCCGCGCTTCAAGGCTTCCAGGGTTTCGCGCAGGCGATCCGGCGTCAGGCGCCCGCAGTAGGTGTGGTGGTCGACCTGGATGACCGGGGCGAGATCGCAAACACCGAGGCAGCCGTTGACCACCTGCAGCGTCAACTCGCCGTCGCGCGTCACCTCACCGTTGGTGATGCCGTATTCGTCCCGCAGCGTGTCGATCAGGCGCTGGGAGCCCATCACATAGCAGGCCGTCCCGTGGCACAGGAGCAGGAAATGCTTCCCCGGCGGCTCAGTTCGGAAGTCGGCGTAGAACGTGAGAAGGGCGTACACCCGGTTGACACTGACGCCCAGGTGGTCGGCAATGGCTTGCGCCGCCGGCTGGGGCACCCAGCCATACAGGTTCTGGGCCTCCTGGCAGGCCCCGAGGATCAACTCCTCGGCATCCTGATGCGTGTCGTAGCGGAAGTCGCGCTCGAGAATCCGCTTCAGCGGTTCGAGGTCCAGCTCGCCGTCCGTGTGTGTTGCGTGGGCCAACTCGCCGTCCTCTCAAGCCTCCGTCCACGTGGGCGGAGAGCGCACAATCCCTCCGGCGAGTATAACAACGGCTTCGGGGCCGTACAACGCTTGCCGACCGGGCAACTCTCCCTGATGGCTGCTAGACTTGAGCCGATCTGACCGAGCGCACTGGACAGGGACACAGCACGCCATGTGGTGGTGGGATCAGCTCATTGAAAATCGCGTCGAGGAAGCCAACGAGAAGGGGCTTTTCAAGAACCTGCGTGGGCAGGGCAAGCCGCTCAAGCTCGACCCCGGCTCCGGGCCGGAGTGGCTGGCCAACCATCTGCTCCGCGAGAACGACCTGCTCCCCGACTGGCTCCAACTGCGCAAGGAGATCCATGCGGAGCGGCCGCGGGTACTCGCCGCGCTACGGGAGTACGACGAGCAGGCGGCGACCCTGGATCCACGCCGGCCGGGGGACCGCGCGATCCTCGACCGGCTGGAGCAGCGTTACGTCCAGGCCGCTCGGGAGATCAACCGCAAGATCGACGAGCACAACGTGCGTTGCCCCTCGATCCACCATGAACTCGTCCGCTTCCCGGAGGACGCGCTGGCCCGTCGCCGGCGGCGGGCCAGCGCTCACTGATCGCACATCCGCCGGACTTTCTCGACCAGCGACGGCGGCGCGCTGAGTTGCCGGCAGCACGTACCGACCCGCCGGAGCACGTTCTGTTCGAACGTGAACCGATCGCGGCACGGCGGGCAGGCGTCGAGGTGGGCGCGAACCTCCGCCAGCTCCGCCTCGCTCAACTCGCGGTCGAGGAACTGATACAACCGTTCCATTACCTCATCGCAGTCGAGCATCGCACGCATCTCCATCGGAACCGACGGAACACGGAGCCGCGGTGTACGCCTGCAAGATCGCGCTCTGCAGGCGTCGTCGAGCTCGATGCAGGCGGGACATCACCGTGCCGACCGGCGTACTCATGATGTCGGCGATCTCCCGGTACGAAAAGCCTTCCACATCGGCCAGGAGCACGACCTGGCGGAACTCGTCGGGGAGGGAATCCAGCGCGGCGATCACCGCCTCGTCGGGAATGTTCGCCAGGACTTCGTCTTCCGGGCGCGAGCTGGCCGGCTGGATGCCGGAGTCGATTAGGTGCGAGTACAGGTAGTAGTCCTCTACGTTGTCCAGCGATGTGCTCCTCGGCCGCCGCGAACGCTTTCGGTAGTCGTTGATGAACGCGTTCGTCAGGATCTTGAACAACCAGGCACGCAGGTTCGTTCCCGGCCGGAACTGGTGGAGCGACCGAAACGCCCGCAGGTACGTCTCCTGGACGAGGTCCTCCGCGTCCATGGCATTCCCGGTCATACGGTATGCGGTGCGGTACAGCGCATCGATATGGCTGAGCGCCTCTTCCTGGAGCTCAGATCGGGAGGTGGCAGACTGGTCTTGATTCACGGAATCGGCCCATCACCTTCTGTGATCGCTCCCTGTCCGTGGAGCGCCGTTGGGGTGGGCGGGGACGACTAACGCCGGCGTCGCGCGAAGAGAGCGTGAAAATCGCCGTCGAAGGTCTCAAGGAACTCGTGCATGTCGAGCACGTCGTCGACGGTCACCGGCTCGGGCTCGTCCTCGATCGTTTCCTCGATCTCGGCCTCGACCGCGAGGTCGTTCGCGTCGAGCCAGTCGATCCCATCGGTTTCCGCGATGTCGAACCCCGCCTCGCCAACCACGGCCGCGACGTACACCTCCGCGTGACACGCCGTGCAGTGCACGCGCAGCACCCACAGGCCATCACGACGCCCCACGACCTGGAAGTCGTCGAGCGAGTGGGGATAGTGGCACTGCGAGCATTCTTCTAACACCGACAGGACGATCCGTCGGACCTCAATGTGGTCTGGCTCTCTACTCACGGGTACCGACTCTCAGTGGTCTCGTCGCCGGTCGAAGTCGTCGAGATCCAACGAGTTAATGAACTCACGGAAAACCGACAGGTCGGCTTCCGACACCGTGGACTCGCTGGACCGCTCCTGCGGCGGCACCTCTGGCTCGTCGGCCTCGCCTTCCGCTTCCAGTTTGACCCCCGCCCGGTCCATCACGGCCTCGTCGACCAGGATCGGCACCTTGGTGCGCACCGCCAACGCGATGGCGTCGCTCGGCCGGCTGTCGATCTCGAGCATTCGGCCGTTCTGCTCGATCATGATCCGGGCGTAGAAGACATCCTGCGACAGATCGGTCACCTGGATCTCACGCACGACGCCGCCCATATCGGTGACAATCCGCTTGAGCAGGTCGTACGGGAGGGGACGCGCGGCAGGCACCCCCTGCAACTCCATGGCGATCGCCTCGGCCTCGAACGGGCCAATCCAGATCGGCAGGTGCCGCTCGCCTGCCACTTCCTTGAGGATCACCACCCGGTGCTGCGTCACCAGGCTGACGCGGATGCTCTCAACCACCGTCTCAATCATGGTGCCGTACCTTCCTCGCGCGCGCGGCCACGCACCTGGACCGTCCCCAAGAATGCATCGACACGCGACCATGATCGCGAGAGACGTGCTTCGTCGATTCTACTATCGCCGCCCTGAGAACGCTACCGCCGCTCGGCGATCAGTAGGCCGTCAATGGAACGCATAGGCCGGCTGGGGAAGCACCTGCATCTGGCCAGGGGGCCAGTACGCGATCCACGCCTTACCGATGATTTGATCCATCGACACCTGGCCGAAGACGCGCGAGTCGCTGCTGTTGTTGCGGTTGTCACCCAGCACGATGACGTGGCCCGGCTGCACCACCATCGGCTCCTCGAGCAGACCGCCCCAGAGTGTCGGGCCCTTGAGGTAGGGCTCTTCGAGGCGCTTGCCGTTGATGTACACCGCGCCGTCTCGAATGACCACCTCGTCACCCGGCAGGCCGATGATCCGCTTGATGAACGGTTCGGATCCACCCACCGGCGGGTGAAAGACGACCACGTCACCCCGCTGCGGCGGGCGGAACAGGTACCACTCACGGGTTCCCTTCACGTCGACCCCCGGAATCCAGGCGGCCAGCGCGTTGAGGTCGATGTGGAAGTACTCCCGCCGGTTGACGATGAGCATCTCGCGGTCGTGGAGGTTCGGCTCCATGCTGCTGCCGTCCACGCGGTAGTTCAAGACGACACTGCGCACGGCCACGAAGATGAGCAGGGCCAGCAGGAGCGTTTCGACCAGCTCCCAGACGAGCGACTTGCGCGTCGCACCGCTCCGCTCCTGAGGCGGAACCGCATCCACCTCCTCGTCAACGTTAACGGCATCGGGATGCCCGGAGGCGGAACGGGACGAAACAGGTTTCAGCACTGGTCCTCCGACGTTCGGTCGCCCGCGAGGATGCGACTCGGTCCCTCGGCTCGATTATACATCGCCCGTCCGCCGCCCCCAGCCCGGAAATAGGACCGCAGTACGGGCCGTGCCCCGCTCGGCCTTGCGATAATGAGGGTACGCAATCGCCCCGTCCCCGCGGTCACGACGACGCTGCGGGATCCGACCATGGGCAGAAGTCGCCGAAAGGGTCGCGGTCGTGGCCGAGATTGCTCGCTCGCAGCGCTACCGAGACGCCCTCCCAGCCGGGACCATCCTCGAAGGCCGGTACGAGATCCTCCGGGTCTGCGGCCAGGGCGGGATGAGCACGGTCTACGTCGCTCGTGATCTCCGCTTCAGCCAGGTCGAGCGGCTCTGTGCCGTCAAAGAGATGTTCACCCGCGCGCCGGACGACCGGACCCGCATGCTCCAGCTTGCCAACTTCGAGCGCGAGGCGGCGCTCCTGGCGACGCTCAGCCACCCTGCCATCCCCAAGATCTACGACTACTTCACCGTCGGCGGGCTCATCTATCTGGTGCTGGAGTTCATCGAGGGGACCGACCTCGAGCGCATGATCGCGAGCAAGCAGGAGCCGGTTCCCGAAGACACGCTGCTCGACTGGACGCTCCAGATTCTCGACGTCCTCGCCTATCTCCACGAGCAGCAGCCGGAGCCGATCGTCTTCCGCGACTTGAAACCGTCCAACATCATGCTCCGGAACGACGGGGCCATCACCTTGATCGACTTCGGCATCGCCCGGACGTTCCAGCCACTGCAGCGAGGAACGATGATCGGCACCGAGGGCTACGCCCCACCGGAGCAGTACCGGGGTATCGCCGAGCCGCGCGGCGACATCTACGCCCTGGGCGCAACGCTCCACCACCTGGCGACCGCCTCCGACCCGCGGTCCGAGCCTCCCTTCACGTTCGCCCAGCGGCCGCCGCGGGAACTCAACCCCGAGCTCAGCCCTGAGTTCGAGGAGGTAATCCTCCGCGCCGTCGCCTACACCCCCGCGGATCGATTCCCATCGGCCGCGGCCATGGCGCAGGCGGTCATCGAAATCCGCGACCGACGCGCCCGCGTGTCGGAGTCCGGCACGCCCCCGACCATCACCTCCACGGTGGCCCCCACGAGGCAGGAGACGGAGACGCCGCGCGCCGACACCGCGCCGACAGCGGTGGCGGAGCGGATCGTCTGGACGGTGCAGACAGGCGACGAGGTTCGCGGCACTGCGGCCGTGGCGGGCACCACCGCGTACATTGGCTCGTACGACCAGCACCTGTACGCCCTCAATCCCCAGGACGGCGGGATTCTCTGGCGCTTCCGCGCCAACCGGGGTATCGTCGCCCGCCCGCTCGTCCAGGGTGACCTGGTGATCGTGGGGACGGAGGACCACACCGTCTACGCCTTGCGCGCCGTTTCCGGACGGCTCATCTGGTCCTTCCGTACCGCCATGCCGGTGCGGTCGTCGGCCGCAGCCTACGGGGATGCGATCGTCGTCGGCTCGGACGACGGCTATTGCTACTGCCTGGACCTGGAGCAGGGCCACCTCCTCTGGCGGCAGCGCACCTGGGGGCCGGTGCGCTCCTCCCCGCTCGTGGTCGACGACCGGGTGATCGTCGGTTCCGACGACGGCTCGCTCTACTGCTATTCGGCCACCGACGGCCATCTGCGCTGGCGAACTCAGTTGGGCCGGCCGGTGCTCTCGTCACCGGCCGCAAGCGGCAACATCGTGGTGGTCGGCGGTACGGACGGCGTGATCTACGGGGTCGACTTCGACAGCGGGACGCGGCGCTGGGCCTTTCAGACATCGCGGCCGATCATCGCCTCCCCGCGCATCGCGGGCGACCTCGTCGTAATCGGGTCGACGGATGGGGCACTCTACGCCCTGGAGCGTAAAGACGGTACCCTGCTCTGGTCGCAGCAAATCGCCAACCAGATTACGTCGAGCGTTGCCATCGACGGCGCGCGGGGTTACGTCGGCACCGTGGATGGCTACGTCGTCTGCGTGCAGCTCGACGACGGGCAGACGCTTTGGACGCAGCGTCTAGGCGGTCCGATCGCCTCGACCCCCGCCGTCACGCGCGGAATGGTCATCATCGGCTGCCTGGACGGCCGCATTTATGGCCTACGGGCCTGAGGAGCCACCAGGAAGAATAGCGAGGTCAGGATGTCGATCAGGGTTGTCGTCCACCTACACAACGAAGAGCCCTTCGTCGCCGAGATGGAGGAGATGCCGGACCCGAAGGACAACTTCATCGTGCTGCGCAACCCGCGCAGTCGCGACGGCCGCTCCCTGACCTTCGTCAGCGACGGCGCCACCGCGTTCGTCTACCCCTGGACGCGGATCACGTTTATCGAGATCATCGACGGCGCTGGCACTCAGGAGAGCATCGTTGGGTTCTTCCGCGAGGACTCCCGCTCGAACCGCCCCTGATCCGGGCGAACGGTGATCCTCAGGATGGGTGGCATCTCGTGCAGGCACGAGATCGCCACCGAGCGGCAGCCATTGTCTGGTCGCAATCCCTCCTGCGCGGTCCCAAAAGCACAATCCCGGGTCGGAGCCCGGGACTGCCATTGCATTCCTGTGTGGTGACGCCGATCCTAGGAGAGATCCTTCGGAGCCGGCTCGCGCGCCGCGGTCTCCGTCGTCGTCTCCTCGTGCTCTTCGGATTCGTCCCGGGTTGCCTGGCGGAATTCCTTGATCCCACGACCGAGCGCCCCACCGATCTCCGGCAGCTTACCCGCTCCGAAGATGATGATGACGATCAGCAAGATCAGCAGCAGTTCTTGCCAGCCTAGTGACGGCATGTTGAGGTCCCTCCATTCGCGCTCCCGGCCTCGCTCTCCGGCGCCGGGATTATACCGCAGGCCGCTATGCACAAACCAATCGGATCTTGGCAATTCGCTGCCTGGTTCCGGTCTCCCCCCTCTCACGGCGTTGCGGTTGCCGCTCCACCTGTCTGCACAAACCATCGGACCAAGCCGTCGAGACGGTCGCTCGGTCGAATGATGGGCACGGGCTCCACCCCATGGACGTCCGCCTGGACCGCGAAATAGTAGCGCGGGTAGTACAGCGGGATCGCGGGCACCTGCTCGGCGAAGATCGCCTGGAAACGTTCGTAGAACTCCCGGCGCTTGTCTTGCTCCGTCGTCTGCCGAGCCTCAGTCAGCAGCGTATCCACCTCTTGGTTGCGCCATCCGGTGAAGTTGAGCCCCTCGTCGGCGAACGCCGAATGCCAGAGCTGGTAGCAATCCGGGTCACCGGTCGCACTGTGCCAGCCGAAGAGTGCCGCGGAAAACTGCCGGCTCGCCAGCGCGCTGGACACCTCTGGCGCCGGCATGGCCTGCACCAACGCCTGCACGCCGATCTGCCGCAGTTCATCCACGATCTCCTGGGCGACTGCAACCCGTTCCGGGTCGTCGTTGTTCACAAGCAGCGTGAAACTCAGGCGCGACGCGCCACGTTCACGGACCCCATCGCCGTCCGCATCGGTCCACCCGGCGGCCTCCAGGAGATCCTTCGCCGCCTGCGGATCGTGCACCAGCCCGGGCGGGTTGTACGCCCAGGACGTCACGGGGATCGGGCCGGACCCGATCTCCGCGCGCCCGTCCAGCGGTCCCTTCACGATCCGCTCTCGGTCCAGGGCCAGGTCGATGGCGCGGCGGACGTCTGCGCTGGCAAACAATGGGTCCCGCATGTTGAAGAAGAGCGCCGTGTACCCGGGCATCGGCGAGGCGTAGACGACCGCGCCCTTGGGAAGCGCGCCCCGCAGCAGAAGTTGTTCGGCAGGCACGGCTCCGGTCCCCTGCACCGACCCGTCGCGCAGCGCCTCTAGGAGGTGCTCCACGTCCTCGTAGTACCGGAACACGACCTGATCGAGGTAGGGCCGCCCGCTGGGGAAGTTCTCGTTCGCCCGGAGCGTGATCTCCACCACCTGCCCGTCATCCAGCCGGGAGTCGAACCGGAACGGGCCACTCCCCACCGGCTGTGACGCGAACGGATCTTCAGCGAGATCCCGCGCGAGCACCCCGCCTAGGAGGTGCTTGGGGACGATCGGCAACGCGGCATACGTCGGGAACGCCGCGAACGGCTCCAGGAGCTCAAAGACGACCGTGTCGTCCGACGGAACCGAGACCACCACCCCGCGCCAGAAGCGAGCGAGCGCTTCATCGCCCGGAAATTCCGGATCCTGGACCAGGCCCACGGTGAACCGGACGTCCTGTGCCGTTACCGGCTCCCCGTCGTGCCAACGGGCGTCGTTCCGGAGCGTGAACGTGTAGGTGCGACCGTCGTCGGAGACGCTCCAGGATGCAGCCAGGTCCGGCTGAGCGGTGCCCGAGCCATCGACGCGCGTGAGGCCGCGGAACAGCAGCCGCGCGAGATCCTGCTCGGACTGGGTTCGAGCCAGCAACGGGTTGAGGGTCGACGGAGCGCCGATAGCCCCTTCGACGTAGGTACCGCCGAACGCCGGCGTCACCGGCGCTTCGACCGTCGCGGGCTCGCCTCTATCCCCATAGCGGATGAACAGGCCGACGCCGGCCGCCACGACGACGACCACCAGACCCACGACCAGCGCCGCAGGCCCGAGTCGCCGGCGGTGGGAGGATCGAGGGATCTGACCGCGCACGCCCGGGTGCTACGAGAAGTAGTAGCTGGACACGATCGCCAGAACCACCCAGACGGCGGCAACCACGATGGTGAACTGGAAGAGTGTCCGCTCCAGGCCGCGCCGCGTCCGGTAGATCGACGACGCATCGCCGCCGAAGGCGCCGCTGAAGGCGGACCCCTTCGACTGAAGGAGAACGACCAGCATCAGGACGATCGAGACGAGGATCGTTGCGAGATACAGTGCTATTTCCATGCGCGAGCCTCCACGTGTGTCCCCACCCGCCGGACGGCAACTATAGCACCGGGCAATACCTACTATCAAAGCCGGATTGCAGCGGCTCGCTCCACGATCTGCGTAAACTGGTCCGCCTTCAAGCTCGCGCCGCCCACGAGGGCGCCGTCGATCTCCGGCAACGAGAGGAACCCGGCTGCGTTCTCAGCATTGACACTTCCGCCGTACTGAACCCGAATCTGGTTCGCTGACTCCGCGCCAACGTAGCGCGCTAGCACCTCACGGATCCAGTTCGCCATTTCGCGCGCGTCCTCGGGTGTTGCCGCCCGGCCGGTGCCGATGGCCCACACCGGCTCGTACGCGATGACGGTACGAAGCACGTCGTCCGCCTCGACCCTGTCGAAGGCGCTCTGGAGTTGCCGCTCCACGACCGCCCGCGCTTCGCCGCGTTCCCGCTCTTCGAGCAGCTCTCCGACGCACAGAATCGGTCGGGCACCGTTTCGGAGCACCGCGCGGAGCTTCGCCGCGACGACCTCGTCGGTTTCCCCGATGATGTGCCGCCGCTCGCTGTGTCCCACGATGATGTACCGGCAGAGCGGGGCCAGCATGCGCGCAGACACCTCGCCCGTGAAGGCGCCCTGGTCCTCCACGGCGCAGTCCTGCGCACCGAGGACGAGATCGCTCCCATCGAGGATCTCCGCCAGCGGGACGATCCAGGGAAACGGAGGAATGAGCACACGCTCGACCGTCGAGTATGGGGACAGCGTCGACCGCAGCTCCCCGGCGAGCGCCCGCGCCTCCTCGAGGGAGGTGTTCATCTTCCAGTTGCCGGCAACGATCGGCTTCCGCATGCGCGCCTCGTCAATCCTTCTTCCGTAGTACGGCCACGCCCGGCAGGTCTTTCCCTTCCAGGAATTCGAGCGACGCCCCACCGCCCGTCGAGATGTGCGAGATGCGGTCCGCCAGGTCCATCTGCTCGACCGCTGCGACGGAATCGCCACCGCCGATCAGCGTGAAGCCATCACAGGATGCGACGGCCTCGGCCACCCCGCGCGTCCCAGACGCAAAGGCCGGTACTTCGAAGACACCCATCGGCCCGTTCCACACGACCGTCCGAGCCGACCGCAGCGCCTCCGCGAACCGTGCCACCGTCTGGGGTCCGATGTCGTAGATCGCATCGTCGTCCCCAACCTGTTCGACTGGGACGACCCGCGTGGGCGCGTCGTTTTCCAGCCGGGGCGCGACCACCACGTCCACCGGCAGGAGCACGGTGACCCCACGTTCGCGGGCGCGATCCAGCGTCGCCCGGGCAACGTCGAGCTTGTCGTCCTCGACCAGCGACCGGCCGACGGGCAAACCCTCCGCCTTGAGGAAGGTGTTTGCCATTCCGCCGCCGAGCAGCAGCAGATCAACGCGGTCGAGCAGGTGCTCGATGACCCCCACCTTGTCCGACACCTTGGCCCCACCGAGGATCAGCGCCGCCGGGTGCTCGGGCGACTCCAGCACCTTGGTCAGAGCCGCGATCTCGCGCTGCATCAGCAAGCCCGCCGCTGACGGCAGCAGGTCCGCCACGGCCGTCGTCGACGCGTGAGCGCGGTGCGCTGCGCCGAAGGCATCGTTCACGTAACAGTCGGCCAGGCTTGCCAACTGCCGGGCGAAGTCGGCGTCGTTCGCCTCCTCACCCGGCTCGAAGCGCACATTCTCGAGCAGCCCGACCTCGCCCGGCTGCAGCGAGGCGGCCATCGCCTGCGCCTCCGGCCCCACGACGTCGCGCGCGTACTTCACCGGCTGGCCCAGCAGCTCACCGAGCCGGGCCGCGACCGGCGCGAGCCGCAACTCGTCGCGGACCTTCCCCTTCGGCCGGCCAAGATGCGAGACGAGGATGATCGCCGCCCCGCGCTCCCGCAGCGCCTGGATCGTCGGGAGCGTCGCACGGATACGGGTGTCGTCGGTGATACGTCCGTCGTCGAGCGGCACGTTGTAGTCGACGCGGACGAGGACACGCTTGCCCGCCACGTCGAGGTCGTCGAGCGTGCGAATCGCCATCGCCACTGGCTCCTTTTCTGGACGTGCATTTGGGTGGGCGGGGGGGCGGTGGGGGCGCGGGGGGGTTTAAAAAAAACCCCGCCCCCCAGCCAACCCCGGCGCGGGGT
>NZ_JADGHZ010000312.1 GCF_019683595.1 Sphaerobacter sp. | reverse complement strand
GTCCCCCTCACCCCCCTGCCCCCCTCTCCCACGAGGGGCGAGGGGAGAATTGCTGAGTGCGGTGCAGAGGTGGGTGGGCGAGGCGTGGACGACCCGGGCGGCGAGCAGCTCCGGGTCCTCCCAGCCGTCGCCGCCGTCGACCACGATGTGCCGCGCGGCGGGGTGGCGCTGGAGGTAGAGCAGTACCGGCTTGGAGGTCGGCATGGCGCCGAAGCGCAACACCAGGTCCGGCGCCAGGCGCTCCACCAGCGCCGGGTCGCGCAGGAACGCGTCGTAGGCGTCGAGCACGACGTCGTCCACGTGCGGCCCGCAGCGCACGTGCGACAGCGGATCGGCCAACACCGGGAACCCGAGCGCGCGGGCCAGCCCGACCACCGCCGGGCCGAGGTCCGGGTCCGTCTGCGGCCCGCAGATGATCAGCCCGCGCCGCGCGGCGGCCAGCTCCGAAGCCAGCGCCTGCACCGTCGCCGGGTCGGGCACGCGCGGGGCACGCGACACGGTGATGCCCGCCGCCACGCCCGCATCGGGAGCGTCCTCCTCCGGCGGCAGCGGCATGAGCGGCTCGCGGAAGGGGAAGTTGAGGTGCACCGGGCCGGCAGGGTCGGCGAGCGCGGTGGCGGCGGCGCGTGCGGCGAGCATGCGGGCATACCGCAGCATGCCGGGCGTCGCCTCCGGCGGGGCCGCGTCCACGAACCACTTCACGTTGCTGCCGAAGAGGTGAATCTGATCGATCGCCTGCGGCGCGCCGACATCACGCAGCTCGTGCGGGCGGTCGGCCGTCAGCAACAGCAGCGGCACGCGGGCATAGCGCGCCTCGACCACGGCCGGGAGGAAGTTCGCCGCCGCCGTGCCGGAGGAGCAGACGACCGCGACCGGCTCGCGCCGTGCCTTGGCCATGCCCAGCGCGAAGAAGGCGGCCGAGCGCTCGTCCAGGTGCAGCCAGAGGCGGATATCCGGGTGCCGTGCCAGCATCACCGCCAGCGGCGTGGAGCGGGAGCCGGGCGCGAAGACCACGTGGCGCACCCCGGCCCGGGCGAGCTCATCCACGAAGGCGCCGACATAGGTGAACAAGACCTGCTGGTGCGTCACTCGGTCCCTGTCCCCTCGATCCCCAGTGCCGCGAGCATCGGCCGCAGCTTCACCGCCGACTCGGCGTACTCGCGCTCCGGGTCGGAGTCACCCATGATGCCGCAGCCAGCGAAGAGCGTCGCCTCGGCCCCCTCGACCAGCGCCGAGCGCAGCGCGACGGCAAACTCACCCTGGCCGGAGGCATCCATCCACCCCACCGGCGCGGCGTACCAGCCCCGGTCCAGCCCCTCGTGCTCCCGGATGTAGCGCAGCGCCGCCGCGCGAGGCATCCCGCCCACCGCCGGGGTCGGGTGCAGGCGCGCGACCAGGTCCAGCAGCGTCGCGCCGTCGCGCAGCCGCGCGGTGACCGGCGTGTAGAGGTGGTGCACGTTCCGGACGGAAAGGATCACCGGCTCGTCCGGGGCCTCGACCTCGACGCACGGGCCATCGAGCGCGGCGCGGATTGCCCGGACGACGACCGCGTGCTCCGCGCGGTCCTTGGTGCTGGCGAGCAGCGCAGCGGCCAGCTCCCGGTCCTCCTCCGGCGTCGTCCCACGCCGGATCGACCCAGCCAGGCTGGCCACGCGCACCGTCCGGCCCTCCAGCCGCACCAGGCGCTCGGGCGTAGCGCCCAGGAAAACCTGCTCGCCCCGGGCCACGGCGAAGACGTAGCAACTCGGATAGGCATCGCGCAGCCGCCGGAGCGCCGCCTCGACATCGAACGGCTCCTCAGCCTCGACCCGCACCTCCCGCGCGAGCACCACCTTCTCCAGCTCGCCACGGCGGACCGCCGCTGCGGCCTCGGAAACGGCGGTGAGGAAACCCCTCACCCCCCTGCCCCCCTCTCCCACAAGGGGCGAGGGGGGGACTGCTTGGGCGAGAGCGGTGCGGATCGTCTGGAGGACGGCAGCAAGATCTCGCTCTACCAGTTCCGCCGGCACTCGGAGGAAACGCAGCCCGAGCGTCTCCAGCAGTTCCTGGCGCTCACGGTCGTGCTCGACCTGAGTGGCATGCACACCGCCGTCCACCTCGACAACGAGGCGCTTCTCTGGTGCGTAGAAATCGACGACGAACGGGCCGATCGGCTGTTGTCTCCGGAACTTGATGCCGTCGATTCGGCGGCCACGCAGAGCCTCCCAGAGCAGCGCCTCACTCGGCGTCGACGCCTTCCGGAAGTGCCGTGCTACCTCCACCATCCGGCGCCGCACGTCCTCGGAAATCTCCCAGCGATCCGGCCGCTCCCCCCGTACGCCACGTCCCTCTCCCCCTCTCTCCTCATGGAAGACGGGCTCTGAGGGTGAGCGGGTACACATCTGACGCTGCCGACGGAGGGTGAGGTGTAGAT
>NZ_JADGHZ010000075.1 GCF_019683595.1 Sphaerobacter sp. | reverse complement strand
AACCCCCCCGCGGGGGGGGGGCCCCGGCCCGGCCGCCCCCGGGCCCCCCCGGGCCGGGGGGCCGGGCCGTGGGGGTGCTCGTGCTACGAAACCCAGCCAGCCTGGCGCAGGAGCTCGGTGACGAGCAGGCCGTAGGTGATCTCTTCGGATGTGCCGACCTTGTCAGGCCACCACTCGAAGCGTGCCCGCTCGAAGATCTGCGCCACGTAGCGCCGGCCGTCCGGCGTCACGCCGGAGAACTCCTCGGTGATCGGGTAGCCGAAGGCCCGGATGCCGCCGTGTTCGAGCCACTCCTGCTTGAAGCCGAAGCTCAGCGAGTGCTGCGTCTCCGGGAAGTACCAGTGATCGGCGTTGCTCTCGAAGGGCGCGATCGGCGCGCGTGCTTCCTGCGGCGCGAACGCCGCGTAACCGATCAGGTCGGACTGCACCATCGTTGAACCGTCCGGCTGCACGACCAGTTCGAGGATCTGCCGCTCGAAGTACTGCACCAGCCGGACGCGGCCGTCGCCCGTCACCTCACGGAACAGCTCGGTCAGCGGCAAGCCGATGTTGCGCCAGCCACCGTTGGCGTACCAGTAGTCGGCGATCGGCTTGATGATGTTGTGTCCGGTCTGCGGAATGTAGACCGACCCCGGCTCACCGCTCGGCTCGACCCGGTCGAGCGGCGGCCGCTCGCCGAACTTGATGGTCTGCAGGTGCTCGTAGCCCTCCGGCAGCGGCGGCAATTCGGGCTCCTCGGGCTGCATCCAGAGGAACGTGACCGTCACCCAGTCGGAATCGGTCATGCCGAGGTCCTGCCAGAAGGTGCCATCGGCGATGTCGATCCCGGCAGGGCTGCGTACCTCGCGTCCCTTCCCGTCGCGGCCACCGTTGTGCCCGTTGTAGTAGGCGGCAGCAGCCTGCGGCACTCCTTGCGGGATGTCGCTGTAGCGACGCTTCTCCGGCGGATCCCAGTAGTTGTCGTCGATGTTCCAAGGGCCGACGTCCCAGACCGGCACGATCGCCGTGCGGCCCTTGTATTCGATCTTCACCTGGAACTCATGGCCGTCCTTGGACGACAGGACGCACCGGCAGGGCAGCGCGACGAAGCGGTCGTTCTCCTGGATGACGTGGCCGTTGGCTGTGGTGTGACCGACCAAGCCCTCGCGGTGTGCGTAGACTCGGAAGGTGGCCGGCCCCATGCTCGTCGGAGTGGCGAGCATCTCCGCCGCTCCCCCGTCGGCGGACTGCCCCGGCGCGGCCCCGACCGCGACCGGGACGACGGCGGTCAGCAGGACGAAGAGTCCTACCACGAGCCGCAGTCGCGTAATCCTCCCCTTGGTCAAGAGCCCTCCTTCACTCCATCCACCATGCGAACGTACTCAACGTGCTGGTGGATGCCGACAATACCCCGTCTTGAGCAACGGAGCAAGAGCGGAATGGTTGCGCGGCGGAGGCGTGCCAGCGTGTAGACTTGCATGGATCGACGTGGACGATTCCGGGCCGGCTCACGCCGGTTCGGCGGGCGGGAGGTAGCGGCGTGGGCCGCGAATCGACTAGCACATCGAGTCCGTTGATCCCGTGTGTGCGCGGCGTGCGCTATGCCGTCCCGCTGCGCGAGGGCGGGTCGCTCCCGGCCGTGGTCGATACCGACGGCGCGGGGCCGTTCGTGGTCAAGTTCCGAGGCGCCGGGCAGGGTGCCAAGGCGCTGGTGGCGGAAGCGATCGCCGCCGGACTCGCGCTCACGCTCGATCTGCCGATCCCGTCGCCCGCGATCGTGATGCTCGACGCCGAGTTTGGCCGCAGCGAGCCCGACCCGGAGATTCAGGACATCCTGCGGGGCAGCGTCGGGGCCAACTTCGGGCTGGCCTACCTGCCGGGCGCGCTGGCGTTTGACCCGGCGGTGGACACCTGGGTGTCGCCGGAGCTGGCGGCGGCCATCATCTGGTTCGATGCGTTGATCACCAACGTCGACCGCACGGCGCGCAACGTGAACCTGCTGGTGTGGCAGGAACGCCTCTGGATGATCGACCACGGCGCCGCGCTCTACTTCCACCACCGCTGGCAGGGTTGGCGGGACCGCATCCAGTCACCCTTCCCGCAGATCCGGGAGCATGTCCTGCTCGGCCTGGCCGGTGATCTGCGCGCCGCCGATGAGCGCCTGCGCCCGCTGCTAACCGAGGAGGCGCTGCAGCGGGTCGTGGCGGCCGTGCCGGACGAATGGCTCGGCGACGAGCCGGAGTTTCCTGATCTGGCCGCACACCGGGCGGCCTATGTCACGTATCTGAGCGAGCGCCTCAACGGCCCCCGGCGCTGGCTGGAGGAGGCGGTCGAGGCGCAGAAGCGAGGGCCGGTCACCTATGTGCCTCGCACCACCCACCGCGTCGTATAGCTACGCCATCATCCGCCTCGTGCCGTGTGTGACGCGCGGCGAGTTCGTCAACGTCGGCGTCATCCTCTTCGCGCGCACATTCGGGTTCCTCGAGACGCGGATCGAGGTTGATCGCGACCGCGTGCGTGCCCTCGCGCCAGACCTCGACCTGGACCTGGTCGTGCGGCACCTGCGGAATCTCCAGCGCATCAGCGCCGGCGTTCCCGACGCCGGTCCGGTGGCGACCCTGCCCCCAAGCGAGCGCTTCCACTGGTTGACCGCACCCCGAAGCACGATGATCCAGCCCTCCCCGGTCCACGTCGGCCTGACCGACGACCCTGCCGCCGCGCTCGAGCACCTCATGGACGTCTACGTCCGGCGGCGCCGGTGCGTAGCGCCCAGCGCCGGGGCTGACGTACGATAGAGCCAACGTCCCAGCCAACGACGAAGGGAGACTGGCCATGACCACCGCACCGGCGCAGTCGTACCGCTACGTGCTCATGGAGACTGAGGGGCCGATCGCCTACGTCACGATGAACCGGCCGGAGAAGCGCAACGCCCTTTCGGTCGACCACATGCAGGAGCTGATCGACTGCTTCACGGCGATCGGCGAGCGTCAGGACGTCGCCGTGGTGATCCTGCGGGGTAACGGCCCGGCATTCTGCTCCGGGCACGACCTGCGAGAGATGGTCGGGGGCGACCCGGCGTTCTACCGGCATGTCTTCGATGTCTGCACACGGTTGATGGAGACGATTCAGGGTATCCCGCAGCCGGTCATCGCCCAGGTGCAGGGAATCGCGACGGCCGCCGGCTGCCAGTTGGTGGCGACCTGTGACCTCGTTGTCGCCGCCGAGGACGCGCGCTTCGCCACCCCGGGCGTGAAGATCGGGCTCTTCTGCTCGACGCCGATGGTGGCGCTCAGCCGCGCGGTGGGGCGGAAGAAGGCCCTGGAGATGCTGCTGACCGGCGAACCGATCTCAGCCGGCGAGGCACAGGCGGCGGGGCTGGTCAACCGGGTGGTTCCGGCCGAGCGGCTGGCGGACGAGACGCGGGCGTTGGCGGAGAAGATCGCGGCGGCCAGCGGCTTCGTCGTCGGCATCGGCAAGCAGGCGTTCTATCGCCAGCTTGAGATGGCCCAGCCGCAGGCGTACGCCTACGCTAAGGAAGTGATGTCACTCAACGCCCTAGCCGCGGACGCCCAGGAGGGTATGTGCGCCTTCCTGGAGAAGCGGGCGCCTGAGTGGAAGAACCGCTGAGACCCGATGGAGATCCAGATCGGCGGCGCGCCGCGCGCGACGGATGAGCCGTCCCAACCGGCTACGAGGTGGCGGCGCGTCGCCTCCCACGTCGGCGTGCTTGTCTTCTTCGGCGCGCTGGCGGTCGCTATGACCTGGCCGCTGGCGACCGACCTGTCGCACACCCTGCTGAGCTGGGGCGACCCCGTCTTCCAGGCCTGGACCATGGCCTGGGACGTCCATGCCTGGCGCACCGACCCGCTGCGGGTCTTCGACGCCAACATCTTCTATCCCTACCGGAACACGCTGGCCTTTGCCGACCATCTCTTCGGGCAGGCCGCCCTCGTGGCCCCCGTGCTGCTGGCGACCGGCAACGTCATTCTGGCCGACAACCTCGCGGTGCTGCTGGCGCTGACGCTGAGCGGGTTCGCCATGTACCTGCTGGTGGTCGACCTGACCGGCAGCCGGCTAGCCGGGGTGGTGGCTGGCGTGGCCTACGCCTACCTGCCGGCGCGCATGGCCCACCTGGAACACCTGAACCTGCTCTCGGCGCAGTGGCTGCCGCTGGCGGTGCTCACCGCGCGCCGGGCGCTGTGTGGCAATTCGTTCCGCTGGGCGATTGCGCTGGGCGCGGTGATCGTGGTGCAGGGGCTGTTCGGCGTCTACTACCTGATGTTCCTCGTCCCGCTGTTGGGCTTCGTCGTCGGTACCTACCTGCTCTGGCATCCGACGCGTGCCAGCCTGATCGCGACGGCCAAGATCGCCGCGGCGTGTGCGCTCGCCATGCTGGTGCTGCTTCCGACGCTGCTCCCCTATCTTGAGGTCAACACCGAACTCGGCATCCAGCGGACGATGGGCGAGGTGGTGAAGTGGAGCGCCCAGGCGAGCGACTACCTGGCAGTGCACCCATACAACCGGCTCTATGGCGGCCTGCTGAGCGAGCGATACCACCGCCACCTGGAGCAGGATCTCTTCCCCGGTGTACTGCTGGTCGCCCTGGCGCTGATCGGGCTGGCGTACCGGCGCCTCGGCTGGGAGCGCTGGATGCTCCTGATCGTCGTGGTTGGGTCGCTGGTGCTCAGCTTCGGTCCGGAAGTCGAGATCGGGGGACGGAGCGTGCCGCTGCCGTACCGGCTGGCCTACGAGCTGGTGCCCGGCTTCAAGGCCGTGCGCGTCCCGGCGCGGCTCGGCGGCCTGCTGGCGCCGGTCGGGCTGGCAGCCCTGGCCGGGTTGGGCGTTGCTCTCCTCCAGCAGCGACTGACGATGCTGGCGCGAAGCGACGTCAGTCGACACCTGGCGGCAGCGACGCTGGCGGGCATCCTGGCGGTCGGTATCCTGGCTGAGGGTGCGATGGCCTGGCCGCTGCCTGATCCGTTACCCGCCACGGCCGCCGAGGCGCGCCGGGCGGACTACGAATGGCTGGCGGAACATCGCGTGCCCGCGCTCGAGTTGCCGATGGGGGAGGGGCTGATCTCCTCGGCCTGGCCGAACTTCTGGTCGACCTTCCACTGGGCGCCGCTCGTCAACGGGTACAGCAGCTTCGCGCCACCCGCCTACTACCCGCTCCGCGACGCCATGCACGACTTCCCGTCGCGCGAGACGATCCGGCTCCTGCAGGGCGTCGGTGTCCGGGCCGTCCTCTACCACGCGGATACCTCGTCAGCGGCAGAGCGGGACGCACTGCTCCGCCGAGTGGAGGACTTCCCGGAGCTCCAGATCGAACTGGCCGCGCCGCCCGACTACGTCATCACGGTCGCGCCCGATCCATGGCTCTGGGAGCTGGCCGAGGCGGTCCCGGACGGTGCCGCGGTCGATCTGCCACGCCTCGACGCCGACCCGATCGCACTCGCCCTGCTGGGCGCGATCCTGCAGCGCAACGGGCACACGGTCTACGGTCAGGGTGCGGTCGAGTACTGGGCGCCGCCTCCCGCCCCGCCCGGCACGTGCTACGCCGTGCTGCCGAGCGACGCCGCGCCCGATGCCGCGGGCTACCCCGGCGCGACCGTCGTCGCGAGCAGGGAGGGCCTGACCCTGTACCGTGCGGCGGGGTGTGCGGAGTGATGGCGAGATGGGCGGAGCGGGCACCGGTCTGCGGACCTGAAGCGTAAATCGTGACCGGTAGAGACGCGGATGTCGAGTCGGAATCGACGAGCGGGGCGCTCATCGTGGCTCTGGGTGACCGGCGGAAAGCGCGTCCTCACGGGCGATACGACGCACGTCGCGCCAGGCCATCGGCTCGCGGAGCGTCCCGGCCGCTCCTCAGAGGCTCGCGATGCTCGGGTACGCTGCCCGCCGCATGCTGACGGCGCCCTCGTCACGGATGTCGAAGGCTATTCTGGTGCCCGGGGCGACTCCGAGGTGTCGGCGGACCGCGGCTGGGATGGTGATCCGACCCTTGCTCGACACAGTGGCGATGATCTCGGTCACGGCAATCCCTTGGTAGAATGGAACGTGCCCTGAATGTCGCAATGAAAGGATACGCCACCCTTTCCGGACGGGCGAGCGCATTCGCGGCGAGGGTGGCGATGCGCCGGACCGAGGGCGCTTGCGGAGGAAACCCGCGCTCCGTGGACTCTTGCGCCAAACCAGCGAAACGACGATGATCCCCGGCGGCCACCCGCCAGCCGGCGGGCCGGCGCCTCGCGGTCCAGCTTGTGCAAGGATTGACGGGGGACCGTGCACGAGGTCGACTAAAGGAGGTTCTTTCGATGGGTGATCAGCACGCGAGCGCGCAGGCACAGCCCGCGACGGCCAACCTGGACGAACTGCGGGATCTGGCTCGCCGGCTGCGTCGCGAAGTGCTCATCATGACGACCGAGGCGGGATCGGGCCACCCGAGCAGTTCGTTTTCGGCTGTCGAGATCCTGACGCAGCTCTACTTCGGTGGCATCCTGCGCTACAACCCGCAGCAGCCGCACTGGCCCGACCGCGACCGCTTCATCCTCTCCAAAGGGCACGCCGCGCCGATCTTGTACGCGGTGCTGGCCGAGGCAGGGTATTTCCCGAAGGACGAACTCAAGACACTCCGGAAGCTGGGAAGCCCGCTCGAAGGGCACCCCAACATGCGGCGGCTGCCGGGCGTCGAGGCGTCCACCGGCAGCCTGGGACAAGGGCTGTCGATCGGCCTCGGGCACGCCCTGGCGGCGCGCCTGGACGGCCGTGACTACCAGGTCTACGTGATGCTCGGCGACGGCGAGATCGAAGAAGGTCAGGTCTGGGAGGCGGCGATGGCCGCGGCGAACCAGAAGGTGGGCAACCTGATCGCCATCGTCGACAACAACCGCTACCAGCAGACGAGCGCGGTGTCCAAGGTCACTGACCCGGCGCTGTATGACGACAAGTGGGCAGCCTTCGGCTGGAAGGTCCTGGAGATCGACGGGCACGACCTCGAGCAGGTCCGCGACGCGTTGATCGCGGCGCGTGATGAGAAGAGCGGCCCGGTGGTGATCATCGCCCACACCATCAAGGGTAAGGGGCTCAAGATCTTCGAAGAGGACTACACCTGGCATGGGCGGGCCCTCCCGAAGGACAAGCTTGCGGAGGCATTGGAGGAGCTGGGATGAACCTGGGCACCGAGGTCGGCTTGAAGATGGGGAAGGCCACGCGCGACGCCTTCGGTGAGGCGCTGCGCGACATCGGCCGGGAGAACCCGGCGGTGGTGGTGGTCGACGGCGACGTGTCCAACTCCACCCGCACGGAGTGGTTCGGCAAGGAGTTCCCCGATCGCTTCTTCGACGTCGGCATCGCGGAATCGAACCTGGTCGGCGTGGCCTCCGGGCTCGCTGCCAACGGCAAGATTCCGGTGGCTGCCAGCTTCGCCGCATTTCTGCTCTGCAATGCCTACGACCAGATCCGCATGGGCGTGGCCTACCCGCACCTGAACGTCAAGCTGGTCGGCAGCCACGCGGGGATCAGCATCGGTGAGGACGGACCGTCGCAGATGGCGATCGAGGACGTGGCGCTCGCCTGCGCGCTGCCGGGCGTGGTGGTGCTGGTGCCGGCCGACGAGCACGCCGCGCGAGCCGCGACCCGCGCGATGATCGCCTACGACGGCCCCACGTACCTCCGTGTCGGGCGGCCGAACGTCCCCGTGGTCTACGATGAAAACGTTCAGATCGAGATCGGGAAGGCGATCACGGTGCGCGAGGGCGGCGACGTGACCATCATCGCCAACGGGCTGATGGTTGCCGCGGCGCTCGACGCGGCCGCGCGCCTGGCAGGACAGGGCATCGAGGCACGTGTGCTCGACATGCACACGGTCAAGCCGCTGGACGAGGCCGCAGTCGCGGCCGCGGCGCGCGAGACCGGTGGAATCGTGGTCGCCGAGGAGCACCTGCACCATGGCGGGCTGGGCAGCGTCGTGGCCATGGCGGTCGCGCGGCTGCATCCCTGCCGCATGGGCTTTGTGGACCTGGATGACACCTATGCCCAGTCCGGCACGGGCGAGGAGTTGCTCCGCGAGTACGGCCTGACCGCGGATCGGATCGTCGAGGAAGCCACCCGCATCGTGCGGGGTGGGTAGAGTGTGAGCCATCCCCGATGACGCGCGGGCGTGAGGTGCCCGCGCGCATCGTGTGAGTGGGCGAGGAGAGGATGACGGAGTGCCGCCGGAGGGAGATGAGCAGGCGCGGCGCAAGCGGGCGGCGGCCGAGCGCGCCGCGTCCGCCGTGCAGGACGGTGCGGTGGTGGGACTCGGCACCGGTTCCACCGCCGAGTGCGTGATTCAGGCGCTGGCGGAGCGGGTGAAAGACGGCCTGCGTATCGTGGGGGTACCCACGTCGCTGCGCTCGGAGCGACTGGCCCGTTCGCTGGGCATCCCGCTGATCGATCTGCAAGACGCCACCCGCATCGACGTCACCATCGACGGCGCCGACGAGGTCGCGGTCGGCACGCTGGACGTGCTCAAGGGGCACGGCGGTGCGCTGCTGCGGGAGAAGCTGGTGGCGGTCGCGTCGGAGCGCGAGGTGATCGTCGTCGACGACACCAAGCTGGTTGACCGGCTCGGCAGCCGCTTCGCGGTGCCGGTGGAGGTCGTTCCCTTCGGCTGGCGTGTTCCCGCCCAGGCGCTGGAGGCGCTTGGCGGGCGGGTCGCGCTGCGGTCGGTTCCACCCGAAGGCGAGCCCTTCGTCACGGACAACGGCAACTACATCCTCGACGTCGACTTCGGCCCCATCGCCAACCCCGCCGCGCTCGCGACCGAGATCAAGACCATCACCGGGGTGATCGAACACGGCCTCTTCATCGGTATCGCCCACGAGGTTGTCGTGGCCGGTCCCCAGGGTGTCGAGGTGCTGACGCGCGGGTAGCCGTTGGTGACGCCCATCTCGCGGTGAGTGAGAAGGTGCGGACCTGATGCGCGATGTCGGCCCTCACCCCCGGCCCCTCTCCCAACGTTGGGAGAGGGGCGTTCTTTCGCGGGGGCCGGGTGGTGCCCGCGCGTAGGGCGCGGCGCTGGCACGGTCAGGATTTCCGTGCCTCATGGTCATCGCTGGTCTTGTCCGGGGGCGGGTTCGCTGCTACACTCGTGCCAGATGTACGTACATGGCGTACGGTCAACGAGCCCGGCAGGGAACGGAGATGGTCAGCATGGCGAACGAGCCGCTCGAAGAAGAGCGTGACCTCGTGTCCCTCTACGCCGCGCGCATCCGCAGCCGGGGTGAGGGCACGATGGTCGAGACGCGGGGTGCGCGCCCCGCGCCGGGTGTCCACCACTTCGGTCGCCAGCCGCGGGCACGGCGCCGGTCGTCCCGGTGGCGGAAGGGTGGGGCGGCTTCCGCCCTGGTCGCTGGTGCGCTGATCGCGGGCGCGCAGAGCGTGGGCGCGGCCGTCACCCACGACGTGCAGCCGGGCGACACGCTGTCCGAAATCGCGCTCCAGTACGGCACCACCGTTCCCCAACTGGCGACGATCAACGGCATCCCCGACCCGGACTTCATCCTCGCGGGCACCACGTTGACGATCGAGCCCGATACCACCCTCGACCCGGACACGGCGGCCGCACGCTACGAAGTCCAACCGGGAGACACCCTCTTCGCCATCGCCCAGCAGTTCGGCGTCACGGTGGATGCCATCGTGGCGGCCAATGGCATCGCGGACCCGGACCTGATCACGGTCGGGGCGGTCCTGCTCATCCCGCCCGCGCAGCCTGAGGTGTCGGAGCCGCCCGAGCCGGAAGCGGCTGTAACGGAGCCATCCGCGTCGGAGTCGACCGCCACGGAGCCGTCCGCGCGGGAAGTGCAGCCCGCGGTGCCGTCGTTGCATCTCGTCGTTCCCGGGGAGACGCTGGGTGAGATCGCGGCGACGTACGGGACGACCGTCGAGTTGATCGCACACGCCAACGCGATCGCCGACCCGAACCAGCTCCTGGCCGGCTCGCTGCTTCAGATCCCCGCGGCCGGCACGGATGCCTCGGAGGTTGCGCCCGCGGCGGCGGAGGACGACGCGGTGATGCTCCAGGGCATGCCGGTGGCACGTCAGTCGCTGCCCCTCAGCTCCGAGGCGGCCGCCGCGAGTATTACGACCGCCTACTGGGGTAGCCCGGTCTCGGAGTGGGTCTTCATCGAGAACCTGCCGTCCCATCCTAACCCCCACCGCGGATTCCGGGGTAATATTTTTGGCGCCTTCGGCGGCACGCGCGACTACGGCGTCTACGCCGAGCCGCTGGCAGAGATCCTCCAGCGCTACGGGTTCGTCGGCGAGGTGTTCTACGCCCAGGGCGATGCCGACCTGCTGCGGCAGCAGCTCGACCAGGGGCGACCGGTGATCGCCTGGATCACGAACCGAACGTCGGTCCAGCAGCGTGGCTACGCGTGGCACGACGGAGAGCGGTTCGTCCTCGTGCCGGAGGAGCACACCGTCGTCGTCTACGGCTACGATGCCGAGCGCGTGTACGTCGCCGACCCGGGAGACGGGGCACACCGTAGCTTCGCCTGGGACGATTTCCTGCGCTCCTGGGGCTACTTCGACGGCATGGCGCTGGCGGTGTACCCGGCCTAGCGACGGCGCGGCAGGCGAGCCCGGCGCCGCGCGCCAAGGAGGGTCGACGATGCAGTACCTCTGGGTGGCGGTGGGCGGAGCGTTCGGTGCCGTGGCACGGGTGGCCGTCAGCGAGTGGGCCTCACTGCGCTGGGGAGCGCACTTCCCCTACGGCACGCTGGTGGTCAACCTCGTCGGCTCGTTTCTGCTTGGCTTCATCCTCACGCTGGTGGCCGAGCGTGCCATGCTGCCGGCGGAGGCCCGCCTGCTGGCTGCGTCGGGGTTCCTGGGCGCCTTTACCACCTTCTCGACCTTTTCTTGGGAAACTGCCCGCCTGATCACGAATGGGAGCCACTGGCACGGCGGGCTGTACGTGACTACCAGCATCCTCGGCGGGCTGGTCGCGGTACTCCTCGGCATCCTCGTTGCTCGCGCCATCTGAGCCTGTCCCCGCGGGCACAATCCGGGCTGTACGGCCCCGCGTATTCCCGACGGGCACAGCACGGGGTGCCCCTCAGTCGGTGTACCCCTATGGGACGGGCATGTGGACCGACGCGACGCCCGAGGCCCGGACAACTCGGAACATGTGGCAGGGTGCGAGCCGATCCGCCTCCTCTTGCCCTTGGCCGCGCTCGATGCGCTGGACCCGGGTGAGGCGGAGGCCGTCGAACGGCACCTGTCGACCTGCCGGCGCTGCCGCCATGAGCAGGCGGACTACGCGCGCATCGTCGACTGGCTGGCGCTCTCCGTTCCCGACCGGCCCCCACCGGCGCGGCTGCGCCGGCGGGTGCTCGGCGCGCTCCGGCCTGCCCCGTGGCCGTTTGTCGCACCGGCCCGCCGCTGGCTGGCCGCCGCCGTTCTGCTCATCCTCGTCCTCACCGGGAGCAACCTCGTCCTGTGGCAGCGCCTGTCCGACGCCCGGGGCGCTGCCGAGCCGCCACGGTCCGCGCGGACTGCTTCCGGCCCGCTGAGCTGGTATGACCTGGTGGCGTCGACGCCCGGGAATTCGGCGCAAGGCACGCTCTGCGCCGTGCCCGATGGGCGACTCGCCTGGCTCATCGTGCAGGGCCTGCCGCAACTCGCTCCCGGGCAGGTGTATCAACTCTGGTTCGCCCACGGTGATCAGTGGGTCAGCGGTGGCACGTTCACCGTCGACGAGCGTGGCCGGGGGTTCCTCACCATTTGGCCGGACCAACCGCTCCGCTCTTACGAGACGCTTCGCATCACCGTCGAGCCCGTTGGCGGCAGCACCCACCCCACGAGCCAACCCATCCTGGCGGGACGCCTCGCCTGATCGCGCCGGCTGGGCGGCCCCGGTGCCCCAGCACGGCCAGCAGGTGCGTTCCGCGGCATGTCCCGTTATGATCGGATGGTTGGCGGGGCATGGTTGTCCGATCGCCGGCGCCGTCCCGCCACCCTCCTGCCCGCATGAGAGGAGGCCATGGACGATGGCAGCGCAGGAGATCCTTGGGCATTTCGAACTGGCTCGTGAGATCGATCGTCTGACGCCCGGTCCCGGTGCGAGCGGGCGGCGGGCGGAGACGCTGGTCAAGGCCGACCGGCTGCGCGTCGTGCTGGTGACGATGCTGAGTGGCGCGGTGCTCGACGAGCACACGGCGCCAGGGCCGATCACCATCCACTCCCTCCGCGGCCGGTTCATGGTCACGGTCGGCGATGCCGAGCATGCGCTCCCGGCGGGCGATGTGATCGCCATCGACACGCGGGTGCCGCATGCCGTCCGCGCGCTGGACGACGGCGCGTTTCTGCTCACGATCGGCTGGGGGCCCGGTGTAACCGAGGAGCCGGCGGCGGTCCAGCCCTAGCCTGGCGTGACCGTCGCTCGGTGCGCCGGACGCGGTGTCAGGCGACGAGCGCCGCGGCCAGGAGAACGATCGCGAGGTTGAGCAGCAGGTTGACGGCCGAGAGGATGCCGGACATGCGCTGCAGGCGGCGGCGCTCGGCGGCCAAGGCCGGGTCGTCGCCGTATTCCTTGGCCTGCTCCGCGAGCCGGGTGATGCGGCGTCCGTAGTAGAACGCGTGCACCAGCGTGATCGGGATGACGATCGCGACCAGCAGCAGCTTGAGCGCGAGGGTGCGCCCGTACTCGCCGTCTAGCAGGTGGAACCAGGCCACGCTGCGCCGCTCGCCGTTCAGCACGCCGGTGACGACCAGGATGCTGAGCGCGACCCAGGACAGAACCCCGTAGCGCTCGCCGACCTGGGCCACGAGCAACGTGCGTTCGGTGGACGGCACGGAGCGGCGCATGACCGGCAACAGGACGATCAGGATGAAGAGCATGCCGCCGATCCAGGCGATGGCGGCCAGCAGGTGTGCCCAGCGGATTACCGACCAGATATCGATCACTGGTCAACCCTTCACATGAACCGGGCGGTGGTCCGCCCGCTACGCGGCGGCGCGACCCAGGCGGCGCATGACACCACGCCAGATCTGGCGCACCTCGTCGACCCCGAGGAGGTGCAGCCCGCCGGCGTAGATCGCCGCTCCGGTCGCGATCGGGATCGCGACCGCGATCAGCCGCCGCACCAGATCGAGCGCCGTCCCCGGTGCCGTCCCCAACGGCACCGCTTCGAGCGCCTGCGCCAGGAGGAACACCGCGACCGCCATCAGCGCGCCCACCACGACGCAGACCCGGAGCGTGCGCCCGACCGTGGCGTCGCCCACCTGCCCGAGCGCCCGGCGCATGATCAGCCACATCACGATCGCATGGAACATGAACTGAGCGGAGTTGGCAAGTACCAGTCCCGCCATGCCGAGCGGGCCGACGAGCGAGAGGGCGGTCAGCAGGAAGACCCCGACCGCGAGCACGCCGACGATCACCGGGGTGCGCGTGTTTTGCCGCGCGTAGTAGCCGAAGATGAGCACCTGGTCGAACGCGGCGAAGAAGGTGCCCGGCAGGTAGCAGAGCAGCGCGATCAGGATCGCTCGTGCCCCTTCGAGGTCGGTGGCGCCGTGGAAGAAGAGCAGGTCCACCACCGGCCAGGCGATCGCGGCCATGCCGAAGGTGGCGGGCACGACCATGACCGTCACCATCTTCAGGCCGTTGGACAGCGTCCGCTGGTACGCCGCCTCATCGCCGCTGCTGAAGTGGCGGGAGAGGGTCGGCAGGGCGGCGAGCGAGGTCGCCGCCGCGACGATGCCGAGGATCATCTGGTTCAGCGCGGTCGCGTAGCGCATCGCGCCGAGGGCGTGGACGTCGACGTTGAAGGCCAGATTGCGGTCGATCACCAGCGCGACGGTGTTGCTGATGAGCCCAACGAAGATCGGCAGGTAGAGGAGCAGGATGCGCCGGATGGCAGGGTGACGGAAGCCGACGTTGGGCCGCGGCATCGCGTCGCGCAGACCCGGAAGCTGAATCGCGATCAGCAGCAAGGCGCCGACGACGATCCCGATTGCCAGGCTGCGGATCTCGAAGGCGGTCCTGCCCAGCGCCAGGGCGGCGGCAACGATGGCCGCGTTGCGCACGGCCAGCGACAACGCCGGCCGGGTGAAGCGCTGCAGTGCGTAGAGTGTGGACATCAGGATCGTCGAGACGGACAGCAGCAGCACCGCCGGCAGGATGATGCGCACCAGTTCGATGGTGAGCGGGATCGTGTCCTCGCTGTGCACCTGCGTGTCGCCCCCGAGGGCGGTCATCAGCCATACCAGTTGCGGGGCGAACACGATCATGACCGCGACGATCCCGCCGATGACGATCAATGCCAGGACGAGGAGGGCACCGACGATCCGGCGCAGCTCCTCGCGGTGCTCCGGCGCGGTGTAGGCGCTCAGCACCGGCACGAGTGCGGCCTGCATCATGCCGCTGATGACCAGGTCGAACAGGATGGTGTGGATGTTGTCGGCGAGGGTGAAGGCCGCGACTTGATCGGTGGTGCCCCAGAGGTAGGAGGTCACCTGCTCTCGGGCGAGGCCGAGGATCCGGCTCAGGACGGTCCCGACCATGATGATCGCGGCGGCCTTGGCGATGCGCTGGCGATCCGACGATCCCGCCGCGACCTGCTCCTCCGCGCTGACCACGACTAACGCTCCCGGGCGTCGGACGTCTCGCGGATGCGCCGCACGATGTCGGTGGTGGACCGGCCCGGCACGAGGGGCACCGTGCGGACCTCGCCGCCGTACCCGCGCACGACGGCGGCTTCCGGCAGGGGCTGCTTGCCGGCACGCTCTTCGGCCTCGTCGAGCGCGTAGTCGCCGCCTTTGACGTACACATCGGGACGAAGGCGCGCGACCGCGGCCTCGGCGGTCTCCTCGTGGAAGATGACCACGTAGTCGACACAGGCGAGCCCGGCGAGCAGCTCGGCCCGCTCCTCCTCGGGGACGATCGGCCGGCCCGGTCCCTTGCGCTGCCGGGTGACCGCGTCGTCGTTCACCCCGACGACGAGGGTGTCACCGAGGGCGCGGGCGGCTTGCAGGTAGCGGAGATGGCCGACGTGGAGGAGGTCGAAGTGCCCGTTGGTGAAGACGACGCGCTTCCCCTCCGCCCGCAGCCGTTCTCCCAGCCGGCCCAGTTCTTCGAACGGGATGATCTGTCCCATCGCTCCCCTGGCATTGGCCCCGGCTCACCGCCGAGCCGGACGCTGAGGAATCGTAGCACGTCCGGGATGAAGAGGTGGGAGAGAGACGGATACAGAGCGGGCGACGCGGAATACCGATCGTTGATCGCGGGTTAACCGTGAGCACATGGGTCGATGACCGGCGCTTGATCGGCGGGCCCTATGCTGAGGATGGCGCCCAGCGATGACCGGCATCAACCCGGGGCGCCAGGGAACACGATCGCAACCACGCGCGGTCCCTGGCCGCGCAGCGCCACACGGAAGGGGCGGACCATGTCGCAACAGCCGAATGGGCTGCGGGTCGTGCCGGAACAGGTCTGGTTCCCGGCGGGCGTCACGGCCCGGAATCGGGCCAGAACGCTAGCCCGCCGCCGCAGGGCGGCGATCCGGCCGACGATCGGCTGGCGCCGCGCCCGCGGGAAGCTGCTTCGCTGAACGTCTATGCGCCTGGATCACCCCCAGTGCGCCCCAACCCGCGTCAACCACTGTCGGCCTCCGGAGCCCCTCCTCCTCCCCGGAGGCC
>NZ_JADGHZ010000311.1 GCF_019683595.1 Sphaerobacter sp. | reverse complement strand
TTTTTGGCCGCCTGCCGGGGTCGGGGCGGGGGTGGAATATTGCGTGATGCGTGTTCCGTATTGCGTATTGCGTATTACGTAGGAGATGGCCCTCACCCCCGGCCCCTCTCCCAACTCTGGGAGAGGGGAGGAGTAGGGAACACGCTATACACGCTACGTAACAGCCCCGTCACGCCGCGAAGCGGTCCAGGCTCAAGGCATCGAGAGGCAGCGAGGTCCGGCCGGTCGCGATCAGCTCGGCCATCAACTCGCCGATGCAGGGTGACAGGGCGAATCCGTGCCCGGAGAAGCCGCAGGCAAGCACCATACCCTCGACCCCCGGCACCGGGCCGAGGATCGGCACTTCGTCGGCGGCGATCGCTTCCAGTCCCGTCCAGGCGCGGACGACCCGCGTCCGGCGTAGCAGGGGGTAGACGGCGCTGGCGTCAACGGCGCTGCCGGCCATGCTCGCGACCCGGTTGCGGCCGAAGCGCCCCTCCCAGTCGACGCTGCCCGGCCAGCCCCCGCCGAGGAGGTAGGCGCCGCTCCGGAGCTGCTTCAGGCTGAGCCGCCGCCCGACGCACGTGACCACCGGCTTGAGCCGCGGCGGCATCGGATTGGTCACCATCATCTGCAGCGCGTGCGGCTCGATTGGCAGCTCCACGCCGACCATCCGGGCCAGGTCTCGGCTCCAGGCCCCGGCCGCGATCAGGACGGACCGGCAGGGGATTTCCCCGCGGGTGGTGTGGACGCCGACCACGCGGTCGCCCTCCAGCCGGAACCCGGTCACGGCGGTCCACTCGTAGAGCGTGGCACCGCGCCGCTGCGCGGCGGCGCAGAACGCCTTGGTGACCAGGATCGGCATCGCGTGGCCGTCGGTGGGGCACCAGGCGCCGGCGATGATGTCCGGCCCCAGGCCGGGTGCGAGCTCGTCCAGCTCATCCCGCCTCACGATCCGAATGCCCAGGCCGCGCGCCTGCTCGTCGCGCACGCGCGCTTCCAGCGCCGGCAGATCCTCCTCCCGCGCGACGAGCGTCAGGTGGCCGTCCTGGCGGTAGTGGAGGTCGGCGCCCAGTTCATCCTCCAGGGTCGGCCAGCGAGCGATCGCGCGCATGGCGATGGCCAGTTCCCGCGGGTCGCGTCCCTGCTGGCGCACGCCGCCTGCGCTGGCACCGGACGCGGCCGAGGCGACCTCGCGGGCCTCGACGATCGCGACCGACAGCCCGGCTTTGCGGAGTTCGTACGCCGAGGCGCAGCCGATCACGCCGCCCCCGACGACGACCACGTCCACCGCTGGCAACTGGCTCATCTGGCCCCTCCCATCCCGCGACTGCGCGCCGAACCGTGTCGGCAGCGTACGGCGATTCCGGGCGGCTCGCAAGCGGCAGCGCCCCGACTCGACCTGCCGTCGTATGGGGGGTATCCTGTCAGATGCCTCGCGAGAGCGCGGCATGGAGCGTCGACGGTTCTAGCACAGACGGAGCAGGGATGGAGCAAGCACAGGAGCACGTGAAGCGCAAAGTCGCGATGGTCTTCGTGGCGCACCCCGACGACGCTGAGTTCGGCTCGGCCGGGACGGTCGCCGTCTGGGCGCGCGAGGGCTGGGATGTCTACTACGTCATCATTACCGACGGCGGCGCCGGAGGGCCGGACGACGCGACCGATGTCAGCCCGGAGGCGCGGCGCCGCATCTCGGAGACGCGCAAGGCGGAGCAGCGCGCGGCCGGCGAGATCCTGGGCCTGGCCGATGTCATCTTCCTCGACTACCCCGACGGCCAGTTGCAGCCGACCCTGGAGCTGCGCAGGGATATCGTCCGGCTCATCCGCACGTACCGGCCGGAGCGCATCATCAGCCCGTGTCCCGACCGGGTCTGGGAGCCGGTGTACAACGTCCGCCGGCACCATCCGGACCATCTGGCCGCCGGCGAGGCGGTCATGGCGGCCGTCTACCCCGCGCCGCAGAACCCCTGGGACTTCCCGGAGCTGCTGGCCGAGGGCTTGCAGCCGCACAAGGTTTCCGAGATCTACGTCACCGGTGCGCCGGTGCTCAACTACGCCGTCGACATCTCCGAGACGATCGATCTGAAGATCGCGGCGCTGCGGGCGCATCAGAGCCAGTTGGGCGACCACTTTGACCAGATCGAGCGCATGGTCCGCACCTGGGCCGCTGACCGCGGCGCGCGGCACGGCATGGCCTACGCAGAGGAGTTCCACCGCATCATCAACTGGTGACGCGGCACGAGGCGGGGTGGCGCGACGGTTCCCGGGCCGTGGCGCGTGCCCGGGGCTCAAGCCGCCGGGCTGACAATGAAAGCCGGCTAAAGCCGGCTGGGGGGACGCAGGGCTGGCGCCTCAGCATAAGGGATCCCGCCGCCCGGCAGGTGCCCGGGGCTCAAGCCGCCGGGCTGAGAAGGCGAAGCCCACTGAAGGGGCTAGGGACGCTGGTCCCGGTAGGTGGCCGAATCGGATACGCCTCGATGTAGCCATCATAGCCCCTTCAGTGGGCTTACCCACTAT
>NZ_JADGHZ010000310.1 GCF_019683595.1 Sphaerobacter sp. | reverse complement strand
CGCGCCGTCGTTGAGGAACCCGTCGAATGTCTCGGCCACGACCGGGATGACGAAGTGCTTGCGGCCGATGGTGGGTGTCCGGCGCGCGAGCCACTCGACGCAGGCGCGGTGAGCGACACCCACGGAGTGGGTGTTGGTGATCAGGATGGGCGACTCCAGCAGTCCGTGTTCGTCGATCTGCGAGCGCCCGGTGATCTCCCCGGCGCCGTTGAGCACCGCGACGGCTGCCGGCACGCGCGATGTAAAGGCCGAGCCGCGATGTGGGTGGATTGCGGTGACGCCGGTGCGTGCCGGCCCGAACTCCGGCCGCGCCGGGTCGCCGTCGTGGATCACCGTCGCTAGCCCGACCCGGACCTCCAGCACGTCGGTAATCGCATTGAGCGGTCCCGGTGGCAGCGTGCCGATGACGATCCCGAGATCACGCAGCCGAGGGCGCCGACCCTCACGCGCTCCGCTCGCCTCAGCCATCACCGTACCCTCCCTCCCCGCGCATGGCTCGTGGACCGGCCGACCCTGATGGCGTCATGGTATCACCCGTTGAGGCGTTGCCGGCGCGTAATCTACGCACGGCCAGTGCTGGGATCCCGGGTTCTGTAGCGAATCGATCCTTGATGAATCAGCGAGGGTGGGAGCGGGTAGGGGATCGAACCTTTGTCCGCCACGACAGATTGCCGGGCCATGCGCGGGTTGCGCACGGCCCGGCATCGGCGGCCCGGCTCAGGCGACCGCTTGGCGCGCCTCGCGATCGGCGCGCGGGGGGATGTTCTGGTTCAGCCGGAAGAGGTTCGGCGGATCGTAGCGGGCCTTGATGGCCGCCAGCCGCTCCCACGTCGGGCTCGGGTAGGCGCGGCGAACGCCCTCCTCGCCTTCGTCGCTCATGAAGTTGACGTAGGCGCCCTGGTCGCCCTGGCGCAGGGCCGCGGCGAAGGCATCGATCCACTGCTCACGCCGGGCTCGGTCGTCAGGCCCCAGGTAGAAGCTGGCGAGGTTGACCATGATCCGGCTGGAGCGGTGGGCGAATGCGGTCGCGTCGGATGGCACCCGCGCCATCGCCCCGCCGAGCACCCGGAGCTGTGCTGCGCGCATCGGCGCGTCCGAGTTCTCCAGGTGGTCGACGATGCTCCGAGCGACGTCGACGTCCACCGTATCGAGGAACATCGTGCGCGTCACGGCCAGTGGCCGGAACTCGCCCTCCTCGGGCGGGTACATGTCCGGGTAGCGGGCCGGTCGCAGCATGTCCGCGATCGGTGTGGCGAGCTTCCGGAACGGCTCCACGGCCCGGAGTCCCGCTTCGACCTCACCGGCGTAGGAAACCAAGGCCATCAGCACGAGCTTGCCGTGCAGCTCGGCCGGGAGGAACGGCATCGGGGGTGCCGTCATGACGTTGGCGATGGTCGACAGTTCCTCCGGCGCGGCATCGGCGAGCTCGACGAAACCGGCGATGACCTCGGGGGTGGCAGGCAACATGAGCATCCCGCCGACGATGGTGTCGACCGGTTGGAGTCGGTAGGTGAACCGGGTCACCACGCCGAAGTTCCCGCCACCGCCGCGGATGGCCCAGAACAGGTCTGGTTCGTGTTCGGCGTCCACGTGGCGAAGTTCGCCGTCGGCCGTGACGATCTCTGCCGCGAGCAGGTTGTCGATCGTGAGCCCGTGCTGGCGCACGAGATAGCCGATCCCGCCGCCGAGCGTGATCCCACCGATCCCGACCGAGGCGGTATCGCCAAAGCCGGTGGCCAGGCCGTACTCGGCGGCCGCGGTGGTGTACTCGCCGGTGGTCAGCCCTCCTCCGGCGGAAGCGATTTTCTGCACGGTATCGATCTCCAGTCCCTTCAGCTCGCGAAGGTCGAGGACGATCCCGCTGTCGGTGGTGCTGTGGCCGGCCATGCTGTGGCCGCCGCTGCGGATGGCGAGATCCTGCCCGGCCTCCCGGGCCAGGGAGACGACCCGCCGGACGTCCTCCACGTCCGCGGCGCGGACGATCGCCGCCGGTCGGCGGTCGTCGAAGACCGCGGAGACGGTGAGGCGCGTCGGGTCGTAGTCGACGTCCTCGGGCACGATGACGCGACCGCGGACGGCGGCGCGCAGCGTCTGTAGCGAAACGTTCGTAGCGGTCATGTGACCCTCCATCTCGGGACTGCTGCGCCCTCTTGGGAAGGCGCCCGTCCGGCGTCACCCGCGTTCGTCGAATGTATGTGAGCCTAGAGCGCCGGCTCTCCACCGCCATCGACTCTCCAGGCAGGGCACTCAGGGTCGGGTCGGCAGGGGTGCGGGTGGCCAACGGGACAGGTGCGGCCTGCCCGGGGAGGTAGGGAGGCGAGCCCAATTCGAGCGCCGTTGCGTCGTGGGGGGTTGCTGCTTGAACCTGGCGCGGCCGAACGTCGGTTGCTGTCGTCGTGGACGGCGAGATCGCGGCGTGGGGTTAGCGGCGTGACCGGAAGGGAGAAGGGGGGGGGGGCGGGCGCCCCCCCCCCGGGGGTTAAAAAAAAAGCCGGGC
>NZ_JADGHZ010000309.1 GCF_019683595.1 Sphaerobacter sp. | reverse complement strand
TGCGTCATGCGTCACTCGTCATCCGGCATGCGTGATACTCCCCTTTCCCCTCGTGGGAGAGGGGCCGGGGGTGAGGGGGGACGCATGACGCATGACGCATGACGCATCACGTATCACGAAACCGCTTCCCGTGCACCCGATCCTGCTCGACGAGCGCCTGGTCGGCAGCCCGCTGCTCGACGACCTCCTCAGGTGGGAGATCGCGGCGGCGCGCGACGTGCTCGCGCGGATCGGACTCGCCCCAGTGATGAATGTCCACGAGGTAGGAGAAACGGTCGAGGAGCGGCCCGCGGAAGGAAACCTCGGGGCGCGCGGGCGTGCGCAGGTCGTCCTGCAGCCGCGCAATCAGGTACTCGACCACCCAGGTCGGGACCAACGAGCGGGCCTCGGGGTAGACAAAGCGGTAATAGTGGATGTAGACGCTCAGCAGCTCCCAGTGGTCGGCGTAGCGGTCGAGGAGGTGCTGCCAGTCGATCCGGTCGTGGGCGCGGCGGATCAGGTGCGCGATGTCGGCGCCGTCGAACCGCTCTCGCCCGGCCACGTACGACTTGGCCCAGATCAGGTCGGTGATGGCCAGGACCGATGTGTCCAGGCCGAAAATCCGTAGCGGCTCTGCCGCATCGAACCAGCTATCGTCCACCGGTTGGAGCCAGTTCCCGAACCCTGAGATCACGTCGACGACCACATCGCCGTCGACTGCCTTTGCCAGCCAGTGCGATGCCAGGATCTCCACCCGGAACCCGGCATTGGCGAGCGCGACCAGCGCCGGGTCGCGGTCTTCGGGTCGCAGGAAGAGGTCGAGATCTTTCGTGTTCCGCCAGAGTCCAGTGTAGTGATAGACCGCCAGCGCCCCAGCCACCAGATACGGCACGCCCGCGTCCTGGAGCGTCCGCATGGCGCGCGTGTAGATGGCCTGGACTTCGGCCGGCAGGTCGTGTTGCATGCTCATCTGCATGCCCAGCCCTCCGTCCCACCCGGCTCCGTTGCCGGGTTGCGCGTGCCAATGCAAGTCACGTACCGCCGCCGTGGTCCGATTCGTGCAGCATGCGGGCAGACGGGCCGGGAACGCCGTATCCCACACGTAGGCGGAGAGCGCTGTGATTCGACTGGCCGCGATTGGCGACATCCACACCCGCAAGGGCACGGAAGCCGAGCTGCGGAAGTTGTTCGATTTCGTCCGGGAGGAAGCCGACCTGCTCCTCCTCGCGGGCGACCTGACCGACAGCGGTGTGGCGGACGAGGCCCGGGTGCTCGCCTCGCTGCTTGACTGCGAGCATCTCCCCGTCGTCGCCGTCCTGGGCAACCACGACTGCCACCACAACCAGCAGGAGATCATCCAGGAGATCCTCGAAGCATGTGGGGTCGTCGTGCTCGACGGCGACGGCTGGGTGTTCGAACGCGCCGGGGTGCGCCTCGGCCTGGCCGGCTGCATCGGTTTCGGCGGCGGCTTCCGGCCGTACAACCTCGAGCCCTTCGGTGAGACGGCCTGGAAGGTGCTCTACGACAAGGTCATCGAGGAGAGCCGCAAACTCGACCGCGGGCTGACCGCGGTCGCGGGCTGCGACTACCGCGTCGCGCTGACGCACTACAGCCCCACCGCCGACACCATGGGTGACGAACCGCCGGCGCTGCACCCCTACCTGGGGTCGAGCGAACTGGGGCAGGCGCTCGAACGCCACCAGGTGCTCTTCGCCGTCCACGGCCACGCCCATCGCGGCCGGTCGGAGGGGTGCACCGACCAGGGCATCCCGGTCTACAACGTCGCGCTGCCGGTCGTCCGGCGACCGGTGATCTGGCGCTTCGACCCGAGGCGCGAGGACACGGTCGTGGAGCCGATCCTCGTCGGCTCGGACGGCCCACCGAGCGATGGGTAACGGCGCGGGAGTGCGTACGGTCTGGTTTCTGAACCATCTTGTGTGATAATGGGAGGTGCGACGGATCCGGGCCCCAAGGCGCTCGGCCCGCATGGCTGATCGATCGTTACCAAGGAGGGAAGGTTATGGCCTACCAGGCGATCGAGTTGCCCTACGCGTACAACGCGCTGGAGCCGCACATCGACGAAGCGACCATGCGCTACCACCACGACAACCACTACATGACCTATGTCAACAACTACAACAACGCCATCAAGGGCCACTCCAACCTGGAGAACATGAGCGCCGAGGATGTCCTGCGCAACATCAATCAGGTGCCGGAGGACATCCGGACGGCCGTCCGCAACAACGGGGGCGGTGCGGTCAACCACACCATGTTCTGGGAGATCATGGGCCCGAACAAGGGTGGCGAGCCGACCGGTGAGCTGGCGGACGCCATCAAGCAGGCGTTCGGTGACTTCGCCTCCTTCAAGGACGAGTTCACCAAGGCGGCGCTCGGGCGCTTCGGCAGCGGCTGGGCCTGGCTGGTGTGGCGCAACGGCAAGCTCGAGGTCATGAGCACGGCGAACCAGGACAGCCCCCTGATGGACGGCCTCTACCCGATCATGGGCCTGGACGTCTGGGAGCA
>NZ_JADGHZ010000074.1 GCF_019683595.1 Sphaerobacter sp. | reverse complement strand
GGGGGGGGCCCTGGGCGCGCCCACAAACCCCGCCCCCGGCCGGGCGCGGACGAGACGCTCCGCGCAGGCCGGGACCGATGACTGGGCGTGCGTCAGCGGCAGAGGGTGGTGAGGTCGAGAGTCAGGTCGGCGGTGAGCGTGGCCGTGACCGGCGCTTGGCACCCCTGCGTTGTGGCGGTGAGCTCGACCGGGGTGATCCCCGGCTGGCGCCGGATGAGGAGCTGGGGGGAGTCGGGCATGGTGAAGCGCACGGTGAAATGCGTCGTCTCGCCGGCGAAGATCTCCAAGTCGTAGCTGCCGCCGTTGGGCGCGTCGGGGTCCGGCTGCGGCTCGTGGCTGCTGTCGAGCCGGGTACTCCCCTCGGGCAGGGTCACTTCAACCCACCAGCGCTGATACCCCGCGTAGTAGGGATCGGCCGTCGGGTCGCCGGTGTGAACGAAGTCGGCGGCGAGGGTGACGATGCGCTGCCCATTGACGGGTGGCTCGATGGTCAGTGTCACCTGCGGGTGCACGGCGCGGCTGGCCTTGGTGGTGACCAGGCTGGACGCGTTCAGGGCCAGGGTGGGTACGCCCGGCTGCGGGAGTAGCCGCCCACTCCAGCGGTGCTCGTCCGCCATGGCCTGGAGCCGGGGATCGACGGCGTATACCTGCACGTCGCGCTCGTCGGCGGCGGTGCGCATTGTCCGGATGAGGTCGAGCAGGAGCGCGCGGTCAGCGGCGGTCAGTCGCTCGATGAGCACCCGGCCGAGGAGAGCCAGGACGGCCTTGTGCGACGGGGCGGTCTCATTGCCACCGTGCACGTATCGCTGCCGCTCGATCTCGTCATGAACGTTGTCGGCGTCGATCCGGCGTGGCTCGCCGTCGACCTCCACGGTCACCGGGCCGGTGAGCCCCAGGATGTCGCTGACGACGGCGGGGGTGACGGCCACGACCCCGTTGATCGCGGGCCAGCCGGTGGCGCGGTACATCTCGACCAGCCGCGCCGCGCCTGCGGCGAAGTCGGTTTCCCAGGTCGCATCCTGGATCGGCAGCTCCTCATGGCCGAAGTGGTGCGCGACTGGATAGGGCGGCGTGATCGGCTGCGTCCGCCCGGCCTGATAGGCTTGCTGGAGGTCGTAGATGTCGTGGAACTCGTACGACGCGAGCTGGCCATGTTCGAACGTGACTAGCGCGATCGTGCCCGGGAACCCGCCGCTCAGCCGCAGCTCGGCGGTATTCTGGAAGAGGATCAGGTAGCGGGCCGGTTCCTCAGCCCCCAGCGCAGTCGCGAACACCGGCAGGTCGTCGTTCACGAGCCGCAGCGGGTCAAGCGCGTCGAGCGCGCGGTCGAGCGCGGGCAGGCGCGCGCGAGCCGACGCGGGAAGCGCCGCGGCATCGATGCCGGCCCGGATGCGGCGCGCTTCGTCCACCTGGGCGAGGATGGTGTCCAGGTCTTCCTGGTGACTCATCAGCACGTCGAGCCACGTCGGACCGGTGTCGTCCGGTGACCGTCTGATGCCGGTGGCACGGAACGCGGTGAGGGTCTCCCGGCCGATTGCGGCGGTGGCGATGCCGGCTGTGGTCAGCGTGTCGACGGCACGAATCAGGCGTTTGCCCGCCGTGTACCGTGGACCAATCATCGGCAGGCGCTCAACCAGCCCGGCGCCGACGGGCGGCGTGACGGCCGCGTCCAGGCGGCCGAGGTCGTCGTGGAGCTGTGTGAGGCTCTGCTCGATCGCGCGGAGATCGTCCGCCTGCATGCTGCTGAGATCGCCGGCCTGTAGCGCCTCCAACACTGCCACTTCATCGCGGACATCCCGGTAGGCGGCGAGCGCAGAGCGCGCCCGCATACCGGCCAGCACACCGAGGACGAGAATGATGAGGAGCACGCCGCTGACAACGAATGGCCAGCGGCGGCGCCGGGTGGTGACAGTGGCCGAGGTGTGTGGACGTAAGGCGGCGAAGATCGGAGTCGCTGCCTGGCGGCCGGTCTGGTCGTCTACGTCGTGCATCAGCGCCTACGTCTCGGAGTCGGCCGACTTGGAGGTTGTGGGCCGGAGCGTCCGCCGGATGACGACACGGTTGCCGCTCCCGTTCGCCCAGGTCGGGATGACGGCGGGTGGCTCGATGTGGCGGGCGCCGGCCGCGTCGTCGCCCTGGCTGCGGTAGTACGTGTAGTAGCCGCCGGACTTCTCCAGCGGGAAGCGGTTCAGGATGATCCCCAGCAGCGTCGAGCCCGACCGCTGGATCTGCTGCACCGCCTCGGCGAGCTCCGCCGTGCGGACCCGCCCGGTCTCGGAGACGACGATGACCCCGTTGGTCAACCGGCTCAGGACGAGCGCGTCGGACACCGCCAACGGCGGCGCGTCGAAGATGACGACATCGGCCTGCCCGGCCAGCCAGTCCAACACCTCGCGCATCCGGGGCGAGCTGAGGAGGTCCAGCGGGTTCGGCGGCAGCGGGCCGGCGGGCAGGACCGTGAGGCCGGCGATGGTTGTCTGCCGCAGCGCTGGGGTGAGCTTTACATCCCACTCGCCCAGCAGCAGGTTGGACAAACCGGTGCGCGTGTTGAGCCCGGCGAAGTAGCGCTGGACTTGCGGCCGGCGCAGGTCGGCGTCCACGAGGATGACGCGCTGGCCGCCCTGTGCCAGGACCGCCGCCAGGTTCACCGCCGTGGTTGTCTTGCCGTCGCCGGGACGTGGGCTCGTCACGACGAACGAGCGCAGGCTCTGCCCCACGGCGACGAACTGAAGGTTGGTCCGTGCGGTGCGGAAGGCTTCGCTGCCGACCGAGTCGGGGTGGGCGATGGCTTCGATGCTCTCAGGCGAGCGGAGCTCGGGGATGAGACCGAGTGCACCGCGCCCGGTGAGCCGCTGCACGTCCTCGCTGGTCTTGACGGTGTCGTCGAGGTAGCCCGCGACCAGCACGAGCCCGGCGGCGAGCACGACTCCGAGGGCGCCCGCGAGGGCTGTGTTGAGGAGGATGCGCGGCTTGACGAAGGTCTTCGGCGGCACGGCCTGCTCAACCACGCGGATCTGGGTCGCACTTTGCGCGGCGGCAAGCTCCATCCGCTGCTGGGCTTCCAAGAGGCTCGCGTAGAGCGACTGGTCCTGGCTCAGTTGCGTCTGGAGCGTCCGCAGCTCGGTCTGGACGGCGGTGCCGCTGGCACCAGACTGCTGCAACTCCGCGATCCGGGAGCTGGTGTCCTCGATGCGCTGCTGCACTTCCTCGATCTGGCGCCGCAGCTCGTCACGGCCGCTTCCGGTCACGGCATCCTCTTGCGCGTGCGTATCCTCGATGAAGACCTGAGCCAGCGTGTTGGCGATCTGGGCAGCGGTGCCCGGATCGGGATCTTCGACGGCGATCTCGACGAGTTGGGTGCTGTCGATACGGGAGACGCTGATGCTCTCCGCCAGATCTTCCGGCGTGGTGTCGAGCGAGAGGCGCTCGATGGTCTTCTCGAGAACGGGACGCGCGGTAACGAGGCGGCTGTAGGTGACAGCCAGCTCTTGCGCGGCCTGGATGTCGCTCACGTTGAGGCTGCCGGTTGTCTCGCGCTGGTCGATGAAGAGGGTCGCTTCCGCGCGGTAGACGGGCGTCAGCGCCCGGCTGACGCCGTAAGCGGCAGCGCCGGCGAGGACCGGGCAGAGGACGAACACCCACCACCAGCGCCGAATAAGCCCAAGGATCTCGATAAACGTCAAGTCGCGCACGTGTGGGTGCTCCCTGATACCGTTGCCAATGGTCGCACATCAACGCCTGGAGGGGCGTAAGATGGCGCCCTCAAGTCTACTATGGACCCCATCGGTAAGACGAGGACTCGGTCGAAAAGGCGTGACTTTTGTCCCTATCGGTGCGCGATCGGGCGCGCATGGGCCAGGTTGGCGGCAGCACGGTACAATCCTCATGATCCGCGGGGATATCCGGTACATGCCGCGGAGATCCGCGCATGGAGGAGTAGTCTCGGGTCTGGCTCACTGAGTCAGGCCCGCAATGGGCGAAGGGGTGGCGACAACGCAATGGATCTTCGTGAGCAGGTGGAGCTAGCGATTCGCAACTATGAACATCTGCCGCCGCTGCCGTTGAGTGCGGACATGCCGGAGGCGGAACAGCACCTGGCGACGCCCGATCGGCTGGGGTTCGCGCTCGGCTGGGTGGTGGCCAACGTAATCGTCGGGGCGCGCTTCGCCGACTCGGCCATCGACGCGCTGCCGATCTACCACCCGGAGAACGGCTGGGATCGCTTCCTCCTCACGCGGCGGGTGACTGCCCCGCCCTTCGCCAACGAGCCAGCGGACTCCTTCGGAATGATTCTCCTCAGCGGCGAGGATGCGCCGCGCATCACCCACGGCAGCGGCGACCTGCGCCTGGCGCTGGGGACACTGCTGCGCGAGGACCCCGAGCGGGCGCAGGAAGAGATCATCGCCCTCTTCCCCCGGATGGGGTTGCCGGGCAACCTGGGTTACTCGTGGCCGCAGAAGCAGAAGCACTACCCGCGCCTGTACCAGGCGGTGACCGAGTTGATCCTGGAAAACCCGGGGATGGTGGCGGCGCGCGAGATCTTCGTCGACGACCAGCCGGTCGACGGCGCGTATCACCCGCTCTACCTGCACGGCGTGGCGCTGAAGCCGAAGATGGTCTACGACTGGTGGCTGGTGCAGATGGGCGATCGCGCGGCCTTCATGCGTGTGCACGCGGGACAGGCGATCTACGAGACCGACCGCGGCGGCTGGTCCACGGTGCGCAAGCAGTTGTCCGAGGAGGAGACGGTGGACGACATCAAGCGGCGCATCCTGGCGTGGCTGCGGATCAAGGGGACGCCGTCGCCCGACACCGTCGATTGATCCGGCGTCTAGGCGCACCGGAATCGGCGGTTTCGCGTGCCTCGCGCGCCGGTTTCCGGTGTGTAGAACGGCATGAAGACGCCGAGAACAGCCGCCAATTCGACGTCGGATACGCGAAACGAAGGATGGGGGCGCAAGGATCACGCGAACGGCTGCGCGTCTGACCTTGCCATAAGCCGGGAACCTGTTACACTCGTAGTGCGTGAGTCCCGCGGCCGTGGCGCCAGGCGGCCGGGCGACTCGTTGGCGACAGTCGGCGTTTCCGGGGGGTTGTGGTCGCTGTCGCCCGCACAAGACCCCGTTGCAGGGACGGGAGGAGCCGGTCAGCCGGCTCTTTCCTGTGTCTGGGCCTAGCGCAGCGCGCTACGCCCCCGCGAGCATTGTTTCCAGCCGCTTTTCCGCGTGATGTGGCAGGTGGAGGGGCTCATCCTCCGAGCCCCGGAGTTCGCCGTTCGCCGTATGCCCGCTCACGACGACCGACCACTGACCACCCGGATTCTGACGCCAGAGGGTGAACCCTGCGCCGAGCTGCGAGGTGAGCGGGGCGAGGTCCAGGCGGTCCGACCCGTTCACGATCGCGACCGGATGCCAGTTGTGCGCCTGGAGTGTCCGGACCATCTGTCTGGCTACTGTCACGGGTACCGCCTCTCCGTCGTCGGCTCCCGGCACGGCTCTCGCCGCGCCCGGAGGCGAACTTGCCCCCGAGGAGTGCAAGCACTGTGCCGGGGAGGGGCGGCGTCGCCACGGCTGAGCGTGGCTCATGCGAACCGACCCGGATGGGGCTTCCGTGCCGGGCCGGATCCGTGGGCCACGGTCGCCATCCGGGTCGATGTGAGGGGCGCGGCGTCATGGGACGGGTGGACCGCCGGCAGCACGAACCCGGCACCAGCCGCGTCCAATCCCCATGCCGCCGTGGGCGAGGGGTTGGTGTGCCTCAGCGCCGGTCGGTGGCTTCGCCCTGGTAGATGCCGTCGTACCCCTCGGCCGTCGCCGCCGCCAGCCGGTGGAACACCAGTTGGCCAATGCGGGCGCCGTGCTGCACCCGGAACCCGTGCGGGTTGTAGACGACCAGGAGCGACGCGCCGCGACCGGCGTAGCCGGCATCCCACACGGCGGTGTGCAGCGCCACACCGGAGCGCAGCAGCGTGGAGCGGGGACGGAGGTAAGCCATGAGATCGGCCGGGAGATTGACCGTCTCGGTGAACCGCACCAGGTAGGCGCCGGGGGAGAGGTAGAGCTGGCCATCGGGACCGAAGGTCAGATCCGTGCTGTCGGCCAGCCGTCGCCCGGCGTTGTCCACGGTCAGCGTCCCCGGCCCGGTGAAGGTGGCGACCGAGTCGAGCGTCAGGTCGATCCCGTTCGGCTGGACCTGCGCATCGCGGTCGCGCAGGCCCGCGACCAGTGGCGGCTCACCGTCGAGTAACTCCAGCAGTTGCTCCCGGCTCAGGACCCCGGCGCTGAGGTTGTGGGGCATCGGCGTTCTCCTCCGTACGACGCGACATATGTACGTACACTAATCGTGCGCCAGGCAGCCGTCAAGCCGCGGGCAGCTCTGGCGCCCGGTGTGCTATTCTCCCTCACCGAATACGCGCGCTGCGACGGGGGGACGGAGAGGGACTGGCGATGGTGCAGGGACGCTGGCTCCACTACGCGACACAAGACGAGATCAAGGCCGGGCGCACGACGGACGTGTATTTCCTGCGCACCGTTGAGATCTTGAAAGCCGAGGGGCGCAACCCACACGTCCGCGCCGAGTTCATTGCCAAGTCGCTGCCCGGCGGCAGTTCCTGGGCCGTCCTGGCCGGGCTGGACGAGGTGGCCGGGCTGCTGGACGGTATCCCGGTGGACGTGCGGGCCATGCCCGAGGGCAGCATCTTCCACCCCTACGAGCCGGTGATGGAGATTTCGGGCCCGTACCTCTCCTTCGCGGTGCTGGAAACGGCGATCCTGGGATTGATCTGTCAGGCGTCCGGGGTGGCGACCAAGGCCGCCCGGATCCGGCGCCTCGCTGGCGACAAGAAGGTGGTCAGCTTCGGCGCCCGGCGTATCCACCCCGCGGTGAGCCTGGCGGTGGAACGCGCCGCGTATATCGGCGGCTGCGACGGTGTCAGCGTGGTGGAGGCGGCGGAGTTGCTGGGTCAGGACCCAACCGGCACCACGCCCCACGCGCTCATCCTCATCATGGGCGACACGGTGGACGCCATGCTCGCCTACGACCGCATCCTGCCGCCGGACATCCCGCGCATCGCGCTGATCGACACCTTCCAGGACGAGAAATTCGAGGCGATCCGCGTGGCTGAGGCGCTGGGCGACCGACTCTGGGGTGTGCGGTTGGACACTCCGAGCTCCCGACGGGGCGACTTCCTGCGCATCCTCGAGGAGGTACGCTGGGAGTTGGACCTGCGCGGCTTCCAGCATGTCAAGCTGATCGTCAGCGGCGGGCTGGACGAAGAGGAAGTGGTGCGCCTGCGGCACATCGTCGATGCCTTCGGCGTCGGCACGAGCATCAGCGGCGCCAAGACGGTCGACTTCAGCATGGACATCGTGGAGATCGACGGCGAGTCGAGAGCCAAGCGGGGCAAGATGAGCGGCGCGAAAGAGGTCTGGCGCTGCCCGGCCACTGGCGCGAGCCGCGTCACGCGCCTGGACGACCCGCCCCCGGCCGATCTCTGCCCCGACGGCGTCCAGCCCGAACGAGCGCTCAAGCCGCTGCTGGATCAGGGCCGCCTTGTCGCCCCACTGCCGACGCCGAGCGAGATCCGCGAGTACGTCATCAACCAGCTCAAGACCTGGCCGCTGGAGTGACCCGCGGCTGGCGTGTGCCGGCTCCCTCGGTGGCGCGACGGCTCCCGCGCCGTGGTCCAGGCATCGGATGGGTGGCGGGAAGATCCCGGCGCCGTGGCGCGTGCCCGGGGGTTATGGGGTTTGATGAACAGTATGGGTGTCCGCTGGTCGGCACGTGCCCGGGGCTCAAGCCGCCGGGCTGACAAGGAAAGCCGGCTCAAGCCGGCTGGGGACGACGACGAAGTCTAGCGGGCTGGTGATAGGAGCATCATTGCTGGCCCGTGCCCGGGGCTAAAGCCGCCGGGCTGAAGAGGGGGTAAGCCCACTGAAGGGGCTGCGATGGCGACATGCAGGCGGAGCCGATTCGGCAGTCTGCTGGGTACCAGTCCCCAGCCCCTTCAGTGGGCTTTGTATTGTCAGCCCGGTGGCTTTAGCCCCGGGCACAGGCCGGGCGGTGGGGCCTTACGCGGAGGCGTGAGTCCTGTCCCACCCCAGCCCGCTTGAGCGGGCTTTCCTTATCAGCCCGGCGGCTTTAGCCGCGGGCACGCGCCGCGGCGTGGACTCCGCACATCACCCAGCCCCGGGCACGCGCCGAGCGGCCGGATCCTTTGCACCACCCGTCCTGCGCCCTGATGCTGTCGCTCCTCATCCGGCCGGGGTGGCGCTCGGGGTCACGGTCCCTTCGTGGAAGAGCCGGCCATCGGCGATGTGGATGACGCGGTCCACCAGGTCGAGCATGCGCTCGTCGTGGGTGACCATCACCGCGGCTTTGTTCTGCTCCTTCACTTCCCGCGCAAGCATCTCCACCACCTCGCGCCCGCGGACCGAGTCGAGGCTGGCGGTCGGTTCGTCGGCCAGCAGGACGTCGGGGTCGTTCATGAGCGCGCGGGCGATCGCCACCCGCTGGCGTTCGCCGCCGGAGAGCTCCTCCGGGTAGTGGTTCAGGCGGTGGCTCAGCCCGAGTTCGCGCAGGAGGTCGTCGGCGCGCTCCCGGGCGGCGGCGTCGATGCGCCCGGCCAGGCGGGCGACCAGCAGCAACTGATCGCGCGCGGTGAGGTACGGGACGAGGTTCGACGTTTGCAGCACGAAGCCGATATGCTCCAGCCGGATGCGGGCCAGCGCGGCGGCATCGAGGCCGGTCAGGTCCTGGCCCTTGAGCACCACCCGACCCTGCGACGGCTGGAGCAGCGCGCCGGCGATGGCCAATAGCGTCGTCTTGCCCGAGCCGGACGGCCCGACGACCGCCACGAGCTCCCCAGCGGAGACGCTGAGCGACACGCCATCGAGGGCGGTGACGGCGTACTCCCCTTGCCCATAGACCTTGGTGACGTTGTCCAGCACTAGGGTGCTCATTGTCAGTCCACTCTCCCGATGGCGATGAGCGGGTCGATCTTGGCGATCCGGCGGAGCGAGAGGAGGGTCCCGAGGAGTCCGACTCCCACCAGGACCACGGCGTAGGTCAGGATGAGCCGAGTGTCCAGGGAGAAGGGGATCTCGGGCGGGATCATCGCCGCCACGACGTAGGTCAGCCCGGCAGCGGCCGCCACGCCGAGCAGCGTCAGGAGCAGGACCTGGGCGACCAGGTCGCGTGCCAGGAAGCCGGTGGTGGCGCCGAGGGCCTTGAGCACGCCGAACTGGTTGGTCTTCTGCAGCGTCAGGATGTAGAAGAAGACGGCCAGGACGAAAGCGGCGATCACGAAGAGGAAGGCGAGCATCATGGTGATGGTGCCCATCTCCTCGCGGTATCCCGGGAGGTTCTCCAGTGCCACCTGGCGGGTGGCAACCTCGACGCCCGGCACGTCTTGCTGGACCCGCGCGGCGGCGGACTCATCCATCTTCACGGCTACGGCGCTGATCGGATCGACCACCGACCCGGCCGAACCGGGCGCGGCGAACTTGAGCTCGCGCCAAGTCGGGATATCCATAAAGAGGACCGGCAGGTGGTTGTACGTCTGGCCGGTGGTGAAGCCGACGACGGTCAGCACCTTACCCGAGGGGCTGACGGTCAACTGATCGCCCAAGCGCACCCCGTGGCGCTTGAGGCTGTCGTTGGCCACGATACTGCCCGCGGGCTGGCCTGAGAGCGCCTTGCCGTCGACGATCCGCGGCGCGAGGAAGCTGTCGGGGTCGATTGCCAGGATGGTGGCGTCGATCTTCTCGTCATCCGCGCCGCGGGTGACGGTGACCGTCAGGTGGCCGAGCGGTGCGGCGGCGGTGACGCCCGGCACGGCGCGGACCGCCTCCACCGTCTCCTCCGGCAGGATCGAGCGGTGGAGGAAGAAGCGCACGTCGGACTGGAAGACCAGATGGTCGGCTTCCATGTTCATCAGGCTGGCGCCGTTGTCGGTCGCCAGGCCCGTGGCCAACCCGGAGAGGAGGAAGACGAGCCACGCGATCAGCGCGATAATCGCGCCGATCAGGATGTAACGCAGACGGGCGTGACGGAACTCTCGCACGGCGAGAAACACGGGGCGCGTCCCTTTCATTGACGCATCGCGTCCGGCGGCCTATAGTCAGGCGTGGATAGTCAAGACTGACTATTCCAGACGGGAGTATAGCCGTCCCCCGGCGCGGATTCAACCGGGAAACGGGAAATACACGCCGGTACCGCTTCGGGGGCGTGGGGATGTCATGGACGAACGCGAACTGCTGCTATTGGGGCTGCTCAGCTTCCAGAGCCAGCACGGCTACCAGATCAACGAGTTCATCGAGCGAAACCTGGCGCGCGTCACCTCGATGAAGAAGGCGACCGCCTACGCCATCCTCGATCGGCTGGCCCGCGATGGCTATGCGAGCGTCCACACCGAGCAGGCGGGCAACCGGCCGCCACGCAAGGTCTATGCGCTCACGCCACGGGGCGAGGAGCGCTTCCGCGAGCTGCTTCGGCAGAGCCTGGTCGATCCTGGGGAGTCGGCGATCCCGGGGGATGTCGGGCTGATGTTCCTCGACCAACTGCCGCGGGACGAGGTCATCGAGGGGCTTCGCATGCGGCTGGCGCGCGTGGACGAACAGATCGCCGAGCTGGAGCAGGTTCCCCCGCACGGGCATGGGATCGGCGTTGACCTGGCCGTCGAGCACAAGCTGGTGTTGCTGCGGGCCGACCGTGACTGGCTGCGCGGCGTCATCACGCGACTGGACGCGGGGTCGGACTAGCCCGCACGGGGCGCGATCGCGCCGGAGCGGGTGGTGTCGGCCCATCCGGCTGGTCGCCGCGTTGACGCGAGCGGCGCCCGGCTGCGATGATCACCCCTGGTGAGCGGCGCGGCTCGCGAGCGCGCCGGGAACTGGGAGGAGCCAAGATGCCAGCCGATGAGGGAGCCGTCGAGTCGGTCTCGGGGGACCTCCGGGTGCGGCAGCACCCGGTGTTGGGGGATCTGCCGCCCACGACGGAGGTCACCATCTACGTGGACGATCGCCCGATTCCAGCGCGGGCGGGTGAGCCCATCGCGGCGGCGTTGCTGGCCGCGGGGATCCGGGTCTGCCGCACGATGCCGAACCGAGGAAGGCCGCGTGGGCCGTTCTGTGGCGTCGGCCGCTGTACTGACTGCCTCATGACCGTGGACGGCGAGCCGAGCGTGCGCACCTGCGTCACGCCGGTGCGGGACGGTCAGCGGATCGTGACGCAGCGGGGACTCGGTTCCTGGGAGGAGGGCACGGCATGAAGCAGGCCGACGTCGTCGTGGTCGGCGGCGGGCCGGCGGGCTGCGCCGCGGCGCTCGCGGCCGCCGGCGCCGGCGCTCGCGTGGTGCTCGTCGACGAGCAGCCGGACCTCGGTGGGCACCTGCGCTGGCGCGTCGCCCCCACCCACGGGCTGGAACCGGACCTCGACGGGCAGCCGGGGGTGCGCGTGGCCGCGGCGCTCGCCGAGCGGGTGGCCGCTGCCGGAGTCGAGGTCGCGCGTGGGTCCGTCGCCTGGGGGTTCTTCGAGGACAACGTCGTCGGCGTCGTCGAGGGGGAGACGGCGTACACCCTGCGCGCCGCAAGCGTCATCGTCGCCACCGGTTCAACCGACCGCGTGCTGCCGTTCCCGGGTTGGACGCTGCCCGGGGTCATGACCGCGCGGGCGGCCCAGCTCTTCCTCCACGTCCACCGTGTGCTGCCCGGACGGCGCGTGGTCGTCGTGGGCGACGGCCCGGATGCGGATGAGGTCGCGAATGCCTTCGCCGTGGCGGGCGCGGAGGTCGTGGCCCGCGTGCCGGGTGTTGCCGGACTCCAAGCCGGTGGCGACCGCGAGGTCGAGGAGGTGGAGGTCGACGGGCAGTCGTACGCGGCCGACACCGTCGTGCTCACCCTCGGCCGGTTGCCCGACCCGGAGCTGGCGCTCCAGGCGCGGGTCGAGACGGTCTTCGACGCGGCCGTGGGCGCGCATGTGCCGCGACGCGACGAGCATCTGGCGACGTCGCAGCCGGGGGTCTACGTCGTCGGCGAAGCGGCCGGAGCCGTATCAGTCGCGGAGGCCATGGCGGAGGGACGGCTTGCCGGATTGGCGGCCGCAGGTGCGCCCGAGGCTGACATCGCCGCGGCGCGGGAGGCCCTGCAGGGACTCCGCACGGCCACGTCGGGGAACCGTGCGCTACCGGTCGTCAACGCGGATGTGCCTATGTGCCTGTGCCGCTGTGAGGAGGTGACCCTCGCGGCGGTGCGCCAGGCGATCGCCGAGGGCGCGACGACGCTGGACGACGTCAAGCGGCGCACGCGCGCGGGCATGGGCATTTGCCAGGGGATCTTCTGCCTGCCTGCGGTGGCCGCGCTCCTGCGGGACGAGGCTGGCGTGCCGGCTGAGGAGATCGTCCCGATGACGGCTCGACCGCCGGCCCGTGCCATCCCGTTGTCGGCCCTGACGATGCTGGAGGAATAGCGCCGGACGCGCCCGCCGTGGCCGCGCTCGTGCGGAGTCCGCGGCGGCATCGCTACCGCATCCGTGCTCGCGCCTTGCCGGAAGGGGAGGCCCATGGAGGACATTGCCTACCCGCTACTGCTCCAGCCGCGGTACGACGAGAAACTCTGGGGCGGGCGACGCCTGGAGACGGTCCTGGGCAAGACGCTGCCGACCGACGCGCCGGTCGGGGAGTCGCTGGAGAGCGGCGACAGCGCCACGGTGACCAACGGGCCGCTGGCGGGGCAGACGCTGGGGGAACTCGCGGCTCGGTATCCGGCGGCGCTCCTTGGCCGGCGCGGTGAGCGCGCCAGCGAGCCGTTCCGCGACTTCCCGCTGCTGGTGAAGTTCATCGACGCGACCGACATCCTGTCGCTGCAGGTGCATCCCGACGACGACGCGGCCGCGCCGCTGGGCAAGCGGGGCAAGACCGAGGCCTGGCACATCATCCACGCCGATCCCGACGCGACGCTCATCACGGGCCTGCGCGCCGGGGTGACCGCGCAGCAGGTGCGGGAAGCCATCGCGCAGGGAACCTTTGAGGACCTGATCCTACGCGAGCCGGTGCGCACCGGCGACACTCTGATCGTCCCGGCGGGCACGGTGCACGCGATCGACGCGGGCATCCTGCTCTACGAGATCCAGGAGAACAGCGACATCACCTACCGGCTGTACGACTGGGGCCGGGTAGACAGCCAGGGGCGCCCGCGTGAGGTGCACGTCGATGACGCCCTGCGGGCGATGGTCCCCGGGCGGCGCGCGGTGACGACGGTCCCGCTGGCCCGTGACGAGCGGCGGACGGTGCTGGCTGCCTGCCGCTACTTCACGCTGGAGCGCTGGTCGGTGCAGGGCGACCTGCCGGTCCCGGATACCGGAGGCGCCTCCTTCTGGCTGCTGAGCACCATCGCGGGTGAGTGTGCGGTGCGTGCGGGCGACGCGACGGTGTCACTGGCTGCCGGGCAGACGGTGCTCCTCCCAGCCTGCCTGAGCGGCGCGACGCTGACCGGTGAGGCGACGGTTCTGGCCGGCTGGATCGCCGACCTGGCGCATGACGTGGTTGGGCCGCTGCTCGATGCCGGACACGACCCGGAGCAGATCGGCCTCCTCGGCGGCGCGACCGGGGATCTGCTCGGTGCGCTGGCGCTGGCGCAACGTGAGCGCGCCCGACGGCGTGGGCGGACATGATGCGCTACGGCGGGACGACCCGGCTGCGACCCCGCGAGGTGCTGGCCCGGGCGCGGGACTACTTCCAGGGTGAGGTGGGACTGGACCTTAGCGACGAGAGCCGGTTGCATATCCGCTTCGTCGGCGGGGGTGGCTGGGTCACCGTCACCGTGCGCGGCACGGGTCAGGGCACCGCGCTGACGATGGAGGTCGGGGAGTTCGACCGCGAGGCGCAGGAGTTCCTGGCGTCGCTCCCGCCGCCGGCGAACCGGTTGCGCCGCTTCTGGGGATCCTGGCGACGGCGGGAGCGGGAGCGGTAGCGGGCCGCTATTTGGTCATCCGCCAGACCAGCATGAGGATCGCGGCCCAGACCACCACGATGCCCGGGAGCCCGGCGATCCCGCCCACGATGGCGGTGATGGGGATTGCCAGCACGAGGGTCCAGACGATCGCCCCGGTGTCGTGCCGGCGCTGGGCAGACATCTGGGCGAGCCGCCGTTCGAGTCGCTGGTCGATCCGCTGATCGATATGGCGGATGAACGCCTCCGCGACCTCGTCGCTGTAGCTCGGCCCCAGATCGTGCAGGGCCTGCAAGTGGACCTTCAGCTCCTGTGCCAGATCGTCATCGGCCGGCGGCAACGGCCGGCGGCCCTGGGTGACCATCGCGCGCCCTCTCCTCTGCACCATGACGCCCGGCCCCGCCCCGGCCGGGCAACTGGCTCGTGTCGATTCTACACTGCTGGCTTCGCGCCGAGCGACCCGCACCCTACACCCGGCGGCCGAGCGTCGCGCCGAGGACGACGCCGTAGGCGATGTGGCGGATGACTTGCTGGAGCAGCGCGCGAGGCGTGATGTAGCGGGGGAGGCGACCGGCCCGGATCGCCGGGTGGAAGCGATCGGTCAGGAAGAGGATCGGCCCCAGGATAGTGTTTTCGGCGAGCGCGAACAGGAGTCCCTGACGCCATCCGGTGCCGGGCACGCGGTCGCGCACGCGGGTGAACGCCAGGCCGAGGGCGATGCTGTTGGCGAAGTGCATCAGGGTGCCCAGGGTGCGCCAGCGGGTCTCCCCGCCGGGGACCATGCCCGCGAGCAGCCGCAGGTCGTTGGTCGGCACGCCCAGGGCGCGAATGTCCGCTGCCTGGGCGAGGAGATAGGCCGCACCGGCAGCGAGGCTGCCGGCAACGGCGCGCGTGACTGTTACCGGCTCCGGTCGCTCGCGCAGGCGCATCTCAGCGCCGGGCCTCGGCGCCGGCCGGCTCGAAGATGGGCGGCAGGCGTCGCTTGTGCTCCGAGCTCGCGATCATCCGCTCGACTCGCGCCACTTTATCCGGCGGGAAACCGGTCGTGTCGCCCCGCTCGATCGCGGCCAGGATCGCGTCCAACTCGTCGTACGTGATCCCCATTTCCCCTTCGTCGGTCTGCCCTGCCCAGAGCCCGGCGCTCGGCGGCTTGGTGATGATCGGCTCCGGCACGCCGATCTCGCGCGCCAGCGCAACGACCTGGTGCTTGTATAGCCCGCCGATGGGCAGGATATCCACCCCGCCGTCGCCGTACTTGGTGAAATAGCCGACCATCTCCTCCGACTTGTTGCCGGTACCGATGACCAGCGCGTTACGGGTGTTGGCGAGGTGGTAGAGGGTGATCATGCGTAGGCGCGGTTTGATGTTGGCGTTGGCCATCTCACTGCCGGGGGGCAGCGTCTCGCGAAGGACATCGTACGCCCGGCTGAGGTCGATGACGAGGGGCTCCAGGCCGAACGCCGCGGCCGCGAGCTTCGCGTGCTCCACATCTTGTGGGTTGCTGTGGGCCGGCATGATGGCGGCCGTGACCCGCTCGGGGCCGAGCGCGCGGGTGGCGAGTCCGGCGACGACCGCGGAGTCGATACCGCCCGAGAGGCCGACGACCCCGCCCTGCACCCCGGCCTGCGCTACCTGCTCCTTGATCCAGGCTGCGATTTGATCCGCCAGGCTCATCGGTGGTTCCTCCCTGCTGCGGCGGCCGGGGCGCGGGCCGCTCCCTTCGGCCGCACAACGACCCCGGCGACTTCGATAATGCGGTCCCCGGCGGGGTCCGTCAAGCGGATGCGTGATGCGTCATGCGTGATGCGTCATGCGTCATGCGTGATGCGTCCCCCTTACCCCCGACCCCTCTCCCAGCACGTGAGAGGGGAGCATCACGGATGACGGGTGACGGATGACGTATGACGCATGACGCATCTCGGCATCCGGCTTGCGCGGCGGTGGCGGGCAGACGAGGACGCACGGAGCGGGAGGGTACATGGTGGAGACGCGTGGGCTCGGGGATAGCGGGCTCATGGTCACGCGGATGGGCCTGGGGA
>NZ_JADGHZ010000073.1 GCF_019683595.1 Sphaerobacter sp. | reverse complement strand
CCCCTCTCCCACGAGGGGAGAGGGGGAGTTGCGGCGATGGGTGGTGTGGGATCAGGCGATGAGGGTGAGCGCGCGGCGGCGGAGCTGGTAGAGGTTGATGGCCCAGCCGACACCGAAGGCGCGGGGCGTGATGATGCGCTCGTCGTCAGGATTCCACCAGGCGGCCTTGATGCGCTCCAGCGTGGGAACCCGGAAGTCGTAGGGTACGAAGGCGACGTTCCCCTGCCAGGTGCGCTCGCTGGCCGGGCGTCGGAGTTGCTGCACGACGGCCGCGACCACCAAGCCAAACATGATCCAGGGCATCAGCTTCCGGACTCGCTCCATTGTGTTCCTCCCTGCCTGTACAGTGCCGGTGTTCGCTCCGTCAATCCCGATGGCAACGCGCGTGCCGAACCGAGTCAGCCGGTGCGTTCCCAGACCCAGCGACCACCGACCATGGTGCGCAGCACCCGCGTGTCGCGCAGTGCCTCGTCCGAGACGGTCAGCGGATCACGATCGACGACGATCAGATCCGCGAGCTTCCCGGGTTCGATCGACCCGCGGGTCGCCGCGTCGCCGGTGGCGGCGGCTGCCCAAATTGTATAGCTGCGCAGCGCGTCGGCACGGCTGATCCGCTCGGCCGGATCCAGGTCGCGCCCGGTCACGGTGCGCCGGGCGACGGCGGCGTACATCCCGACGAAGGGGTTGAAGTCGGCAATCGGGGAATCGGACGTCCCGGCGAGGGGGACGCCTGCGCGCAGGTAGCTGGCCATCGGCATGGCGCGGGCGGCGCGCTCCGGCCCGACGCTGGCGACGAAGCTCTCGCCCAGGTGGACGAGGAACGGGTTGCTGACCAGGGCCGGGATGCGGTGGCGGGCCATGAGCGCGATGGCGTCGTCGCTCGGGAAGTAGGCGTGGTGCACCCGGTGGTGGACCCTCCGGCCAGGCGCGGCCTCGAGCGCGGCGGCATAGGCACGCACGGCCAGGTCCTGCGCCGCGATGCCACAGGTGTGGGTGTCGATGGAATAACCGAGGTCGTGCACCCAGCGAACCAGATGAGGGTACTCCTCGGGGTCGACGACCCATTGGCCCACGTTGTCCGGCTCGTCGACGTAGGGGATGTCCATGCGGGCGGTGCGGTCGCCGATGCCGCCGTCGAGCATGATCTTGACACCGTCGATCCGCAGGAGATCGTCGGCCTCGTCGGGCCGTGAGCGGACGTCGGCGATCCAGCGCTTCAGCTCCGCCTCGCGCTCAGCCGGGACGTAGCCCCAGGCGCCGAGGAGCATGAGCGTGCGGATGGTCAGCTCGCCCCGCGCGCGTAGGGTGCGGAAGGCGGCGATTCCGGCGTCGTCGAGGCCCGGTTCGGCGACGCCGACCAGCCCGACCGCGTTGTAGGCGCGGCAGGCTGTGGCCACCGCTGCCACCAACTCGTCGGCGGTGGGTGCCGGGATGGCGTCGAGGATAAGTGACTTGGCGCGGTCGCGGAAGAGCCCGGTGGGTTCACCGGTGGCCGGGTCGCGCTCGAAGCTGCCGCTGTAACGCTGGTCGCGAGGCGGGTCGGGTGTCTCACGGGTGATGCCCGCGGCGGCGAGCGCGGCGCTGTTGGCGACGAGCTTGTTCCAGACGCGGTGGAGGACGACGGGGTGGTCCGGCGCCGCGCGGTCGAGCTCCCAGCGGGTGGGGTGGCGGCCCTCGGCGAGCAGGCTCTCGTCCCAGCCGCGCCCGATGATCCAGGATCCAGGTGGGGTCGTGCGTGCCCGGGCGGCGACGCGGTTCAGGATCTCGGAGATGGAGCGGCAGTCGTAGAGCGTGACCTGCTGCAGGACCTGTCCGGTGGACAGCAGGTGGTTGTGCGCATCGATCAGCCCCGGCAGGACGACCGCACCGCCCAAATCCTCGATGATCGTGCCGGAGCCCGCAAGCGCGCGGATCTCACCGGTCGGTCCCGTCGCCAGGATGCGGTCGCCACGGATCGCGACAGCCTCGACGATCTGGAATTGCGGGTCGACGCAGACGATGCGGCCGTTGACGAGGATGCGCTCCGGCGCGCCCGGTGACGTGCCCATGCCCACTCCCTTTCCTGCACTGGTTGGCCATGCGGGGAGATGGTAGCCGATACCGGGGGCGGACGCTACCAGGTCTGCTCGTCCTCCTCCGGTCGGGGGGCGCCGGGCACGAGCGGGACAAAGCGGACGGGGCCGAGGCTGCGGCGCTGGAGCCGCCCTTGGTGGCGTTCGATCACCAGCAGTTCCTGCTCCTCGGTCGGGCCAACCGGGATCACCAGGCGCGCGCCGTCGTCTGGGGAGAGTTGCTCCAGCAGCGCAGCGGGGATCTCTCGTGCGGCCGCCGTCACCAGGATGCGATCGTACGGCGCGGCGGGTGGCCAGCCCTCGGACCCGTCGGCGACGATGATCGCGACGTTTCGGTAGCCGAGCGCGTCGAGCCGCCGCTTCGCCTGGATCGCCAGCGACGTGTGGCGCTCGATGCTCAGGACCCACCGCGCCAACTCGCACAGGATAGCGGTCTGGTAGCCCGATCCGGTGCCGATTTCGAGCACGCGCTCGGTGCCGGTCAGGCGCAGCGCCTGCGTCATCAGGGCCACGACCAGCGGCTGGGAGATAGTCTGGCCGGCGCCGATCGGCAGGGCGTGGTCGGTCCAGGCGACGGGACGGAGGGACGGGGCGATGAACCGCTCCCGCGGGACGGTCGCGATGGCCAGGAGCACGTCCCGATCGCGTACCCCGGCCCGGTTGAGCGAGCGGAGGAGATCCTTGATCTGCTGGGTTCGGGGTGATTCGGGCATCGCCAGATTTCCTCGCTTCCGCTGATCGCCGCGGGAAGCGTGCCACGGTGTCACGGAATCGGCAAGGGGCGTGCCGGCTGACCGAGCCTGTGCGCAATAATTGTGCACGTGCGTGGATCGTGCGCAGGGCGTCGGGGCGCGATTTTCCTTGACATCGCTGGAAGCCGGCATCTATGATTCGGGAGGATCTGCGCTCAGGGTGAGAGATCCCCAGCGACGCGGCATGCGAGAGGCGGGCCGCGTTCGTGGCGCAGAACTTTTTGGAACCTTAACAACCGAACGGTCCAACGGACGAGGAGTGTACCGCATGCCGACCGAAATCCTGGTCCTCCTCGCGGCGCTCGTCGTTGGCATCGTCGCCGCAGTCGCGACGCACCTCTACCTGCGCTCAACCGCGATGGCGAAGGTGCAGCAGGCTGAGGCGGAGATCCAGCGACGACTCGACGAGGCAGAAGCCAAGCGCCGGGAGATGATCCTCGAGGCCAAGGACGAAGCCATCCGGCTGAGGGATGAGCTGGAACGGGAGTACAACCAACGCCGCAAGGAGTTGGAGCGTATCGAACGCCGGCTCCAGCAGAAAGAAGAGCAACTCGACCGGCGACTGGAAGGGCTGGAGCGGCGTGAGCGCCGGGCACAGGCGCGGGAGCGCGAGCTCGAAGAGGCGCGTGAGAAGCTGCAAGACATCGAAGCCGAGCGCCGAGCCGAGCTGGAGCGCGTCGCGCAACTGACGACGGACGAAGCGCGCAGCTTGATCCTCGAGCAGACCGAGCGCGAGATGCGCGAGCAGATGAACCGGATGGTTCGCGAGATGGAAGCCGAGGCCCGGGCGGAAGCCCAGCGGCGCGCGCAGAACATCCTCGCCACGGCAATCCAGCGCATCGCGTCCGACTACGTTGCCGAGACCACCGTCTCCGTTGTCTCCCTTCCAAGCGACGACATGAAGGGTCGCATCATCGGGCGTGAGGGTCGCAACATCCGCGCGCTCGAACAGGCCACCGGCGTCGATCTCATCGTCGACGACACGCCGGAGGCCGTCACGCTCTCATCCTTCGACCCGGTGCGGCGTGAGATCGCTCGCCGGGCCCTGACCAAACTCATCCAGGACGGACGGATCCACCCGGCGCGCATCGAAGAAGTCGTCAACAAAACGCGCCAGGAGGTGGAGCAGATTATCCGGGAAGAGGGGGAGCGGGTGGCCCTGGAGGCCAACGTGCAGGGCTTGCATCCCGATCTGATCAAGCTCCTGGGTCGCCTGAAGTACCGCACTAGCTACGGTCAAAACGTTCTGCAGCACTCGCTTGAAGTGTCCCTAATCGCTGGTGCGTTGGCCGCCGAGCTGGGGGCCGACGTCAACGTTTGCAAGACGGCGGCTTTGCTCCATGACATCGGAAAGGCCGTCGACCATGAGGTCGATGGGCCGCACGCGCTGATCGGCGCCGATATCGCCCGGCGACTGGGTCGATCGGCCAAGATCGTGCACGCGATCGCCGCACACCACGGTGAGGAGGAGCCGCAGACCGTCGAGGCATTCATCGTTGCCACGGCGGACGCCATCAGCGGCGCGCGCCCCGGTGCGCGGCGCGAGATGGTCGAGGCGTACATCAAGCGTCTGGAGGCGCTGGAGGGGGTGGCGAACTCCTTCCAGGGGGTCGAGAAGGCCTACGCCATCCAGGCCGGGCGCGAGGTCCGAATCCTGGTTCAGCCGGACAAGGTCGACGACCTCGGTGCGATGCGCCTGGCACGCGACATCGTCAAGAAGATCCAGGAGAGCCTGGAGTACCCCGGTCAGATCAAGGTCACGGTCATTCGGGAGACGCGCGCCGTCGAGTACGCGCGTTGACCGGGGCATTGTGATCCCGAAGCTAGCGAACGCCGGGATCGGGCACGTAACATGCCCGCTTCCGGCGTTTTCCGTTCTGAGAAGCGAAACTGGCTGCCGCACAAGGAGATCATCCGGTCGCTGGCCGGTTGACGGGCTCTCAAAGGCTGTGGTAAGCCTTTCCCCGGGAAGCGTCTGGGGTGGGCCCATGTGTGCCTGCGTCAGGCCGGGAGAAGGCGGCACGACCCGCCGGGCAACGGCGATGCAGCCGGCCCAGCGATCGCATGCGGGGAGCCGCGCTCTTCGACCGCGGTGGCCGTCTTCCCAGCCAGGTGATGTTCGACGGAGAATCGTGGGAGGGGTGCGAGCGACAGAACCAGCACGACGTCACCTCGTTTGAGCTACGGTACACTGGGGCAGAGCGACCGCGGTCGCTCTGATGGAGGAGCAGGATGGATCGGTTCTTCAGCAAACTCGATCTGCGCGATATCAAGATCGATCCCGAGGCGAGCTTTCCGCCGGACGAAGATGCGTACGAGTCCACGGAGTCGGCGAGCACCTGGGACGGGGAAACGGGTGACTCGACCGCGGTGGCGACTGAGACGCGGCGCAGCGACGTCCTGAAGGTTTCGGCCCGGTCCCGGCCGAGCGCGGTTGCCGGAGCGATCGCCGGCGTCGTGCGGGAGTCGGGGCGTGCCGAGGTCCAGGCGATCGGGGCCGGCGCGACCAACCAGGCCGTGAAGGCGGTTGCCATCGCGCGGGACTACCTGGCCGAGACCGGCATTGAGGCCGTCTGCCTGCCGGCGTTCATCGATGTGACCATCGACGAGGAGAACCGGACCGCCATCCGGCTCATCGTAGAGCCGCGCTAGGGCCGAGCGCCCGCGTGGCGCCTCGCCCGCCGTGCTGCCCATCGGCTGAGCGCGACCGAATTCAACGTGATGGGCGCTAACGGAGGGTACCGACACCACATGGCAGCGACGGGCGAGCCACTCTCCATTGTTGATCTTCACACACATACCACCGCATCCGACGGTGTCATATCCCCCGCTGAGCTGGTCGCACTGGCCGGCCAGCGGGGGCTCCGTTTCCTCGCCGTGACCGACCACGATTCCACCGACGGCGTCGATGAGGCGATCGCTGCGGGCCAGCGCCTCGGCGTGACGGTCATCCCCGGGATCGAACTGGGCACCGAGACCGAGCACGGCGAGGTGCACCTGCTGGGGTATTTCATCGACCACCGCGACCCGGTACTCCAGGAACGGTTGACGGAATTCCGCGAGGGACGCGAGCGCCGCGTCGCGCGGATCGTGGAGCGCCTCGGTGAGCTCGGTATGCCGATCGACCTCGGGGAGGTGCAACGGCTGGCCGCGGGTGGCTCGATCGGTCGTGCCCACGTGGCGCGGGTGATGGTCGCCGCCGGGTACGTGGACTCGGTGGACGATGCCTTCGAGCGCTACCTGGCGTTCGGACGGCCGGCCTACGTGCCGCGACCCCGGCTGACACCGCGTGAGGCGGTGGCGCTCGTCCACCAGGCCGGCGGCGCGGCGGTCCTTGCCCACCCCTACACCGTGACCGACGTGGAGGAGACGCTGGCCGACCTCGTCGCCGCCGGCCTGGATGGGATCGAGGTCTACTACGCCGTGTACAGCGACGAGCAGCGCGACGCGCTGCGCGACCTGGCGGACCGCTATGGTCTGATCCCCACCGGGGGGAGCGACTATCACGGCCCGGGCCAGCAGGAGGGGCGCGAACTGGGGGCGGCCCCGGTGCCGCTCGAGACCGTCGAGCGACTGCGACAGGCGGCGCGGCGCACGCGTTGACCGTCGCGATAGCCAGGTGCTACACTCCCATCCGGGGTGCACGTATCACCTGGGAGCGTTATTCCGAGGCCGGCCACGACCCGCTCCCTGCGTGGCAGAGCCTTCCCTCCCGTCCGGTCTCGGTGCGGACAGCGCCGGCCGGAGTCGCCTGGCCGCTCGGCCGGGGCATTTCTAGCATTGAGGGTGCTCGTCATGGCGGACCGACGCGGCCGCGTGCAGCGCGCCAATTCGACGCTTGGCCGCGTTCTGCGGTATTTGGGGCTGCTCGTCGGGATTGCCATTGGGTGGCAGGTCGGCTCGATCCTCCGGCCGGAGGGTCCGCTGGACGACTACTACGGGATGCCCATCCTCTTCGCCGCGGCCTTTGGCGCGCTCCTGTTCCTGGTTGCTCCCTATGTCACGCTTGGATTCTTCGGTTGGCTGCGCCATGAAATTCGCGGCCTGCCGGCGATCGATCTGGTCGCGGCGGGGTTCGGGCTGCTCGTCGGGGGCCTGATCTCGTCGCTGCTGGCCTGGCCGATCTCGTTGCTCCCGAGCCCGTGGGGCCAGGTGTTGCCGTCGCTGGCCGCCGTCCTCATCTGCTCGCTTTCGGTCGTCGCGTTCGTCACCAAGAAGCGCGAGATCCTGGGGATCCTGGGCCGGCGCTCCAATCAGACCGACAAGGTAGGGGAGCCCATCGAGCGCGGCAGGATGTTGCTCGACACCAGTGCCATCATCGACGGCCGGGTGGCGGAGCTGGCCCACCTGGGGTTCTTCCGCGATGATCTGGTCGTCCCGCACTTCGTCCTGCGCGAGCTGCAACTGGTCGCCGATTCTTCCGAACCGTCCCGGCGTGTCCGGGGACGGCGCGGGCTGGACATCCTGGAGCGTATGCGGCGTGACGAGCGAGTGCGGCTCGAAATCAGCGACCTGGACGCTCCGGAGGAGTCCGACGTTGACAGCAAGCTGGTCAAGCTGGCGGCGACCTATGGCTTCACCATCCTCACCGGTGACCAGAACCTGGACCGGGTCGCGGGCCTGCACGGCGTGACGGTGCTGAACCTGCACGAGCTTGCGCGTGCCCTGCGGCCGGCGATCGTGGCCGGGGAGGAGATCCCGATCAAGATCATCCAGCCGGGCCGGGAGTACGGCCAGGGGATCGGCTTCCTCGAAGACGGCACGATGGTGGTGGTCGAGGAGGGCAAAAGCTACATCGGACAGGATGTGACGGTCGTGGTGACGCGGACGTTGCAGACGGGAGCCGGGCGCATGGCCTTCGCCCAGCTCAAGCCGGTGGAGACCACCTCGTGAGTCGCTGCGGAGCGGTGATCGCAGCTGCGGGACGCAGCCAGCGCATGGGCACCGCACTCGACAAGACGGTCTGGCCCCTCGCGGGACGCCCGGTGATCGGCTGGGTGCTGGATGCCTTTGCGGCCGCGCGCGGCATCGACGAAATCGTCGTGGTTGCCAACACGGACAACCTGGAGGTCGTCCGCGGAGAGATCGACGCCCGGCCGGAACTGCCACCGGCGACCGCCTGCCTGGGCGGCGCGACGCGCGCGGAGTCCGTCGCCGCCGGGGTCGCTCGCCTCAGTCCCGACGTGGACCTGGTCCTGATCCACGATGCGGCGCGGCCGCTGGTCACGCCGGAGCTGATCGAGGCCGGGATCGCGGCAGCCGCGCGCTGGGGAGCCGTCGTCGCGGCCGTCCCCGTTGCCGACACGATCAAGCAGGTTGGACCGGACGGGCAAGTCCTGACGACGCTGCCGCGCGACGACCTCCGGGCGGCCCAGACGCCGCAGGTCTTCCGTCGCGACTGGCTGTTGGCCGCCTACGCCGATGCGGGTACCGATCTGCACGCCTTCACCGACGAAGCCGGCCTGCTCGAACGGTCCGGGCGGGTGGTTCACGTCTATCCCGGAAGTCATGAAAACCTGAAGTTGACGACGCCGGCCGACCTCACCGTTGCCGAGGCGATCCTGCGGCGCCGCCTCGACGAGGTGGTGCGGTGATCCGGACCGGCATCGGCTACGACGTGCACCCCTTCGCCGAGGGCCGGCGTCTGGTGCTCGGTGGCGTCGAGATCCCGGCGGAGCGGGGGCTCGCTGGGCACTCCGACGCCGACGTACTGTTGCACGCCATCGCGGACGCGCTGCTCGGCGCGGCGGGGCTGGGCGATATCGGCCTGCACTTCCCGCCTTCGGAGGCGCGCTGGCGTGACGCTGACAGCCGTGATCTACTGCGCCGCGTCGTGGAGTTGCTCGGCGAGGCGTGGCTCATCGCCAACGTCGATGCCACCGTCGTCGCCGAGTCGCCGCGCATCGGGCCGTATCGAGAGGCGATGCGCGCGACGATCGCTGCCACGCTCGGGATCGAGCCGGAGCGCGTCAACGTCAAAGCGACGACCAACGAAGGGCTCGGCTTTATCGGACGCGTGGAAGGGATCGCGGCCCTGGCGATCGCGACGCTGCAGCAGCGGTAGCGCCTGGGGCAGGGATTGCGGAGAGGGAGAGGCATGCGGGTACTGATCCAGCGGGTCAGCGAGGCTGCGGTGCGGGTCGACGACCGGGTCGTCGGAGAGATCGGGCCGGGCCTGCTGCTCCTCGTCGGCGTTACGGATGGGGACACCGAGGCCGAGGCCACCTTCCTCGCCAACAAGGTGGCGAATCTGCGCATCTTCGAGGACGAAGAAGGTAAGATGAACCGCTCGGCCCTGGAGCTGGGGCTGAGCGCGCTCGTCGTTTCGCAGTTCACCCTGTACGCCGACACCCGCAAGGGCCGGCGGCCCAGCTTCATCCGCGCTGCCGCGCCGGAGGTCGCCAGCCCCCTCGTCGATCGTCTGGCCCAGCAACTCCGAGAGCTGGGGTTGACCGTCGCTACCGGCGAGTTCGGCGCCCACATGCATGTCTCGCTGGTGAACGACGGCCCGGTCACGATCTGGCTCGATACGGACGAGCTTCGCTGATTCCGGCCACGACGCTCACGGTACGTTGGTCCCGCCTTCCTATCCAGCCGGCCCTACTCTTCGGAACGATCGGCCTCCCGAGATTGGACTGATGGCCCTCTGGAATGGCGCCCCGTGCCGTGTATGTTCCGCACGGAGCCGCACTCACGTGGCACGCACCGGCGTGGTGTCGCTGCCAGTCCAAACTGGGTACGGGGGTGGCGATTGGACGAGGGAGGCTGGGTCCGCCCAAGGCGTCTGGGCGCACGTCTGGGAAGCGCACGGGACGTAAGGCGCCGTTCATCGCCGGGGCGCATCCGCGTGGCCTGGCCGCGCGAGTGGTCCCGGCGTGTGCAGCTTGTGCTGCTGGCCTGCATCGGTCTTCTCGCGCTGGGACTCACGCTCACGACGGCGCTCTTCCCGGGCGCGGCGAGCGGGCGACTCACACCATTGTTCGCCGGGCTCGGAGCCGCCAGCTTCGTCTACCGCTGGCTGCGGCGATACCGGGGCGCGCCGCCTCGACCCCTCTGGACCGTCCTCGAAGCCTTCTCAGTACTGTTGGTCACCGCTGCGGGCGGCGCGCGGCTGTCGCCACAGGGCCTGCTGGCGCTTGTGCTGATCTACGCTGGGCTGTGTTCTCGCTCGCTCGGTGCGTCATGGCTTCAGGTCGCCGGCGGCGTGGTGCTGTACCTGGTGGCGCACGTGGCGGGAGTCGTCGCCGCCGCGTCGGGCTCGCCGGCAGGCCCAGAGCTGCTCGCTGGGCTGCTGCAGGCGCCGGGGTTTGCCGTGTCGGCGGTGGTGTCTCGCCTGCTGGCAGAGGCGCTGGAGCGGCACGAGCGTGCCGCGGCAGGCGAGCGAGTCCTGCTGCGTGCCGGAAAGACGCTCGCGGGCATGTCGAGTCCCGAGCAGGTGTTGGAGTCGGTCGTCGAGGCGCTCCAGAGCATCGCCGGCCCGGCTCCCGTGGTGGTGCGGGCGGTCGCGCTGGTGGCGGGCGGTCGTTGGATCGAAGCGGCTGCCGAGCCGGGGAGGGGTTTTCGCCTGGGCCCGGCGGATCCGCCGTCGCTTCCATGGACGTACGCGGCCGACCTTCAGAGCGGTCGGGCTGTCGCGTGTGCCCTTGGGGAAGCCGAGCGGCTGGCGTTCGGGATCGATGAGCCAGCCAAGCACGCCGTCGTCGTGCCGCTGGTCAATGCCGGGCGCCTTGCCGGGCTGATCGTCGTCGCTTCAAGCCCGAACGTCCCGGACGGGTTGCGCTACGCTGCCGAGGCCCTGGCCCAGCCCGCGCTTGTGGCGCTCAACCGGCTCGCGTCGACCGACGACCTGCGTCGCCGGGAAGCCTCCTTCCGGGCGTTGGTGCAACACTCGTCCGACATGCTCCTGATCGTCGGCCCGGACTCTCGCATCCGGTTCCTGACGCCCGCCGTGGAGCGGCTGCTCGGCTTTCGTTCTGCCGATCTGGTGGGGCGACGGCTGGTCGAGCTGGTTCATCCGGATGACGCGCGAGCGGTCGCCGCGTTCATCGACCGGGCGGCGGCGACACTAGGGCGCTCGGGTCCGGCCGAGTGGCGCTTCCGGTGCTCGTGCGGTTCGTGGCTCCATGCAGAAACGGTCGCAACCAACCTGCTGCGCGACACCCGTGTCGGCGGGATCGTGCTTACCACGCGCGATGTCACGGAGCGGAAACGGGCTGAGGAGGAGTGGCGGCACCGGGCGTATCACGACCCACTCACGAACCTCCCGAATCGCGCCTTCTTCATGGATCGCCTCCAGGCATCGCTCGCGGCGGGGCAGCGCCGGAGCGACGCGGTGGCGGTCCTCTTCGTGGACCTCGATGGGTTCAAAGAGGTCAACGACAGCCTGGGCCATGGCGCCGGAGATCGGCTGCTGGTCGAGCTTGCCGACCGGTTGCGTCGCGCCCTGCGCGAGCACGACGTGATCGCACGCCTCGGCGGCGACGAGTTCGCCATCGTGCTCGTCGATGTCGTGGAACCGCGCGACGCCGTGCAGACGGCCGAGCGGATCCTGGACCGGCTGCGGGAGCCGCTCGTGCTGGAAGACCAGCCCATCCCGATCAGCGCGAGCATCGGCATCGCGCTGGGCACGCCGGGCCGCGATCGGCCGGACGCGGTCCTGCGGAAGGCCGACAGCGCGCTCTACGCTGCGAAGCGCGCCGGCAAGTCGTGTTACGCCCTCTATGACGAGCAACTGGCGCGTCCGGCACTGGAGCAGGGGGAACTCGGGCGGGAGCTTCGTGGGGCGCTGGAGTCCGGCCGGCTCACGGTCTACTACCAACCCCTCGTCGTGCTGCGCGATGGACGGATCGGGGAAGTCGAAGCGCTGCTGCGCTGGGATCACCCGCAGCGCGGTCTGCTCCTTCCCTCCCAGTTCCTCGACCTGGCGGAGGACACGGGGCTGATCTTGCCGATCGGCTACTGGGCGCTGGAGGAGGCGTGCCGCCAGGTCCGGTCCTGGCAGCGCAAGCGTCCGAGCACGCTGCCGCTGACGCTGGCGGTGAATCTCTCCGCCCGGCAACTGCGGGAGCCGGGAATCGTGGCCGCGATCGGGCGTGTGCTGGCGCGGACCGACTTTGACCCGCGCCACCTCCGTGTGGAGGTCAGCGAGGCCGTCGTGCTGGCGGAGCCGGACGCGGTGAGAACCCTCCAGGCGCTGCGTGCGCTCGGGGTGCGCATCGCCATCGACGACTTCGGTGCGACCGCGGCGGCGCTGACACCCCTGACCCACCTGCCGGTCGATGCGTTGAAGATCGACAGTGCCTGCGTGGCCGCGCTCGGCGACGGGGCACGCGAGTCGGCTCTGGTGCGCGGCGCGGTTGCCTTCGCGAAGGCACAGGGTCTGACCATCATCGCCGAAGGGGTGGAGACGGCGGCCCAGGCGCGCCAACTCCGCGAGCTTGGCTGCGACCGAGGGCAGGGCTACTACTTCTCCGGGCCGTTGACCGGCGAGGAGCTCGCTCGCTTGCTCCGCAGCGGCGTGTGGGGTGCCGATGGTGACATCGAGCTCGCCGCGGAGCCCCTGGTCGCGCGCGACGGCTAGACCGGGCATCCCGGCGGGAGCGCCAACGCGGAACTCGTGACAGCGAGTCACACGAAACGCGCAAAGCCCCGGGCTGGCGTCGGCCCGCTTCGGCGGACGAATCGCGGTGCTACATACCCCCGATCTCCCGTTTCAGGACTTCTAGGCTAACGTGCCAATCTCCTGAGCAATGATAGACTCGAATCGCGAAGGGACAGGCTCGACGCCTCGACAACCCGGCCCCCTCGCCGGCGAGCGGCGCGAGCGACGGACGGCTTCGAAGCTAACGGGAGGTCCAGGTGTATTGCGCACAATGCGGCACGAGCAATGATCCCGGTGGCGACACCTGCGATGTGTGTGGTGCCCCGCTGACGGCTGAAGCCGGCCCGGAGCGCTGCCCGTCGTGCGACGCGCCGATCTCCGTCCATGACCGCTACTGCCGGTCGTGTGGGGCCTCGCTGATTGGTCCGGATGCCGCCCGGTACGAGCCGGGGCCGAGCTTTGTCGACGACTCCAATCTGGAGGTCGACCCGGCGACGCTCCCACCCTGGCTGCGCGATGTGGTCGGCGGCTCCGTCGCCACCGCCCAACCCGCGGCTGAGTCCCTCAACGGTGAGCAGATGCCGGAATGGCTCCAAACGCCGCGCCCCGACTTCGGCCCGTCCGGGACGCCGACGGTCCAGGTCACGGAGACCAGCAGCGAGCCGGCCGGGGCGGCAGGTGGATTCTCCCTGATCGGTGAGGATGACCTGCCGGAGTGGCTGCGGGCGCTGGGCGACGAGGAATCGGATGCTCCGGCCGCTCAAGTGCGCGACGCGTCGCCGGCTCCGGTGGCTGCGGTTGCGGAGGTGCCGCGCGTCAGTCGTGCCTGGCTTGAGCGGCCACGGACGATCGATCCGGCAGCGGAGGCGTCGGCGCGCCAGCAGTTCGCTCCGCTCGAAAGCGAAACGGTGACAGGACATGTCGCCCTCCAGATGCAACCCCCGGTGGCGGTTGCGCCCGCGGCTGTGAGCCCCGCAGAGCCGGCACCCGCTGGTCCGGTCGATGTGGTGCGGCCCCGGAGCGATGCGGAGCGGCGTAAGCGTCGGGTGCGCATCCTGATCCTGCTGCTGGCAATCGCCGTCCTGGTCCTTCTGCTGGTGCTCTACATGGGAGGCAGCCTGCAATGACCGGGATCAACGTGGAGCGCTCGAGCGAGATCCGGGGCGGCGTTGACGTCTACCCGACGCCGGCAGGGGAGAGTGGCCCGCAGACGCGCGACGCGGTGCTGGTGGTGGATGTCGATGGAGCTGCTGCACGGGCGCTGCTCTTCGACATGGTCGAGGGGGCGCCGCGCTTCGTCGCGGTGGGGGTGAGCAGTTCAACGGCCGTACCGCCGTTGGGTGACCCGGCTCCCGGGATCGTCCGGGCCATCCGTGATCTGGAGACCCAAACGGGTCGCGCCCTGTTGGACGGCGAACAGTTGATCACCCCGCAGCGCCCGAACGGCGACGGGATTGACGCCTGCTTCCTGACGGGGATGCCGGTGCCGCCGCTGCGCGCTGCCCTGATCACCGTGGGCCAGTCCGACCTGCGCCGAGAACTGGCGTCTGCGGTGCGGCGGACGACGACCGTTTTGGCCGACTCCGGTGAGGATTTGCCGGAAGGGGACGGGACCGTTTCGTCCACGGCCCTGCGCGAATGGCTGGCGCAGGCCCGCCCGGAGACCGTCGTGCTGCTTTGCGCGGGCGGCACGCCGGACGATTGGACGGTGGTGCTCGATGCGGTGGCCGACCTGGCACGCGACGGGGTTGTGAAGTCAGGAATCGTCGTTGCTGACGACGCGCATCAGCAGCAGGCGGCGACTGCGCTCGGCAACATCATCGACCTCAGCGGGACCGACCCGAGCGCGGTGGATACGCGCGAGATCGCGAGCGCGTTGGAATCGGAGCTGGGTGCTGCCTACGCGCGGCGGGTCAGTGAGGCATTCACCGGGAAGCTGCTGGCGGCAGCCCGGTTCGTGGATCGCCCGCGCGCGATGCAGTCGGTCACGGCGTTTCTCAACCGACGCATGGGACGGAACGTCCTGGCCGTGTCGATGAGCGAGGGCACCATCCTCCATGCGGCGGTGGGGACACGGGGCGCGGCGGTGCACCGCGCCGAGCGCGACCTCAGCGGCGGGGTACGGTCGCTGCTGGCGATCCCACCCGAAGACGTGCTGCGCTGGCTCCCGGCACGGACCTCCACCGAGGACGTCACGCAGTGGATCCTCAACCGTGCCCTTCGACCGTTCACGGTCATGGAATCCCAGGCCGATCGGCTGATGGCCGCGGCGCTGCAACGGGAGTTGCTGGCGCGCCTGGTCCGTGATGCCGGCTTGTCCGAGCAGCCGGACGTGGATCTGATCGCGGCGGGTCCGGCGTCCCCGGGCGAATCCCTCATGCTGACCGTGCTGACACTGCTCGACGGCATCCAGCCGACGCCCGCCGCGGGGGTGGTGTCCGTGGCGGCGGACCTGGAGGGGATGATGGCGCCGGCGGGTGCCATCGCAGCCAGTGACCCGGCATACGCCCGCGAAGTTCTGGAACAGGACTTCCTCACGCCGCTCGCGACCTGCATCGTAATCACCGGGAGCGCCCCGGAGGGCGCGCTGGCGGTGCGCGGCGAGCTCCGGCGCGAGGGCGGCGAGACCACCCGGTTCAGCGTCCCCGCCGGGAGCTTGCACCGCCTGCCGCTGCCCGAGGGGGAGTCCGCCACGTTGATCCTGGAACCGGAACCGGGCTTCGCCGTCGGGAAGCGCGAGCCGGGTGAAGTGGTCCGGCTGGAAGGTGAGCAGCAGGTCTTCGGGGCGGAGCTTGGCATCATCATCGACGCTCGCGGCCGGCCACTCACCCTGCCGGACGACCGTGAGGCGCGCGTGGCGCGGCTGCAATCCTGGCTTGCCGACCTGGGTGTGCCGGCGGAATAGACGGAGGAAGGGGCCGTATGGCGCTGCAGGTGACGACCTTCGAGCCTGTCATCGTCGAGGACGCGGTCTTCCTCATTGAGCGCGTGGTCGGGACCGCGGCTGACGTCTCGGCGCGCGTGAACGACCTGGTCGAGCCGGGGACGAAACTGGCGACGGCGTCCAGCGAGGCCGGTCGGGCCTTGACGCTCCACCTGGCGCGGGAACTGGGCGTCGCGCCGAACACCGTGTCGCGTTACCTGACCAAGCCGATTGGCTCCGCGTTCCAGGCGGGCGAGGCCGTGGCCCGGACGCGGCGCGGGTTGCGCGTCATCACCGCCGCAGCGCCGATCGCGGGGACGTTGACGGCCGTCGACGAGGCGACCGGGACGGCAACCCTGACCCCGGAGGCTCCGGCCAGGGAGCTGCAAGCCCTGGTCTACGGTCAGGTTGACACGGTGCTGGAAGGGCGCGGCGCACTGATCCGCGCCGGCGGCGCCCGGTTGCGCGGCACGTTCGCCGTGGGCGGCGAAGTCTGGGGTCCGCTCAAGGTGGCGATCGACCGCCCCGACCGGGAGTTGACCCCGGACGCCATCACGCCCGACCTGGCCGGAGCGGTGGTGCTGGGTGGGATGACTCTCGGCGCTGCGGCCATGCGCCGCTTGGCCGAGGTCGGCGCTCGGGCCGTGATCGTTGGCAGCGTCAGCGAGGCCGAGGTGCGGCGCGTGCTCGCCC
>NZ_JADGHZ010000308.1 GCF_019683595.1 Sphaerobacter sp. | reverse complement strand
ATGGCCAGACATGACTTACGCGGATCGATTGTGCCGCTGGTGACGCCGTTCAAGAACGGCCAGTTCGATGAGGCTGCGTTCCGAGATCTGATCGAGTGGCAGATCGAGAGCGGCAGCCACGGCATCTCCGTGACCGGCTCGACCGGTGAGCCGTCCGCGCTCACGGAGGAGGAGCGCAAGTACGTCATCGAGACCGCCGTGTCGGCGGTGCGAGGCCGGGTCCCGGTCGTGGCCGGGACGGGCACGAACAACTTCGACGAGACGGTGCGTCTGACCACCTTCGCCGAGAAGGTCGGAGTCGATGCCGTGCTGGTCATGGTCCCGTACTACAACCGTCCGAGCCAGGAGGGGTTGTATCAACACTTCGTCGGCGTGGCCGAGCGCACCTCGCTGCCGATCATCATCTACAACATCCCCGGCCGCACCGCGGTGAACATGGAACCGGAGACCGTCGCTCGCGTGGTGCGAGCGCGCTCCAACGTGATCGGCGTCAAGGAAGCCAACAAGGACTTCGAGCAGGTCACCAAACTGATGCATCTGTGCGGGCGGGACTTCCGGGTCTACTCCGGCATCGAGGTGCTCTGCTTCCCGCTACTCGCACTCGGCGGCGCGGGTTACATAAGCGCCACCGGCAACGTGCTTCCGGAGCAGTCGGCACGGCTGTACAATCTCGTCACCGCCGGCAAGTACGATGAGGCACGGGACCTCCACTATGAGATGTACGAGATGAACGAGGCGCTCTTCTGGGAGACGAACCCGGGCCCGGTGAAGTACGTGCTGGGCCTGATGGGCAAGATCCAGCCTGAGCTGCGCCTCCCTCTCGTGCTCCCCTCTGAGGAGAACCAGCGGAAGCTGCGCGCCGTGGCAGAGCGCTACGGCCTGATCCCAAGCTCGGCCCCCGTGGCCGGTGGCGAGAACGGAGCGGCCTGATGCGGTACGTGCGTTTCATCGCGGATGGGCGTCTGCACACCGGGTACGCCGACGAGGACCGGCTGATCGACGAGTCCGGTCGCGCCTACCACCAGGATGCGGTCGTCTGGCTGCCGCCGGTGACGCCGACCAAGGTGATCGGGTTGGTGCTCAACTACGCTGAACACGCCAAGGAACTGGGACTGGAGACGCCCAAGGACCCGGTCCTCTTCTTCAAGCCGCTCACCTCGCTCATCGGCCACCGCGCGCCGATCGTCTATCCCACCGGGGTGAAGCAGCTCCACTACGAGGTCGAGTTGGGCGTCGTCATCGGGCGGCGCTGCCGCAACGTCAAGGCAGAGCAGGCGCGTGACGTCATTCGTGGCTACACCGTGGCCAACGACGTGACCGCGCGCGACTTCATCACCAACTACTTCCGCCCGCCGGTCAAGGCCAAAGGCTTCGACACCTTCGGTCCGCTCGGCCCCTGGGTGGTCGAGGACGAGGACATCGACCCGGACAACCTGACGCTGCGCGCCTACGTCAACGGCGAACTGCGCCAGGAGGGGCACACGTCCAAGCTGATCCACAAGGTCGGCCCGATCATCGAGTACATCAGCGCGTTCATGACGCTGGAGCCGGACGACGTGATCCTGACCGGAACACCGGAGGGGATCTCCTTCGTCCAGCCGGGCGATACCCTGCGCGTCGAGGTCGTGGGGATCGGCGCCCTGGAGAATCCGATCGTCGCTGAGCACGCCGAGGGGACGGTCTGATGACCACAACGACCGACTACGCGGCCTTGAGCAAGCGGCTGCTCGATGACCTGCCGCCGCTCCAGAACTACATCGGCGGGGAATGGACTCCCGGTCCGACCGGCGAGACCTTCATGTCCATCAACCCGGCGACGAACCAGCCGATCGCGACGGTCCACTCCGCCGGGCGCGCCGGAGCGCAGCAGGCCGTTATTGCCGCCCGCGAGGCGTTCGAGAGCGGCGCCTGGTCACGGATGCCCGCCGCCGACCGCGCCCGGGCCCTGCGCCGGATCGCGGAGCAGATCCGCAAGCGGGCCGATGAAATCTCGGTGCTCGAGACGAGCGACACCGGCATCCCGATCACCCAGATCCGGGCCGGGCAGGTGCTGCGCGCGGCCGACAACTTCGACTTCTTCGCAGAGATGGCGACGCAGATCACCGGCGAGACCTTCCCGGTCGAGGGCACCTTCCTCAACTACACCGTCCACAAGCCGGTTGGGGTCGCCGTGCTGATCACACCCTGGAATACGCCCTTCATGCTGGAGACGTGGAAGGTCGCCCCGGCGCTCGCGGCCGGCAACACCTGCATCCTCAAGCCCGCGAGCTGGTCGCCGATCTCGGCCTACCTGCTGGCGAAGGCGATCGAGGAGGCGGATCTGCCGCCCGGCACCTTCAACCTCGTCTACGGCTCGGGGGAGACGGTCGGCACTGCGCTCGTCGCCCACCCGGAGGTTAACCTGGTCTCCTTCACCGGCGAGACGACAACCGGCAAGCAGCTGATGCGCACCGGCGCCGAGACGCTGAAGCGCTTCTCGATGGAGCTGGGTGGGAAGTCGCCCGTCATCGTCTTCGCCGACGCCGACCTGGACCGCGCGCTCGACGCCGC
>NZ_JADGHZ010000006.1 GCF_019683595.1 Sphaerobacter sp. | reverse complement strand
GCTAGGTCCCTCTCCTCCTGAGCGGAGCCGGGGGCGGCGACCAGCCGCCCCCGGAGCGCCCGCACCTTCCGGCTGCACTCAGGATGGCGCGAAGGGAGGCGCGGGCGGCTGGCGGGTTTACCAGGCAGGTCCGCCCAACGCCATCCTCAGGGTGCGGCCGGTTACTTCACGATCTTGATGTACTTGAGCCAGGACCCTGCCGCTGCCGTCGGGAAATGGTAGACATCCTTCACGTACGGCTTGGTGACGAAGAAGCGCTGACCGTGGTAGATCGGCACGTGAGCTGCCTCTCGTATCAGGATCTCCTCCGCCTTGGCGTACTCCGCGGCCCGCGCATCCGGGTCGGTCATGGTCATCGCCTTGGCGACGATGCTGTCGAACTCGTCGTTCTTCCAGTGGGTCTTGTAGAAGTCCGCGTTCGACGCATAGAGCTGGTTGTGCCAGTTGCTCGGGTCGCTGTAGTCGGAGCCCCAGATCCCCATGTGCGCGTTGTATGGTTGGGTCTCCCGCGCGCTGCGCCACTCGACGTACGCACGCGGCTCCATCGGCTGGAGCTGGACGGTGATCCCAAGGTTCTGCTTCCACTCCTGCTGGAGGTACTGCGCGATGAGCGGCAGCGGCGACGTGTTGCGGTAGACCAGCGTGAAGTCCTCCGGCCAACCCTGTCCATTCGGGAAACCGGCCTCTGCCAGCAGGGACTTGGCCTTTTCGAGATCGCCTTCGAGCGCGGCGTCGGGGTTATGGCCGGGGATATCGTCGGGTAGGATCGTGGGCGCCGGCAGGTAGTAGTCCTTCAGGACGTCCTTGATCAGCGGTTCGCGCCGGAACCCGAGGGCCAGCGCCTGGCGCACCCGGATGTCGTTGGTCGGGGGATTCGAGCAGTCAAAGTGGATCTGCTCGGTGCTGGAGGTCGGGTACCCCTGCATCTCCTTGGAGAGGACCGGATCCTCACGCACCCGATCGTACTCGGAGCTCGGCACGAGCGCATGGTCGATCTCGTCGTTCTCGTAGGCCGGAAGGCCCTTCGCCGTCGCGTCGTCGTAGAGAATGAACTCTGCCCGGGTGAGCGTCGGCTTCTCTCCCCAGTAGTTGGGGTTCGGCTCGAAGACCATCAACTGGTCGTGCTTCCATTCAGTGAGGATGAATGGACCATTGACCACGATGTTCTCCGGCTCGAGCCACCGGTTGCCGACCTTTTCGATCACGTGCCGCGGAACGGGGTAGGCAGTCCAGGTTGCGGCGATGATTGGGAAGAACGGGGTGGGTTCCTTCAGGGTGACTTCAAAGGTGCTGTCATCGATCGCCTTGACGCCGAGCTCATCGGGAGGCAGCTCGCCCTTCGCGACCTCCTCGCCGTTCTGGATCGGATAGAAGATGGCCGCGTACTTCGAGGCGGTCTGCGGGTCCATCACACGCTTCCACGACCACTCGAAGTCCTTGGCTGTGATCGGGGTACCGTCGGACCAGACGACGCCCGGTCGCATGGTGAAGGTCCACTTCGAGCCGTCGCTGTTCGGCTCGTACTTCTCAGCCATGCTGGGGATGAATGATCCGTCTCGCGGGTCGATTACGACCAGCCCCTCAAACAGCTCGCTGAGACTCCAGGGGCTGCCCGTAATTCCCGGGTCGGCGTCCTCAGGCTCTTGCGAGGCATAGCGGAACACCTGCTCATCTGCGAGTTCGGCGTCGCCGCTGTCCCCCGATGCGGCAGGCGTGGTGCCCTGGCCGCCCGACCCTGCGCTCTCACCGCCGCCGGCTGATTGTGTCTCATCCGCTGATGGGGTCTCGTTCCCGCCTCCGCACGCGACCAGGAGCGCGGCCGCGCCCCCGACCACCGAGAGGGACAAGAGGCGGCGCCGTGAGATGACGCGTTCGCTGATGCGAGTCTCCTCACCCATCGACTGACTCCTCCTCTACGTGTGAACCGTCCTCAGCGGTTACCCGCCATTGCGGGACCTACTGCTTCATCCACGGGTCGAGTGCGTCGCGGAGGCCGTCGCCCACGAAGTTGAACGACAGGACCGTCAGCGACAAGGCGATAGCCGGTGACAACAGGATGTGCGGGTAGGACCGGAGTTGGCTTACGCCATCCGCGATCATCGATCCCCATGACGGGGTCGGGACGTTCACGCCCAATCCGAGGAAGCTGATACCGGCTTCACCCAGAATTGCTGCCGGGAGCCCGAGCGTCGTGGCTACGATGATGACCGCCAACGTGTTCGGGAGGAGGTGCCGCGTCATGATGCGCGCATCCGTCGCACCGATGGCCCGCGCTGCCTCCACAAACTCCTTGTTCCGGAGCGAGGTGATCTGACCACGGACCAGGCGAGACACCGTGAGCCAGGAGACAAGCCCGAGCCCGATGTAGACACCCAACAGGCCGCCGGTCGCGCGGTCGATCGACTTCAACGGCACCAGCAACCCGCTCGTCGCATGCTGAAACTGTGCCTTGAGGTAGGTCATGATGATGATGACGAACAGGAGGTTCGGAAAGGCGTAGAGCACATCGACGATGCGCATGAGCAGGGTGTCGATCTTACCGCCGAAGTAGCCAGCCACCAGGCCGACCGGCACGCCGATCGCCACGATCACCACCTGCACCACGACGCCCACCAGCAGCGACACGCGGGACCCGTAGATCAGGCGGCTCAGAATGTCGCGCCCCAACTGATCGGTTCCCAGCAAGTACGTGCTGTCTGGGCGCCTCGTGATCGCGGTCACATCCTGTACGTCGTAGGGATAGGGCGCGATTAGTGGCGCGGTGACGGCGACCACGACGAGCACGGCGATGTAGATCAGCCCCGCGAGTGCGACGCGATTGCGCCGGAAGCGGCGCCAGGCGTCGCGGTAGAGCGAGGCCGGCGGTGTCCGATCCAGCGCCGATACCAGCTTCACGCCGGCGTCTTCCGTTTCGCGTGCGCTCGGGCGCACGGCCATGATTCGCCACCCTTCCAGATCACTCCGTCAACCGCGTCAGTCGTACGAGATCCGCGGATCGAGCACGCCATAGAGGAGGTCGACCAGCAGGTTCATGACGCTGATCGCTACCGCGAATATCAGCGTGGTAGCCAGGATTACCGGATAGTCGCGGACGGCAATGCTGCGCACGAAGTAGCGACCGATGCCGGGGACGCCGCACACGGTTTCGACAAAGAACGAGCCGGTCGCCACGTTGGCAAACTGCAAACCCATGAGCGTGACCACGGGAATCAGGGCGTTACGGAGCCCGTGCCGGATGATCACCCGGCGCTCGTGCTGCCCCTTGGCTCGGGCGGTCCGAATGTAGTCGTGCCGCAAGACCTCAAGCAGGCTGGCCCGGGTGTACCGGGCGAGCGCCGCCGCGGGACCGAGGGCAAGCGCCAGCGCGGGGATGATGGCGTGCTTGCTGAACACCCCATCCCAGCCGCCGGTCGGCAGCCAATGCAGATACGAAGCAAAGACGAGGATCATGAGTGAGGCGATCACATAGGACGGCGACGAGACCCCCACGATCGCGCCGAAGGTGGCGAGGTAGTCCAGCGGCGTGTTCTGCTTTACGGCACCGATGGTGCCCGCGGTGATGCCGATCGCGGCTGCGATGAGCATTGCCACCACGCCCAGCTTGATCGAGACGGGCAGGAAGTCTTTGACGATGTCCGTCACATCCCGGCTTCGTTGTGAGTAGGATGGGCCGAAGTCCCCGCGGACTGCGTCAAGTAGGTAGTCCGTGTACTGACGCCACATCGGCTTGTCCAGCCCGTAGGCCCGGTTCAACGCGGCGATTGCCTCCTCGGATATGGGCTTGTCCCCGGTATCCCACGGCCCGCCCGGAGTGGCGTGGATGAGCAGGAACGTGATCGTGTAGACGCTGAGCAGGGTGGGAATCAGCAGGAGGAGCCGACGCACCACAAATCGTCCCACGAACGATCTCCCTCTCCCTTGCCGGAGGGCTGCGTGGCACACGCATGGCCGCAGCTACACCGAGCGATACCGCATGAGGAGACACCATCAGGGGAGCACGCGGTGCGCTCGCGAACGTGATGATCCGTTGGTCATGGGCATGGTAGCAGGATCGCTCATACCTGTAAAGGACCAGGATGAGGGGCGTGAAGATCAGACTGTAAGAACAGTGTTGGACACGTTTCATCGAGGACGCCTCTTGGGGTACGTCTGCGGGCGCCATTCCGCACAACGCTACGGTGCACCCCGCGACCTGATGCCGCACTGAATCCATCGCGAGCCCTGCTTCGCCTGTGGGCTCTGCTCGCGCAACGTAGGAGATGATCACAGTGTCTAGCGCGTCGCGCCGTTTCCCACCAGCAGGGAGACGGGGAGCGTCCGGAATGCGTGGGCGATGGGGATAGCCCAGCCTGCCGCGCTGGGCAGGGCGCGAAGTCGTTGCCCGGTCAGCGCATCACGCCACACGACTGGCGCGCCGGGCGGGAGCATGATGCACGTGTCTCCCCACGCTCTGCGGCCGATGGGTGGGGTCGCGCGCGGCCGAAGCGTCGCAACGAGTCGTGGCGCGATCGTGACGGCCCAGCGATCCTGGTGACGCCGCGCGAAGGCCACGAGGTGGGACGCCTGTTCCCCCTGGGGTTCGAGTGGCAGGTAGTCACGTGTCGCGAACAGGTCGGGGTCGGCGCGGCGGGTGGCCAGGGCACGTGCCAGCACCTTCAGCTTGATGCGCCCGTCAACCCCGTCGGCTAGACCGAGTGTTGACCGTCGTTCCGGTATTTCGCCGCGCCTTCCGCCGACCTCCTGCAGCATCTGGTTCAGGAGCCCGTAGTCAACGGGGCGTCGGTTGTCGGGGTCGGCCAGCGTCAGGTCCCAAACCTCGGTGCCGCGGTAGATGTCGGGAATTCCGGGCGCGGTCACGTGGAGCACGGCCTGGGCGAGCCCGGTGATGGCCCCGTAGGCCGCGATTCGGCGCGTGAAACGGACGAAGTCGGGGAGAAACCGGTTCTCCTCTCCGGGCGTGAGGATGGCGTCGACAAACCCCAGCACCGCTTCCTCGTGCTCGGGATTGGGCTGGAGCCAGCTCGTGGCGGCCTTCGCCTCTCGCATCGCCTTGCGCAGGTATGTGTCCAGCCGGTCGCGAAAGCTGGGAAGGTCGCCATCGGCGAGTGGCCAGGCGCCGACCAGCGTCTGATAGATAAACCACTCCTCGTTGGCATCGGGGACGGGACGGCCGCCGACGATCGGTTTCCACGGCTGGTTCCAGCGGCTCCAACGGCGTACCGCGCGTTCCCACTCGCGGGGCAACTCGGAGAGCGCGACGAGCCGGGCCCGCACCTCCGCGCCGCGCTTGGTGTCGTGCGTCGAGGTGGCGTTGAGACTGTGGGGCCACTCCGTGCGACGGTGGGCATTGAAGGCGTGGAAGGCGACAACTGGATCCCCGATTACGTCCGGGTTACCGCCGACCTCGTTGAGGGCGAGGAGCCGGTTGTAGACGTAAAAGGCGGTGTCCTCGACTCCTTTCGCTGTCACCGGTCCGGTCACCTGCTGCCAGTGGGCGACGAACTCGCGCCAGGCGTGGCGTTGCTCCTCGCTCAGTGTCGGCGGGTAGTCCAGCAGGAGCACCCGTCGGAGGAAGGCTAAGATCGGGGCGGGGATCGAGGGTTCGTCCCGTTCGGCGGCGGCGATCGCGGCGTCGACCCAGAGTGCGTGGTGTGGCGCCGTCCTGTCATGAGCGGAGTAGGTCCGGTAGACGGGCAGGCATGCCGTGACCGCGACCAGCGCCGCACGCAGTTCCTCGGGGCTCAGGTCTCGCGCGTGGCGGTCGTGCGCGGCGATCGATTCGAGTCGCCGCACGAGGCTCCGCATCTCCCCGGCGAAGAGGTCGTGGATGACACGGCGCTTCTCCCGCCGCGCGACATCATCGAACGACGCGTAGCCACCGGTGAACCGGCCGTAGCTGTTCCCGAGCTCGGCGAGCCCGTCGGGGTCAACGAAGACGGCCGTGAGGACATTGAGGAAGTCGTAGCCGGTCGTGCCCTCCACGGGCCAGTCCGGTGGCAGTTCTTCACCGGGTGCCAGGATCTTCTCAACGACGATATACGGCGAGGGAGCGCCGGCACGTTCGAGTCTCCGCCGCACGTAGCGCAGGTATCCGGCCGGGTCGCGGAGGCCGTCGACGTGGTCGACGCGCAACCCCTGGGCTTGTCCCTCCTGGATCAATCGGAAGATGAGCGTGTGGGTCGCCTCGACGACGGCCGGGTCTTCGGCCCGCACGGCGACAAGGTCGCTGATGTCGAAGAAACGCCGGTAGGTGGCTCGCTCGGCGGCGACCTTCCAGAAGGCAAGGCGGTACGGCTGCGCCTCGAGCAAGGCGTGGAGCCGATCGAACGACGCGGGATCACCCGGCGTGCCCTGTACCGTGGCGAGGCAGTCCTCGATCGTGGCGTGAGCGGTTCCTCCACCGGCGTAGAGGGACCAGAGGTTGTCGATGAGTGTCCGTGCCGCGGCCGTCCGCCGGGCATGGTCGGCGGCATCGAGCAAACCGATTGCCAGTGCGCGGGACGCGGTGGCGATCGCGGCGATCTGGTGGTATGCGTCGTCCGAGGCGGCCGAGCTGTCGAGATTAAGCACGAGGTGGTAGGTGCCAGGGTTCAGTGGGAAGCGGAGCCCATGGTAGTCGATGAAAAGACCGTCGGCATCCAGGCGGGGCTGCAAGGCGCCAGACTCAAGCGCCTGACCATACGGCTCACCGAGCATGGGCAGGAGGATCTTCTGCGGCTCGCCGGATGACGGATCCCGGCCGCGCCAGTCGATGGCAAAGTAGCCCGCGTACGGCGACGCTCGGCCCCATGTCAGCACGTCGGTCCACCACGGGTTCTCCGTGCTGGCGGCCATGTGGTTCGGCACGATGTCCAGGATCAGTCCCATCCCGCGGGCGTGTAGGGCGTCGACGAACGCCGCAAAGTCGGCTTCGGTTCCGAGTTCGGGGTTCAACCGGCTGGGGTCGACCACGTCGTACCCGTGGGTGCTGCCGCTCCGGGCGGCGAAGATGGGCGAGACGTAGACGTGGCTGATCCCGAGCCGGTCGAGGTAGGGGACCAGCGCGCGGGCCGCTGCAAAGCCGAAGTCACGGTTGAGTTGCAGCCGATAGGTCGCGGTCGGGACGGACGGCACCTCGCTCATGGCGCGTTCTCGGTGATCTCGCGCTGGTAGAGCACGGCAGCGCGCTGCGGTAGCGACACGGCCGTGGACTGGCCGGCGTCGACCATTTCGGGAGCAGGACTACCCGGCCCGCCCCACGTAGGTTCGGCGGTGTCGAGCCGCTTGTGCCAGGCGCCACCTGCAACCGGGAGCGGAACCGCTGCGGAGTGGTCGTCGAAGTTCAACGCCAGGATCGTCGCATCCGACCCGTGCCAGCGGTGCACGAAGAGCACCTGAGCCGGCCGGGCCACCGTCACCTCCATGGTGTCCCGGCTCAGGTGCGCCAGAGACGGCAGTTCACATCGAAGTGTGAGCAGTTCGCGGTAGAGCGACCTAAGCTGCCCGTGCGGTTCGCGCTCAGCCAGTTCACGGCGCAGGCGTGAGGTGACGAAGAGTGCGGGATCCTGGGGATCGGGCGCGTCGCGGTCCCAGTGCTCGGCGAACTCCCGCTGTCGTCCCTCCCGGACGGCAGCCACCAGGTCCGGGTCGGTGTGGCTGGTGAAGTAGTGGAACGGGGTCGTCTCCCCGTACTCCTCGCCCATGAAGAGCAGCGGCACGTAGGGCGACAGGATCGTCGCCGCGGCGGCGAGGCGGAGCCCGTCAAACGAGGTCAGGGTAGCCAACCGCTCGCCGTCCACGCGATTGCCGACCTGGTCGTGGTTCTGGACGAAGACCACCAGTTGCTGCGCCTCCACGCCCGTGAGCGGGGCGCCGAAGCGGCGCCGGCGGCGCTGCGAGTACTGGCCGGAGTAGACGAAGCCGTCACGGTAGGCGCGAGCCAGGTCATCGATGGTGCCGAAATCACGGCGATAGGGGCTCCGCGCACCGGTCAGGAGCGCGTCGACGGCATGGTGGAAGTCGTCGTTCCATTGGGCGCTCAAGCCGTATCCACCGAGTAACGGCGGCCGGACGAGCCTCGGATCGTTCAGGTCGCTCTCCGCGATCAGGTGGACGCGCCGGTTGCGTCGCTCGGCCAGTTCGTGCACCGTTTCCGCTAACTCCTGGAGGAACGGATGCGCCGAGCGGTCGAAGATCTCATGGACCGCGTCGAGCCGCAGCGCGTCGATGTGGAGGGAGTCAATCCAGTAGCACGCGCTCTCGATGAAGTAGCGGCGAACCTCGTCGCTGTGCGGGCCGTCGAAGTTCAGCGCCGCACCCCACGGTGTGTGGTAGCGTTCGGTGAAGTACGGGCCGAAGTCGCCGAGGTAGTTGCCCTCGGGACCGAGATGGTTGTTGACGACGTCGAGGACCACCGCGAGGCCGCGCTGGTGACAGGCGTCGACGAGCCGGACCAGCCCCTCCGCGCCGCCGTAGCTGTTCTGGGCGGCGAAGGGGTGGACGCCGTCGTAGCCCCAGTTGCGGTCCCCTGGGAACTGGGCAACCGGCATGATTTCGACGGCGGTGATCCCGAGGTCGCGCAGGCCGTCGAGGTAGGGGATGACGCCGTCGAATGTCCCCTCGTCGCTGAATGTGCCCACGTGGAGCTCGTAGATGACGTACTCGCGGAGCGACAGGCCGCACCAACCCTGGTCGGTCCAGGGGAACCGGGAGAGGTCGATCACCTCCGACGGCCGATGGACGCCCTCTGGTTGGGAACGGGAGGCCGGGTCGGGTCGCTCGACGGTGCCGTCGAGGACGAAGCTGTAGCGGGACCCGGGCCGGACATCGTCGACGGTGGCCGCGTGGTAACCGCGCGGCAGTGGCGAGAGGCGCACCTCACGTGGCGTCGGGCCGATCAGACGTACATCGACCGTGGTTGCGAACGGAGCCCAGACGAGGAAGTGGGTTCGGTTGTCGCCGAGATAGGTCGCTCCCAGCCCCGGCGCGGCGGGCCGGGTCATGACTGCGCCCCGTCGGGCGTGAAGAACACGGCGCCGAGCGGTGGGATGGTGATCGTGATCGATTGCGTGTAGCCGTGCGACGGGACCGGGTTGGCCGTGACGCCGCCGAGGTTCCCCTGGCCGCTGCCGCCGTACACAGTCGCGTCGCTGTTCAGGATCTCCCGCCAGCGGCCCAAGTGCGGCACGCCGATGATGTAGTTGTGGCGTGGCACGGGGGTGAAGTTGAAGGCGGCGACGATCTCGTTTCCCTCAGCCCGTCCCCTGCGGAGGAATGTCACCACGCTCTGCTCCGCGTCGTTGGCGTCGATCCAGGCAAAGCCCTCCGGGTCGAAGTCGCGCTCGTGCAAGGCCGGCAGCTCCCGGTACAGTCGGTTGAGATCCTCGACCAGCCGCTGGATGCCCTGGTGAGGTGCGTACTGGAGCAGATCCCACTGGACGCTGGCGTCGTGGTTCCACTCCTGCCACTGCCCGAACTCTCCACCCATGAAGAGGAGCTTCTTGCCCGGTTGGGCCCACATGTAGGCCAGGAGCAGGCGGAGGTTGGCGAACTTCTGCCAGTCGTCGCCCGGCATCTTCCCCAGCAGTGAGCCCTTCCCGTGGGTCACCTCGTCGTGCGACAGGGGGAGCACGAAGTTCTCGGTGAAGGCGTAGATCATCCGAAAGGTCAGCTCGTGGTGGTGGTAGCGCCGATGGATCGGGTCGCGGGCCATGTAGCTGAGGGTGTCGTGCATCCAGCCCATGTCCCACTTCATGCCGAAGCCGAGGCCGCCGACGTAGGTCGGGCGAGAAACCATGGGCCAGGCGGTTGACTCCTCGGCGATGGTCTGCACATCGGGATAGTGCCGGTAGACCTCTTCGTTCAGGCGACGCAGCAGGCTGATCGCCTCCAGGTTCTCCCGGCCGCCGTGCTCGTTGGGGATCCACTCGCCGGGTTTGCGGGAGTAGTCGAGGTAGAGCATGGAGGCGACGGCGTCCACGCGCAGGCCGTCGACGTGATAGCGATCGAGCCAGAACAGGGCGTTGCTCAGGAGAAAGCTGCGAACTTCGTTCCGACCGTAGTTGAAGATGTAGCTGTTCCAATCGGGGTGGAACCCCTTGCGCGGGTCCGCGTGCTCGTACAGGTGCGTGCCGTCGAAAAAGGCGAGCCCAAAATCGTCGGTGGGGAAGTGGGACGGCACCCAGTCGAGGATCACGCCGATGCCGTGCTGGTGCAAATAGTCCACCAGGAACATGAAGTCCTGGGGGGTGCCGTAGCGGCTCGACGGGGCGAAGTAGCCGGTGATCTGGTAGCCCCATGATCCGAAGAAGGGGTGCTCCATCACCGGCAGGAATTCGACGTGCGTGAAGCCCATGCGGGTCACGTAGTCGGCGAGCCGGGGTGCCAGCTCGCGGTAGCTCAGCGAGCGGTTTCCCTCCTCGGGGACGCGCATCCAGGAGCCGAGGTGGACCTCGTAGATCGCGATCGGCGCGTCTAAGGCATTGCGTGCGCCGCGCGTCGTCATCCACTCCTGATCGCCCCAGGTGTAGTCGAGATCCCAGACGATCGATGCCGTCTTGGGTGGGACCTCGGCGAAGAAGGCGAACGGATCGGCCTTATCGACCTCATAGCCGTGGTAGTGCGAGACGATGTGGTACTTGTAGAGGGCACCGTGCCCGACTCCGGGGATGAATCCCTCCCAGATTCCCGACTGCTCGCGCGGACGCAGGAGATGACGGGTGGGGTCCCAGTCGTTGAAATCGCCGATCACGGCGACGCGCTCGGCATTGGGCGCCCAGACCGCGAAGTACGTACCAGGTACGTCCCCCACGACCATTGGATGCGCGCCGAGGTGCTCGTACAGGCGCAGGTGGGAGCCCTCGTTGAAGAGGTAGAGGTCGTCGGCGCTCAGCAGCGATGGGCTGGCTGCCGGCGACGGCCCTGCCGCGGAGGGCAAGGACGTCGATCGCCGGTCGATCTCGTTTGGCACGGTGTCTCCCCTCCTGCACGCGGCGCCTTCGGGCCGGCCCCCACTCTGCCGCATGACCGAGAGGAGGCCGACTCCGTCGATCATCCATCCACCGTCCCGGCTGGCGCAGGCTCCGTGCCAGCTTTCTTGTCAGTGCTCCGGCACGGCCGATCTGCTCAGGATCGCCAGGATGCCCGCTAGCGGGATCCGTAGCCAATCGGGCCGGTTGTTCAACTCGTAACCGACCTCGTAGACAGCCTTCTCCAGCAAGAAGGCGTCGAGCAAGACTTCCAGGTGGTGGCGGTCGGATGGGACGAACTCGGCACCGTCGGCGGTGCTGAGGTAGCCCCGGAGGAAGGAGACCGCGACCCACTGGTACCAGAATTGGGCGGCCGGCTCCAGCGTGACGAGGTCCGCATCGCGCACGATCCCCTGGTCCTGGGCGCGGAGCAGCGCGGCGTGGGTGGCGTAGTGGAACGAGCGCAGCATCCCGGCGACGTCGGTGATCGCCGATCGCTTGCGGCGCCGCTCGCTGATCGGACGGGCCGGTTCGCCTTCGAAGTCGATCATCACGAAGTCGTTGCCGGTATAGAGCACCTGCCCGAGATGGAAGTCACCGTGGATGCGGATGCGGGCGCCGGAGAGGCGCTCGCTCCGCACCGCGTGGAAGCGCTGGAGGATCTCCTGCTCCGCGGCGAGGACCGCACGCGCCTCCTCCTGCAGCGGCTGCTCCAGGGCGTGCACGCGTCGGCGGAGGGTCTCGAAGACCTGCAAGGTGAGCGTCCGCATCGACTGATAGAGCGAGCGCTGATCGAACACGGTCATCGGCTCCGGCGTGAAGGCCGGGTCCTGGGAGTTGCTGGCGAGAGCAAGGTGCATCTCCGCCGTGCGCTGGCCGAGGCGATGCGCGTCTGCCAGATAGCCTTCCAGGAGCGCATGGGCCTCCTCCGGCGCCTCGGTGTCGGCCAGGTCCAAGAGGGTCTCGGCACGCACCGGCATGCTGGAAAGCTCGGTGGGTACGGTGAGCGCGCGCTCGAAAAATCGTCCAAGTGAATCCAGGGTGTAGGTCCAGGCATCGCCCTCGTTCGGCACGAAGCCCTGCAGCAGGGCAAGACTCATTGGCTCTCCACCCTTGCGCCGGTACTCGATAGACCCGGCGAAGGGCGGGGTGTTCGGGAACCGGCGTGCGGTCAGGTAACGGTTGATTTCGAGGTCCGGGTTCACTCCGGGATGGAGACGCCGGTACAGTTTGAGCACGAGGTGATCGCCGAAGACGATCGAGGTGTTGCTCTGCTCCGCGTTCATGACGCGCGGTTCGAGCGCGTCCCGCGAGACCTGGTACCGGCGCAAGTAGCTGGCGCGTTCGCCGACGATCTCCCCGGCCATTCCCTTGATGCGGCGACGGCCCGCGATCAGGTCGAGGAGGGTGTTGCCGATGCCGGGACGGACGAGAGCGTCGAACAGCAGCCATTCGGCACCGTTCCGGGCGCGAACACGGGCGGCGATGGCGTGCGGTGCTGTTTCCAGGATCTCCGAACTCTTCGACGAGTCCGCGGCCGACAACAGGAGCAGGTAGTGATCGGAGTCGCCTTCTCGGTAGTCGACCTGGGCGACGGCCGCATAGGTCGGCTCGTCTCCATTCTGCACCGGAATCACGTCGAGGATCACGGCTCCCTTGATCTTGCGCGCCTTCCCGCCGAACCAGCGCCGAGTCGGGAGGTAGGACGGCAGCACGTCTGCCAGCCGCTCCAGCCCGCGTCCCTCAAAGACTTCTCGCCAGTCGTGGGCGACAGTGATCGTTCGGCGTGTCTCCGGTTGCGTCGTGATCTCGATCCGGTCGCCCCCGACACGCTGCGGCTCCAGGATGAACCAGTAGAAGGAGTGGGGGCCGAGCGTGAGGAAGTAGGGTTGGTCGGTCACCGGTGGGAACTCGATGTGCCCGAACATCTCGACCGGCATGAACCCCTGGAACTCCGACAGATCGAGCTCCACCGCCTGGACGAAGCGGGACAGATTGGCGACGACCAGGATCTGCTCGTCCTCGTAGCGGCGGATGTAGGCGAGCACCTTCCGGTTTTCCGGGTACAAGAACTCGAGGCTGCCGCGCCCGAAGGCCCGGTACCGCTTGCGCAGGGCGATCAACCGCTTCATCCACCAGAGGAGCGAGTAGGGATTGTTCTGCTGAGCCTCGACGTTGACCGCTTCGTAGTGATACTCGGCGTCGACGATGACCGGGAGATAGAGCTGTTGCCGCTTGGCCTCGGAGAAACCGGCGTTGCGGTCGGCGGTCCACTGCATCGGCGTGCGGACGCCATCGCGATCGCCGAGGTAGATGTTGTCGCCCATCCCGATCTCGTCGCCGTAGTAGATCACCGGCGTCCCCGGGAGCGAGAAGAGCAGGCCGTTCATCAGCTCGATGCGGCGCCGGTTGTTCCCGAGGAGCGGTGCGAGGCGACGGCGGATGCCGAGGTTGATCCGCATCTGCGGGTCGTTGGCGTAGACGCGGTACATGTAGTCCCGCTCATCGTCGGTGACCATCTCCAGTGTCAACTCGTCGTGGTTGCGCAGGAACAGCGCCCACTGGCAGTTGTCGGGGATGGCGGGTGTCTGCGCCAGGATGTCGATGATGGGGAAGCGGTCCTCCATGCGCAGCGCCATGAACATCCGCGGCATGAGCGGGAAGTGGAAGGCCATGTGGCACTCATCGCCGTCGCCGAAATACTGGACGGCATCCTCGGGCCACTGGTTGGCCTCGGCCAGGAGCATGCGGTCGCTGAAGCGCTCGTCGATGTGCGCCCGCAACTCCTTCAGAAAGGCATGGGTCTCCGGTAGGTTCTCGCAGTTGGTACCCTCGCGCTCGTAGAGATAGGGGATGGCGTCGAGCCGGAGCCCGTCGATCCCCATGTCGAGCCAGAAGTCGAGAACGCGGAAGATCTCGCGGCGCACACGCGGGTTGTCGTAGTTGAGGTCCGGCTGGTGGCTGTAGAAGCGGTGCCAGTAGTAGGCCCCTGCCACCGGATCCCAGGTCCAGTTGGAGCGCTCAAAGTCCTTGAAGATGATGCGGGCGTCCCTGTACTTTTCCGGCGTGTCGCTCCAGACGTAGTAGTTCCGCCAGACACTGCCCGGCTTGGCGCGGCGTGCGCGCTGGAACCACGGGTGTTCGTCGGACGTGTGGTTGCAGACCAGCTCGGTTACGACATGGAGACCGCGCCGGTGCGCCTCACGCACGAAGCGACGGACATCGCGCAGCGTGCCGTAGTCGGGGTGAACGTTGGTGTAGTCGGCGATGTCGTAGCCGTCGTCGCGCAGCGGCGACGGGTAGAACGGCAGCAGCCAGATCGTGGTGACACCCAGATCCTGGATGTAGTCCAGCTTTTCGACCAGGCCCCGGAAGTCGCCGATGCCGTCCGCGTTGCTGTCGTAGAACGCGCGGACGTGCACCTCGTAGAAGATCGCATCCTTGTACCAGAGCGGCTCCCGCTCGAACAGCGGCTGATGCTCCCGTCGGCCGACCATGACCCGCGCAAACCCTCTCCGCTACGTGAAGTACTCGAAATCTCGCTCTGTCCGAAGTCGGCGCTTGACACGCAGGATGTGCGCGGGAACGCGGCTGGGATTCAACTCGACATAGTTCCAGGCACCCTGCCACAGATAGTATGCATCAGTCAGGAGATCGTGCACCTGATACGGCTGGTCCGGATCGAGGCCGAAGCGGTCGAGCGGTAGTTCGAGCCAGCCCGACTGGGTGTAGTGCGGATCCAGGTTCACGACCACCACGATGCTGTCCTCGCCCGGCGCGACCTTGGAGTACGCCAGGATCTGGTCGTTGTCGATGCGATGGAACTGAAGGCTCCGGTCCGATTGGAGTGCACGATGCTCGCGACGGATGCGGTTCACGCGCGCGATGAAGGGTCGGAGGCTGTCAGGCCGGTCGATATCCCAGTGGCGGATCTCGTACTTCTCGGAGTTGAGGTACTCCTCCTTGCCGGGCGCCACGGCCACGTGCTCCATCAACTCGAAGGCCGGGCCGTAGATCCCGTAACTGGCGCCGAGCGTGGCGGCCAGGACCAGCCGGCTCATGAAGGTGGGCCGTCCTCCGTGCTGCAACTGCTCAGTCAGGATGTCGGGCGTGTTCGGCCAGAGGTTCGGCCTGAAGTAGTCGCGCACGTCGGTCTGGGTCAACTCGGTGAAGTAGTCGATCAACTCCTGTTTGGTCGTCCGCCAGGCGAAGTAGGTATACGATTGCGAGAACCCGAGCTTGGCAAGCCGGTACATCACCTTGGGCCGGGTGAATGCCTCGGACAGGAAGATGACCTCCGGATAATCGCGCTTGATGCTGTCGATGAACCACTCCCAGAAGGCGAAGGGCTTGGTGTGCGGGTTGTCGACCCGGAAAATGCGGATGCCTTGCTCGATCCAGAAGCGTGCGACGCCGGCCAGCTCCTCCCACAGCTCGCGCCACGCCTCGCTCTCGAAGTCGAACGGGTAGATGTCCTCGTACTTCTTGGGCGGGTTCTCGGCGTACTGGATCGTGCCGTCCGGCCGCCAGCGGAACCACTCCGGGTGCTCGCGGACGTACGGGTGATCGGGTGATGCCTGGTAGGCGAGGTCGAGCGCGACCTCGATCCCGAAGTCCCGCGCACGCTCGATCAAACGGCGGAGGTCGTCGAGCGTCCCGAGCTCCGGGTGGATGGCTTTGTGGCCGCCCTCTTCCGCCCCGATCGCCCAGGGACTTCCTGGATCGCCCGGTTCGGCGACGACACTGTTGTTGCGCCCCTTACGCTTGGTGCGGCCTATGGGGTGGATCGGCGGCAGGTAGAGCACGTCGAAGCCCATCTCGGCGATGTACGGCAGCCGGGCCTCGACATCGCGCAACGTTCCCGGGCGGCCCGGCTCGGGTGACGCCGAACGGGGAAACATCTCGTACCAGGTGCTGAACCGCGCGCGCTCCGGCTCGACGACCACGGTCAGGCCCTTGTCATAGAGGGTGGCGAAGCGTGTGTCGGGGTAGCGGGTCGTGAGCGCTGCCAGCTCCGGGTCAAGTGCGGTCTGTGCGCGCTCCGCTAGGGGTTTTTCCGCGCGCAGTGCCGCGGCGGCGGCGCGGAGCCGGGCCGCATCGGCCTGCGGGGCACGGGCTGCTGCCGCGTCGATCAGGTCCGCCCCGATGAGGAGGTCGATCGAGACATCCTGGCCGGCTTCGAGCTTGCGCTGGAGCCCGTGGTGCCAGGTCTTGAAGTGATCGACCCACGCGCGTAGGGCGTAGTGGTAGCGTCCGAGTCGGGTGACGACGAACTCACCGCGCCAGCGGTCGTTGACCAGCGGCTCAAGCGGTGTCTCAGCCCACTCCTCGTCATCGGCATGCCGGTACAGGAGCACGGCGGAGATCAAATCGTGCCCGTCGGTGAAGATGTCGGCCTCCACCTCGACCGGCTCGCCCACCACGCGCTTGATCGGGAAGCGACCGCAATCGATCTCCGGATGAACGCCTTCGATCACGACGCGCTGGCGTCCGGTTGCGTCCAGCGTCCGAGCGTCGCCACGGTTGGGCCGTGCACGAGCGGTCATCGCGATGCGGCTCCTCTCTCATCGAGGTGCGCTCGGGAGCGAGCGGCTGGTGAGAGCGGGGAAAGGGAAGTTTGCGAGCCGCCCGTCCCCCTCCGGCCGCCGCGCGGGACTGCAAGTCGTGTACCGGTGCGGATGCCTCGGGCGCCGGCACGGCGCACCGAGCACCCCGACCGGATGTGGCGGGGGCGCATGGGAGTCGAACCCACCCGCGAGGCTCGTCACCCCGCGCACTGATTTTGAAGACCAGGCGGGCCACCGGGCCCGATCCGCCCCCAAAACGCTGCGTGAGCGGCTCGGCAGCCAAGTATAGCAGGCAGCCTCGCACCGGCGGGTCCGCGCGGTGCGGACACGGCCCGGGCCGCTACCGTCCTCGTGGTCGTCGCCGTGCGTAGGCGTTTTCCAGGAGATAGTCGATGTCTTCGTTGGTGAACAAGTACGTTTGCGGAACCCCGAAAGTCGTGTCGGACCGCGAGTCGACCGCCGCGTACGCCTTGATCAAGAAGCCCTCCGGCGTCTCGATCAGGGCGATACGCGTGAACCGGTTCTCATCCAGGTAGTGACCGATGGCGCGCAACGTGTCCTCGTAGCGGACACGCCGCGTTCCAGTGTGGTCGAGCATCCTCGTCCCCCTCCGTCGCTAACCCAAACCCCCATTCTGTGCCACAGGCGGTCACCGGAGCCGGTGGAACTCGTAGAAGCCCGGGTGGTGTTCCGTGGGATCAACCGCCACGTCGACGACCGCCGGCTGCCCCGCTCGGTTGGCATCACGAGCGGCCTGGAGTGCCGCGTCGAGATCCTCCGCGCGCTCGACGCGCACGGCCCAGCAGCCGGCTGCGCGGGCGACGGCGACAAAGTCGAACGTCGCCGTGAACTCGGTCGCGATGACCCGTCCACCGAGGGCCGTCTGTTGGGTCCAGCGGGGCCAACCCAGCGCTCCATCGTTGAACACGACCCACGTCACCGGCGCCTTCTCCTGCACCGCGGTGACGATCTCGTGCATCCCCATCTGGAAGGCGCCGTCGCCGGTCGTGCAGACGACCTGGCGATCGGGCCGCGCCAGCTTCGCGCCGATCGCTCCCACGACGCCGAGGCCCATGACCGTCTGCTCCGCAGGGGGCACGACGCAGCCGGCGTCCTTGACCTGATAGTAGGGCCAGTAATACGCCGCCAGATCCTGCGCGCCGTTTTCCAGCACGAGGATGGTGTTGTCGCCGAAGACCCGGTTCACGCTGTGGACGATGCGCTTCCCCTTCACCGGGCTGGAATCGTCTTGGGCGTCCTCGGCGGCCCGGGCTATGGCCTCGGCTCGGCGTGCGCGCAAATCCTCGACGCGAGCCATGTCGGCGCGAAGGCCGCGGCGGGTTGCGCCGCGCAATAGGGCGTCGAGCGCCAGCGCGGCGTCGCTTTGAATGGCGACGTCGGGCACCCAGTTGCGACCCAGTTCGAACGGGTCGATGTCAATCTGGATGAAGCGCGCACCCTCGGGGAAGTAGTGCCAGACGCCGGACTGGAACTCCTCCATGCGCGAGCCGACTGTGATCAGCAAGTCGGCCTCTTGGTACACCGCCTTGGGAAACTCGGTGCGGTAGAGTCCCACGCTGCCGCAGAAGAGCGGGTGATCCTCCGAGATGATCCCTCGCCCGGCCGGTGTCACGAGCACGGGAATCCCGAGGGCATCGGCAATGCCCTCAACCTCAGCCGTCGCTCGGGAGAGGACCGCACCCCCGCCGCAGACGAGCACCGGTCGCGCCGCCTGCTCGATCAGGTCGAGTGCCGCCTCGATACGCTCGGGATCGGGCGCGGGGCGAACACTGCGATCGGCAGGCTGGTACGGCGTGGGCTCTACCTCCTCCAATGCGATGTCGGCGGGGATCTCCACGTAGACGGGGCCGGGTTTCCCGGTGGTCGCAATGGAGATCGCGCGGCGGATCGTCCAGGCGACCCGGTCCGCCCGTTCGACAGTGACGGCCCACTTGGTGATGGGCGTCATCATGCCGACGTGGTCGGCTTCCTGGAAGGCACCCATCCCCTCGGTGCGCGTGCTGGCGCGCACGCCCAGGGCGAGCACGGGGATGCACCCCGAATAGGCCTCCAGGATACCAGGCACGAGGTTGGCGACGCCCGGGCCCGGGCACCCGAAGCAGCAGCCGACCTGCCCGGAGACGCGTGCGTACGCCATCGCCATGAAGGCTCCCGATGTCTCGTGGCGGACGAGGACCGGCCGGACGTGCTGCGCGTCGTAGAGCGCGTCGTAGAGGTGCTTGGCGCCGCCGGGGAGACCGAAAACGAACGGGATCCCCTCGGCTTCGAGCGCCGCGACCACCTGCTGCCACGCGTTGACCTTCACCAGCTCTCCCCTTTCGTCCCCTCCCGCGGCCGGGCAGGGCGCACTGCGAGGCCGGTCGGGTGTCCCACTGGGGTTGGTGCCGTGCGTGTCGGGTGCATGCCCGGCGCACCGGGTTTCAGCGAGTTGTGGCTATTGTGGTGGGCGGGCGAGTTCGGTGCAAGTACAATTGCTGAATCTGATTGCGTCCGCGGAGGGATGGTTTACGGGAAGCCTGTGCTACCTGCGCGTGTTGATGAGCTAGAACGGGTCCGACTCGAACTCGAGCTGCGCCGCCGAACGTTGGCACTCGAGCAACTCCGGGCACTGCTGACTGAGGAGGAAGCGGCCCAGGAGGAGCTGCGTCGCCGCATCGAGGATCGACTGGGGCCGCTGCGGCGGGAGATCGAGCGTCTCAAGGCAGAGCTCGAGCGGCTGGACCAGCGGCTCCAGCGGCTGCAGTTCGCGCGGCAGTCACTCAGCGACGAAGAATTGGATCGCGAGGAGGAGAACTTCCGGGCCGAGGAAGCGGCCTGGTGGGCCGAGTGGCGCCACCGGCGCGCCGAGCGTCAGACCCGGCGTGGCGAGGTGGTGAACCGGAACGGCCACGACGACATCACCCTGCGCCAGCTCTACCGCACGCTGGCGCGGCTCGTCCATCCCGACCTGGCCCGCGACCCGGCCGACCGCTCGCGGCGGGAAGCCGTGATGCGCCTCGCCAACTCAGCGCGCGAGGCGGGCGACCTGGACCAGTTGCGGCGCCTCCTCGCCATCTGGGCGCGGCCGGACGAGGGCGAATGGCCGCGTGATGTCGAGGTGCTCCGGGCGCGAGTCGGGCAGCGGCAGGTCGAGATCGGGGAGGTACGCCGCCAGCTCAACGATCTCCGGCGGCAGCCGATGGGCCGCCTGTTACGCCGGGGTGACCTCGAAGTCCACCGCTACCTGCGAGCCGAAGAGGTGCGGCTCAATCGGGAACTGGCCATGCTCCGGCTCCGCCGGCGACGGGCGTTGCGGCAACTTGAGGAGCGCCGTCGCGAACTCGGCGTCTCGGCAGCCGAGTAACGCCGCGCTCCCCGGTAAGTGTTCCGGCGCTCCACTGTGCGCCCAGTTTCGCGCTTCGCTGCTATGCTTGGGGCGTAGCGGCCGACGGGCGATCGATCCCGGGTGGCCGGCAGTGGAAGGAGCGAATGGCACCCGTGAGCCGACGTGCGGCGGCGAGCGGCCCTGGCGCCTGGCGTTGGCGCGGTAAGGGACCGTCCATGCGGGCGGTCGAGGGTAACGTCGTATCCGAAAAAGTTCCCGGCGGGTCACTTATCGCGGCGGTGCTCGACCGCGAGTTGATGGCATGGAGCGACCGCGGTGGCGCGAGCCGCTATCTGGGGGAACGCTGGTCCGAGCAATGCACCGTCGCGCTCGAAGAGGCTGTCGGATCTGAGGTGCCGGTACCGCGTGGCCGCCCGTTTACCCTTCACGCGGTAGTCCGGCTCGATGAGAACCCAGAGATTGCGATCCAGGCCGGTCGCCACAAGCTCGTCAACCCCGACTTCGTGCTCTACGGCAGCCGTGACGGGGAGGAGCACATCCTCCAATCCGCCGATGCCAAGTTCGCGGTCGACACCATCCGTTCCCCGCAGGTGAGCGCGGCGGCCCTCGAGGCCCTGCTGGCGGTCGAAGGGGGCCTGGTTGGTGCCGCCATCGAGGCCAAGCTGGGCGGCCCTATCGGCGACCCGTACCGGGTCGAGCAGGGCGTGTTCCTCAGCCCGATCAGCCCGCTTACCGATTATTTCCTGCCGCGCGTGACGTCCGGCCCGGGTGCGCCGGTCGATCCGCAGGAGGTCATCCTGCTGCCGGTGGACCCGGTGGCCATGTTCACCGGCCTGCCGATGACGCGGCTGATCGGTATCCTGGCCCGCATCGACCGGCTCCCGGTCAGTCCGCGGGAGAACATCCTGTCGGCGGTGTATTACTTCCGCCTCGCCTGTGCCTGCGCGTGGATGTGGGTCGAGGAGCACACGCCGCTGCTCAGCAATGACCCGCCGCCCGAGGTCGATCCCACGGGCCTGGCTGATGAGGCCAGTCGCCGCGTCCGGGGCGCACACACCGCGTATGAGGTTGTCGAGGGGTGGTACGAGACTGTCGAGCGGGTCTCGCGGTCCCGGCAGGAGGTCCGCTCAATGGCGGTGATGCCGGTGCGGATGCGCGAGCTCCGCGCCATGCTTGAAGCGGCAGGGCTCGGCGAGGATCGAGGCGCCGTGCGCCGAGTGCGTGGCGCGCTCGAGCGGCGGTACCGTACGCGATTGGTGGAGACCGTCGGGGAGATCCCGGCGCGGCCGAACCGGTCGTTGGCCGCCATTCTGGAGGACGTTGCCAACGCCAGCCGCGGGCTCTATCCGGAGCTGCGTCGCCTGGCTGCCGAGCTCGTCGAGCGCGAGGCTGCCGAGGCACGCGGCGATCAGTGACGTGAACCGGCCATCGCCGCGCGCCGGTCAGTCCAGGTGCATGACCTCGGTCGCGACGTCGGCCAGGTAGCCCGCTTGCAGGTTCCCTTCGATAAAGCGGATAACCGTCTGCATCGTGTCGTCGACGTGACGCGACGAGTTTGAGAGGCAGACGAAGGCGACGGTGGCAACCTGCCAGGCGTCCTGATCTGCCACCTCGGCGATCGACACGTTGAAACGCGCTCGCACTCGTTCGGTGAGTGAGCGCACGACGCGGCGCTTCTCCTTAAGCGAGTGCGCTTCCGGCATCTCGATCGTCAGGTGGCAGATCCCTAACACCACAGCGTTCTGCGCTCCACGGTCTAGATGACGTTGTGCTCCTGCGAGGGGCGTCCCTCGCGGAAGCGGCTCGGGGCGAACGCGGAGATGTCGACGGTCGTGGCACGGCCTTCGGTGATAAGCTCTGCCATGCACATGCCGACCGCCGGTCCCTGCATGAACCCGTGTCCGCTGAACCCCGCTGCCACCGCCAGGCCCTCGACCTCGTCGATCCAACCCAGGAGCGGGTTGTCGTCGGGCGTGATCTCGTAGAACCCGGCCCAGCCCCGCATGACACGCGCCTCCTCGAAGGCCGGTGCCCGAGCGCACAGCGCCTCGACGGTCCGCAGCATCCACTCGTCGTCCACCGTCTTGTTGAAGCCGGGCGGATCGTCCGGGTTGGCCATGCCGAAGAGGAAGCCGTGGCTCTCCGGGTGGAAATACAGGCCGGAGCGGAATTCGATGGTCATCGGGACGCTTGCCGGAACGGCGTCGAACGGCTCGGTGATGAAGCTCATCCGCCGGTAGGGCAGTATCGGAATGTCGACACCGGCGAGTTCACCCACTCCTCGGGAGTATGGACCGGCGCAGATGATGGCCAGCGGCGTCGAAATCACCTCATCGCCCGCGCGAACGCCGCGGACGCGGCCGCTGTCGATCACGAAGCCGGTCGCCGCGGTCTCCTCGCGGATCTCCACGCCGAGCTGGCGGGCGGCACGGGCGATGCCGGTCGTAGCCGAGTAGGGATCGGCCCAACCGTCACGCGGGCAGAACGTGGCTCCCAGCACGTCGTCCACGCGCACGGCCGGATTGAGCGCGCCGATCTCCGCCGGGTCTAGCCAGCGCACCGGCACACCCAGACTCTGCTGGAGCGCGGCATTGGCCCGGAAGGTCTGAACCTCGTCTTCCGTGGTCAGGAGGAACAGATACCCCTGCTGGCGCAGTCCAATCTCGGTGCCGAACAGCTCCGGGAAGTTTTCCCAGACATCCAGGCTGACCTGCGCCAGCCGGATATTGGTCTCGGTCGAGAATTGGAGCCGGATGCCCCCGGCCGCGTCGGCGGTCGCGCCCCGGGCAATCTGATCCTGCTCCAGGACGACGATGTCTTTCACGCCCCGGGACGCGAGGTAATAGGCGATGCTGCATCCCATGATCCCCGCGCCGATGATGACTGCTTCCGCCGTGCGCGCCATCCGGTTGTCCTCCCTCTCCGCAGCGCCCTTGGACCATCCGCCGCCGCAGTATAGCAGAGCAATACTGGCGACCTGGTCGGCACCCGCTGCGTGTAGAGCATGGTAGAGTGAGCCGGGATGAGCGCGATCGCGCTGCGGGTTGGGTGAAGGGGTGAGAGGAGCGACGAACAGCATGGTTGGGGAGCGCGAGCGGATCACGGTATTCATCACCTCGCCGCTGGAACCGGAGCACGTCGATCGGATGCGGGAGGTCGGCGGCGATCACGTTGAGATCATCTACGAGCCGGACCTGTTGCCGCCGACCCGCTACGTGGCGGACCACGACGGGCCGCCCGACTTCCGGCTCTCGGAGGAACAACAGGCGCGCTTCAACGCGCACCTGGCGCGGGCCCACGTGCTGTGGGACTTCCCGAAGCGCATTCCGGGCGACGGTGCCCTCCTCCGGATGGCGCCGCGGCTGAAGTGGGTGCAGACGACGAGCGCCGGGGTCGGGCAGCTCGTGGCGCGGCTCGGATTGGTCGACTCACATCTGATCGTGACGACCGCCAGTGGCGTCCATGCCGGGCCGCTGGCCGAGTTCGTCTTCATGGCCCTCCTGATGCACGTCAAGCAGTATCCGCGCCTGCGGGCGGACCAGCAGGCGCACCGCTGGGAGCGCTTCGCGTCCGATGAACTGGCGGGAAAGACGATCGCGATCGTCGGGCCGGGGCGCATCGGCCGCGAGGTTGCGCGGATCGCCCGCTGCTTCGGGATGCGCCCGATCGCAATGGGGCGCAACTCGTCGCCCGAGCGAGCGGCCACGCTCGGGGTCGAGCGGCTCTACCCACGCGAGCAGTTGGGGGAGATGCTGGGCCAGGCGGACGCCGTCGTGCTCTGCTGCCCGCACACCCCGGAGACAGAGAACATGATCGACCGCGATGCCTTCGCCGCCATGAAGGACGGCGTCGTCTTCGTGAACATCGCGCGTGGGAAGGTCGTCGACGAGGATGCGCTAATCGACGCGCTCCGCTCGGGCAAGATCGCATTCGCCGCCTTGGACGTGTTCCGGACCGAGCCGCTTCCACCGGACAGCCCGCTCTGGGATTTCCCCAACGTCCTGATCAATCCGCACTCGGCCAGCACGGCGTACAGCGAGAACCGGAAGATCACCGAGATCTTCTGCCACAACCTCCGATGCTTCATCGAGGGACGCGTGGACGAGATGCGCAACGTGCTGGATAAGGCGCGCATGTACTGATGCAGGGGTCGGACGTGACGCCGGAGCGAGGCGTCTACCGGTTCCTAGGCCTGCGGCACGGACCGGGCGCCGAGCAACTCGCCGTGACCGAGGCCATCCTCGCAGGTGTCGCGTCCGGCGCCTCACCGCCCACGCTGCGCCTCTACTCATGGTCCGAGCCGGTTGTGATCCTCGGCGTGAGCCAACCGGCGGCCGACCTCGACCTCGACGCCTGTCGCTCGCTCGGCTTCCGGGTGCTGCGGCGCCTCTCGGGTGGGACGGCGGTCTACCACGATGCCGATGCGGTCAGCCTTGATTTGATCGTGCCGCCCGGTTCCTGGTTCGCCCCGTCCGATATCACCCTGACCTACGCGCGGGTCAGTGAGGTGATCGGGCAGGCCCTCGCGCGCTTTGGAGCGCACGTCCGCGCGGTCGAGGCCGCCGATGCGCGGAAAGCCGTCACTCCGCCCGAGTTGCAGCCGGCGTGCTTCGGTGGCCTTGCTCCATTCGAGCTTGTGACCGGCACACGGAAGGTGGTCGGGCTTTCGCAGGTCCGGCGGCGCGGCGTGGTTGCCGTCCAGGCAGCCGTGTATACCCGGTTTCCCTACCAGGAGCTGGCCAGGGTGCTGCGGGTCGCGTCCGTGACCGGTACGGAGCGCTGGACTGCGCTGCTGCGCGAGCGTGCCGCCGGGCTCGACGACCTGCTGGGCGAGCCGGTCGACCCCCACGCCGTGGCCTCGGCACTGCATGCCGCGTTCGCCACGGCGATCCCCGGCGACCTGGAGACAGGTATGCTCCTCCCTGCGGAGGTTCAAGCCGCGGCGCAGCTCACTGTCGAACGCTACGGGTCGGAGGCCTGGACCCTCCGCCGGTGACTTCCTGTCGAAGCTGGCACGGAAATCGCGCTGCTGCCGTACCCGGATTCACACCGGTTGTGTGTGCTGCCGTCGGCGCCGCCGACGGCACGTCGTGAGGGAGCAGGCGCATGACCCAGACAACGATGGAAGTTACCGTCAAAGAGATCATGACGCCGAATGTGATCACCGTTTTTCCTCAAACGGGCGTCGACGAGGTAGCGAGACTCCTGTATGCCCACCGGATCAGCGGAATGCCCGTTGTCGACGAGAGTGGCGCCTTGCTCGGGATCGTCAGCGAGTTCGACGTGATCAGCAAGAAGGGGCGGACGGCCGCGGACATCATGAGCCGCGACGTCATCAGCGTCCTGGAGGATGCCCTGGCCGAGCAGGTGGCCGGGATCCTGACCGAGCGGAACGTGCGGCGGGTTCCGGTCGTGGCTGAGGGCCGGCTGGTCGGGATCGTCAGCAGGTCGGACCTGGTGAGGCTCTTCTCCATCACCAGGTGGGCGTGTCCCGATTGCGGCTACTTCGTGCGCGGTTTCCACCGGCCTGATGCGTGTGAGATGTGCGGCTCTACCGCCATCGAGCTGCAACGGGACCCGCCCGGCATGTAGGGCGCCCCATCCGTCAGGGGACAGCGGGTGTGGCCGGCTCGGCCTGAGCGGTGGCTTGCGCCGCCGCGTGCTGGCGGACACGCGAGAAATAGCCGGTGAAGACCGCGGTGCTGCCTGCCTGCGACAACGCAAAGATGATGAAGATGGCATTGTAGCCAGCGGCGACGATGAGTTGTCCCGCCAGCAGGCTGGCGGCGGCGTACCCCAGGTTCCAGACGCCGCTGCGCAGGCTGAAGGCGTTGGCGCGCGCCCGTGACGGAAGCAACTCGGAAATGAAGGTCGAGTTGATCGGCCAGGCGACGCTCACGGCGGTCATGCGCACGATGTGCGCGATCAGCGCGAGTCCCAAGCCGGGCACCAGCGGCAGTACCAGGAAGAACGGGACCGGCAGGAGGCGGAGCAGCGCCTCGGCGCCCAACGGGCCGAACCGGCGACCGATCGCCGGTGCCCCCAACCCCACGATCGCAGCCACGATCCCGGCCAACGCGTAGATGAGCCCGATCTGGCTCGGGCCGGCGCCGATGCTGGCCAGGTAGACGTTGTAGAACGGCACGACCGCGCCCGAGCCGATGCTCAGGATCAGCCCGGCGAGTACGAACATCGTGATATGGCGGCGCACGGTGCGGCGCTGGGGCGTTGCCTCGCTAACGATCAGCGCCTGGCCCGTCTCGCCAGCACGGTGGCCACGGGCGTGCTTCATCCGCCAGAGCGGGACGATCGCGAGCACGCCGAGCGCCACCCCGGCGATGAGGGTCAACCGGTAGGCCGTGACGCCCGTGGGTGAGACGCCGAGAAGCGTGCTGATGAGTCGCGGAGACCAGCCGCCGATCAGGCTGCCCAGCGTCGCAGACAGTGACTGGATCGAGAAGGTCACCGCGGCCGCGACCGACCGGGTCTCCGGTCGTGCCCATTCAACGAGGAACGGCATGACCGGGACGACGACGAAGGCCGAGGCGCCTCCGGCGATCACCGACGTCGCGAGGATTACCCAGGACTGATGCACGAGCGCCAGCACGAGCGATGCGATAAGGAAGACGGCTGTGCCGTAGATCAGGCACGCCCAGTTGCCAAAGCGGCCAATCAGCGGCCCCATGATGAGGGCGGCACCGGCCATGGCGAGCGTGTAGACCGCGTTGTAGCTCCCGATGAAGTCCTCGCGGTGCGACAGGCTCACGAGATAGAGGTTGTAGATGAGCGCGAACACGCCGATGGCGATGTTGGCGAAGAGGTTGAAGACAAGGAAGAGCCGAATCTCCCGACGAAAGCGCTTGATCTGATGGACGTACTCGACCACGGTCCCCCGGTCAATCCCTCCACTGTTCCCCCGCGCCCTGAGCGGCGCCAGGTGATTATATAAGGCCGAGGGGGTGGATGTCTGGGCTTCAGGTCATGAGATGTTCTGGATCGTTCGGTCAGGGTGCAAACGGAGAGGGGGCCAGGTGACGCAAAGCAACGACGTGGCTGAGCGGGCGGCTACCGTGCTCCTGCATCGCCCGGCGGGACTGCTGACCGACATCGACGGGACGATCAGCCGGGTGACGGCCCCGCCGGAGGCCGCGACGGTGGAACCCGCTGCTCGGGCGGCACTCGCTCGCCTGGCGACCGTTCTTGACGTCGTCGCAGTCGTCTCCGGTCGCTCTGCCGCCGATGCCCGGCGTCTGGTGGCCGTCCCCGAGCTCGTCTACATCGGCAACCATGGGTTGGAGCGCTGGCACGGCGGCCAGGTCACCGCGTCGCCCGAGGCCATGCGGTTCCGGGATCGCATGGCGCGCGTGGCGGCGCAGATGCGGGCGACGGTGACACTCGCGGGCGTGCGCGTCGAGGACAAGGACCTCACCCTCTCGATCCACTACCGCGAGACGACAGACCCGGCGAGCGCCGAGGAGTTGGTTCGCGCGGCGCTCGTTCCCGTGGCAACGGCCGAGGGGCTCGTCGTTCGGCCCGGGCGGATGGTCTTCGAGGTGCGGCCGCCGATCACCGTGAACAAAGGAACGGCTGCACGGGATCTGATCCAGGAGCGGGGCCTGCGATCGGTCGTTTTCGTGGGCGACGACGTCACCGACCTGGACGCGATGAGCGAGATACAGCGACTGGCGATCGAGCAGGGGCTGCACGCGCTCACGGTTGGCGTCGTGGGGCCGGAGACTCCCTCCGAAATCGCCCAACAGGCAGACGTGACGGTGGATGGCGTCGATGGGGTGATCGCCTTCCTCACCGCACTGGCAGACCGGCTGGCGTGACGCCTCGCTTCCCGGCGTGACCGTCCCGGTCGCCGGCGGCGACGGGAGCCAGACTGCTCGCGGAGGGGCTAACCAGGTGGCTACAGTGGGTCGAGCGGCGCGATCGGCCGGCGAAGTCGCTGGTACGGGAAGAAGGCGAAGTCAGGGACTGTCACCCCGGGCGTCGCGACGGCGACCATCTTTGAAGCGACCGCGCCGAAACCGACGCGGTACCGCAGGCTCGACTTAACGGCCAGGATGCGCATCGTCGCCGGATCGATTCCGTGGGCGCGGAAGATGGCCGGGTCGTCAAGCTCGACGCGGCGCTCCGCGAGGATGATCGCGACATCCCCCTCGTGGCGGCCACGCGCCTCCACGACCACCGATCGGCCCATGTCAATCTCCAGGCCGGAGTCGAGCGGCCCCTCGCGCACGATCTTCCCGGGCCCGATGGATGCGACGCGGCCGTGGACATCGATCGGATAGCCGTGGAGCCGGTCTCGCCGCGCTCCGACTGAGAGCGTCACCTCGGCGCCGACTCCAGCGGCGATGGCAGCGTCGACCGCTTCGGGGTCGGTGATCACGCCGATGGCCGCCCCTCGCGCGCCGAGATCGAGCAGGCCCCAGAGGAGGCCGGTCCCGTCTCCCGGTCCGCCGGCTCCCGGGTCGTCTCCCGTGTCAGCCAGCACGAATGGGTGTTCCCGTGCCGCCATCGCGTCGTGGATGGCGGCCTCGATGTTGGCGGGGTTCACCGTCCACTGCCCATTGCGCTCGGCAAAGGCGGCTTCCACCGTCGCAGCCAGGTCGGCAGCGCGGGTCGAATCTCCGTGGGTCGCGACGACAACGGCCGCACCGGCGTGGGGTACGTCGGCATACGGGAAGCCGCCGGTCACCATGGCGCAGAGCACGCCCGGCTCCCGTTCGCACTGGCGCGCCAGCTCCGCGATCTCTGCCATAGCACCGGCTCCGGTGTCCTGGGCAGGGAGTGGCACGAGGAGCGGCACTTGCCGCAGCGCGACGGCGGGCTTTACCTCACCGGACGCCACGAGCGCGAGGAGCGCCACCGCCCGCTCCCCGCGGGCGGCCGGGTCAGCGTCCGGTACGGCGCTCGGTCCGACTAACAGCGTCGCAGCATCGACGAGGCGAGGGGAAAGGTTCGCGTGTGGACCGACCGCCGCGACGATCGGGACCGCCCCTCCCACGACTTCCCGTACCGAGGTGAGGAGTGTCGCCTCGGCGTCCGGGTCACTCGTTGTGATCAACCCTCCGCTGAGGTCGAGCAGGACGCCGTCGATCGCGTCGCGCGCTTCGCGGAGCCGGGAGCACAGCTCGCTGGTCAGGCGCTCGAAGTCCGCATCGGAGAGCGGACCGCCACTCGGGGCGCGGGCCTCAATCAAGGGGAGCACATCGTGGCTGAGGTGCGCCGCAGTGCGGATGGCTCCGGCGAGGGCGGTATGCCCAGCGCTCGCGGTGTCGATCAGAGCGTCGCCCTGGACATAACGGTATGCCGCAAAGTCTTCTAGGGTGGTCGGTACCGGTGAGAAGCTGTTGGTCTGGTGCCAGATCGCCCCGATGGCAAACCGCACCGCAAGCGCTCCCTTCTACCGCGCGCCCGCTCCGCCACTGCGGATGCATGGTAGCAGACTCGGCAGCCTGGTGCCCTGGGGTCTGATATGATCGTGGCAACGAGGACACGACAGAAGAACGCGCGGTCGGAGGCGACGATGGGACTCAGCCGGGAAGCCAGACCCGAGGAGAGTCGTCAGGAGCGGATGGACGCCGCGAAGCAATGCCCGAAGTGCAGCGCCGACCTCACCGCAGATGTCACGTATGCGCGCTACGGTGTCTGTGGCGCGTGCGGACATCACATGACGATCCCGGCGCTGCAGCGGATCGAGTTGCTCGTCGACCCGGGTTCGTTTGAGGAGTTCAATCGGCAACTTGTCTCTGTCGACCCGCTCGTCTTCTCAGACCGCTTGCCGTACCGGCGCCGGGTGCTGGAGGCGCGCGAGCAGACCGGCTTGACGGAGGCGGTCGTCACCGGAACGGCACGCATCATGGGCCACCCGGTCGTCGTGGCGGTGCTCGACTTTCGCTTCCTCGGCGGCAGCATGGGCTCGGTGGTGGGCGAGAAGGTCACCCTCGCCTTCGAGCGGGCGGCCGAGAAGCGTATCCCGATCATCACGGTCGCCGCATCGGGCGGCGCCCGGATGCAGGAGGGGATGCTCAGCCTGGTCCAGATGGCCAAGACGGCCGCAGCGGCCAAGCGCGCGCACGACTCGCACGTGCCGTACATCTCCATCCTTACCAACCCAACGACCGGTGGCATCTACGCGAGCTTCGCCAACCAGGGAGACATCATCCTGGCCGAGCCGAAGGCGCTGATCGGCTTCGCCGGCCCGCGGGTCATCGAGCAGACTGCCGGCCGTGACGACGTGCGTTCCCACTCGGCCGAGTTCCTTTACGCCCACGGCTTCATCGACCAAGTGGTCGCGCGCCCGCGCCTCCGCGACACGGTCGCGACGATCCTCCGCATCGTCAGCCAGCGAGGGGTCATCAAGCGCGATGAGCGACCGGCGATGCCCAAACCTGGCGCCAGTGCCGAGCGGGCCTGGGATATCGTCCAGATCGCGCGGCACCCGGAGCGTCCCACGACGCTCGACTACATCCGGCGCATCAGCCCACAGTTCGTCGAGTTGCATGGCGACCGGCTGTACGGCGACGATCCGGCGATTGTGGGCGGGTTGGGCGAGATCGCCAACCGCGGCGTGGTGATCATCGGCCACGAGCGCGGCCACGGAGACCCTGCGCGGCGGGGTGGGCAGGCATTGCCGGAGGGCTACCGGAAGGCGATGCGGCTGATGGACCTCGCGGCGCGCCTGCGCCTGCCGGTGATCACCCTCGTGGACACGCCGGGCGCGTACCTCGGCGAGGGGGCCGAAGAGCGCGGGATCGCGATGGCGCTAAGCGACTCGCTCGCGCGGATGAGCGTGCTGCCGGTGCCGACCGTCACCGTCATCATCGGTGAGGGTGGCAGCGGAGGAGCGCTCGCGCTCGGCGTTGCCGACCGGGTGCTGATGCTGGAGCGCGCGGTGTACAGCGTGATCGCCCCCGAGGGCGCCGCGGCGATCTTGTTCCGCGACGCGTCCCGCGCTCCGGAGGTCGCGGAGTCACTGAAGATCACCGCAGCCGACTGCTTCCGGCTCGGCGTTGTCGACGGGGTCGTGCCCGAGCCGGAGGGAGGCGCCCACACCGATCCGGACTACGCCGCGGCACTTCTACTCCACGCGCTGACCGACGCACTGGGTGAGCTGGTGGACGCCTCCCCGGAGAAACTCGTCCGCGAGCGCTACCGCAAGTTCCGGCGCATGGGTCAACATAACACATACCTGCGTGAAATGATCGCGCAGGAGGTGACGGAGTGGAGCGGGCGTGTCTCCCGCACGCTGGAGTCGATCCGGGATCTGCTCCCGTTCGGAGATGGGGAGCAAGAGGAACGCGCTGACGAGCCTGGTAAGGTGCCACCGCAAGAGGAAGTGGCCTCCTGAACGCCACACCGGTCATCGGCCGCTGACCGCCCAAACCGTGGTGAGGCGGTCGGGGGACGCACGCGATCACCGTTTCTCAGAGGCGAGCGGTGCGTGGTGCCCATGGGCGGGCGCTGCGTTGCCCAACACCCGCCCACGGAAACGTTCACTTTGCCGCCGTCGTGGTTCCGGCCTATTGGCTCGGCGGGATCGGCGGGCGGAGCCCGTTCTCTTCGGCGAAGGCGATTGCCTCGGGATAGCCCGCGTCTACGTGGCGCATGACCCCGATGCCCGGATCGTTCGTCAGAACCCGCTCCAGCCGGAGGGCTGCCTCTGGGGTGCCGTCCGCCACCACGACCATGCCGGCATGGATCGAGAGCCCGATCCCGACGCCGCCCCCATGGTGGACCGAGACCCACGATGCACCGGAGGCCGTATTGAGCAGCGCGTTGAGAATCGGCCAGTCGGCGATCGCGTCCGAACCGTCGCGCATTCCCTCCGTTTCCCGATACGGGGAGGCAACGGATCCGGTGTCCAGGTGATCCCGGCCGATGACGATCGGCGCCTTCAGTTCGCCGGAGCGGACCATCTCGTTCAGTCGCAGGCCGAAGCGGGCCCGCTCGCCGTAGCCAAGCCAGCAGATGCGGGCCGGGAGGCCCTGGAAGGGCACCTTCTCCTCCGCCATCGTGAGCCACCGGCGCAGTGCCTCGTTCTCGGGGAAGAGCTCCATCGCGGCCTGGTCGGTCTTGCGGATGTCCTCCGGGTCACCCGAGAGCGCGACCCAGCGGAACGGCCCCTTCCCCTGGCAGAAGAGCGGCCGGATGTACGCGGGGACGAAACCGGGGTAGGCGAAGGCGTCTTCGACGCCGGCAACCAGCGCCTGCCCGCGGAGGTTGTTGCCATAGTCGAACACCACCGCGCCCCGGCGCTGGAACTCGAGCATCGCCTGGACGTGTTGGGCCATGCTCCGCATGGCGCGGTCGGTGTAGATTTCCGGCGACTTCTGACGCAGGAGCAGCGCGTCTTCCAGGCTGATCTCGGCGGGGATATAGCCGCCGACCGGGTCGTGTGCCGACGTCTGGTCGGTGACCACGTCGGGCATGAAGTTGCGCTTCAACAGTTCGGGCAAGACCTCTGCTGCGTTACCGAGCAAGGCAATTGAGAAGGGGCGGCGCTCCCGGCGCGCGGCCTCGACCTGGCGCAGCGCGTCGTCGAGGTCGGCCGTCCATGCGTCGCAGTAGCCGATGCGCACGCGACGTTGGATCCGCTCGGGATCGACCTCAATGATGAGGGCTACCCCGCCGTTCATGGTGACGGCGAGCGGCTGTGCGCCGCCCATCCCGCCGAGGCCGGCGGTCAGCACAACCCGGCCGGCCAGCGAGCCGTCGAAGTGCTGGCGGGCCACCTCCGCGAAGGTCTCGTAGGTCCCCTGCAGAATGCCCTGGGTGCCGATGTAGATCCAGCTCCCGGCCGTCATCTGGCCGTACATGGTCAGGCCGAGCGCTTCCAACCGCCGGAACTCGTCCCAGGTGGCCCACTGGGGGACCAGCATCGCGTTGCTGATCAAGACCCGTGGGGCCATCTCATGGGTGCGGAAGACCGCGACCGGTTTACCGGACTGGACGAGCAGCGTCTCGTCGTCCCCGAGCTGGCGGAGTTCCCGGACGATCGCGTCGAAGCACGCCCAGTTGCGTGCCGCCTTGCCGGTCCCGCCGTAGACGATCAACTCCTGCGGCTCCTCGGCGACCTCCGGGTCCAGGTTGTTCATCAACATCCGCATCGCGGCCTCTTGTTGCCAGCCGCGACACGACAGATCCGTGCCCCTGGGGGCACGTACCTCCCGCGGTTGTCCCTCCATCATCCGACGCCTCCCTCCTCGATCTGCTGCGCCGTGTCTCGGCCGGCTGACGCGACCAGCGCGGCGTCGACCGCCTCCTGGAGAGTCCCTGAGCGGATCAGGTCGCGCGCAGTTTCGATGAGCTGGTGGAGCGGCGGCCCGTCGCGCTCCAGGAAGGGGATGTGCGCGCGGACGGCACGGTACGCCGCCTGGGTTCCAATTCCCCACGGTTCGCGCTCGGTGAGGTCGAGGGCCTGCGCGGCGCACAACACTTCGATCGCCACGATCGTCTGGGTGTTGGCGACGACCCGCGCCAAGTGCCGCGCGGCAGTCGTGCCCATGCTATTGAAGTCCTCGATGTCGGCCGACGTCGGGATCGAGTCGACGCTGGCCGGATGCGCCAACGTCTTGTTCTCGCTCGCCAGCGATGCCGCCGCGTACTGAGCGATCATGAACCCCGAGTTGATCCCCGGCGCGGGGACGAGAAAAGCCGGCAGGCGGCTGGATCGGGGGTCGACGAGGCTGGCGATGCGGCGCTCGGTGAAGGTGCCCAGCGACGCGACCGCGACTTTGAGGTAGTCGGCCGGGAGCGCGACCGGGTGGCCGTGGAAATTGCCGCCGGAGACGACGCCGGTGTCGTCGGGAAAGCAGAGTGGGTTGTCGGTCACGGCGTTGATCTCGATTTCCACCACCTGTCGCGCGTGCTCGAGCGCGTTCCGGATCGGGCCGAGCACCTGCGGGATACAGCGGAGGGTGTAGGCGTCCTGGACGGCGCCGCGTCGGGGGCGTGGGAGCGTTCCGTCCCGCTGGAGCAGGCGCCGCATTCTCGCCGCGGTCGCCACCTGGCCGGGATGCGGTCGGACCTGGTGGACCGGCGCGGCCAGCGCCGCGGGGTCGCCACCGAGTGCCTCAAAACTCATGGCGGCCGCGATCTCGGCAGCGCGCAGCAGTTGCTCAGTGTCCGCCACCGCCAAGGCCATGAGCGCGGTGATAATCTGGGTCCCGTTGATGAGTGCCAGCGCCTCCTTCGCCTCCAGGGTAATCGGGGCAATCCCGGCCTGGGCCAGCGCCGTCTCAGCGGGGAGCAGCTCGTCGCGCCAGCGCACCTGGCCCTCGCCGATCAGAGGGAGCGCGAGGTGGGCCAACGGGGCCAGGTCGCCGCTCGCTCCGACCGAGCCTTGCTCGGGCACCACGGGGTGGATCCGCGCATTGAGTAGATCGACCAGGCGCTCGACGACGATCGGGCGCACCCCGGAGTAACCCCGAGCGAGCGCCTGGGCACGTAGCAGGAGCGCAGCACGCACCACGTCATCCGGGAGCGGTTGGCCGACGCCTGCCGCATGGGAGCGGAGCAGGTTCACCTGCAGCGTGGTCCGGTCTTCGGGCGAGATGGCCACATCAGCCAGCGCTCCGAAGCCAGTCGAGACGCCATAAACTGGTCGACCCTCAGCGATGGCCGCCTGGACCGCGGCGCGGCTCCGCTCCATCGCCGCCCGGGCGCCGTCCGCAAGCGAAACGGTCGCTCCCCCGCGGGCGACGGCGACAACGTCCGCGATTCCCAGCGGGCCGTCGCTGAGGGTCACATGATGGTCGCTGTCGTTTCCCGACACTGATTGTCCCTCCTCGTGGCGCTCGGCGTGTGCCGCGAGGCCGTGATACGGCACCGGTGTGAGCCAGTGTAACCGGTTCCATCGCCGAACGCACTTGAGGGACCGCCGCGATGCGTTCGGCTATCATTGGCGCGAAATCTGCAATTTGGCGGGGGCACTGGGGCAGCCCGGCTGTGCGCGCGGCGTGAGGAGCGGCGGCGTGGTTGGAGAGCAGAAACCGTGAGCGACGAGGTCTTGGCGGCGCATTGGAAGCGTTGGCTCCTGGTCGCAGTGGCGCTGCTCGTTGTGTTCTGGGTGCTATGGCAGACGCGCGGCGCGCTCCTGCCCTTCCTGGTCGGCGCGATCATCGCGTACCTGCTCGCCCCTGCCGTCGACTTCCTACAACGGATCCTACCGCAGCAAGGACGCCTGGCCCGGGTCGCGCGCCCGATTGCCATTATCCTGGCGTACATCGTTGCCCTCGCGATCTTGACTGTCGCAGGCTTCTACCTTGTTCCGCCGCTCATCGATCAGACCGTCGAGTTCGTGCGGGCCCTGCCGAGCTACTGGGACGATGTACAGCGCGAGAGCAACGCGCTGATGCGGCTATATGAAGATAGTGTCCCCGAGAACATTCGCCGGCAGATCGAGGCGAATCTGGGGGCGCTCGGGCAGCAGGTCGGAACGGCTGCGCGCACCGCGATGATGATCACCTTCGGCGCGGTGACGACGGTCATTGGCTTCGCGGCCGGACTGGCGCTGCTGCCGCTGTGGCTCTTCTACGTGCTCAAGGACCAAGAGCGGGGGCTTGAGTGGTTTTATGGGCTGTGGCCTGAGTCATGGCGACCGGACGTTCGCGCCATCGTCGGGATGGTCGATGACGTGATGTCGGCCTATGTCCGGGGGCAGCTCTTTCTCGGGGTCGTGATCGGCGTGGTCACCGGCATCGCGATGTGGCTCATCGGCATCCCGCAGTCGCTCGTGCTCGGGGTGCTCGCCGGCTTTTTCGAATTGATCCCAGTGCTGGGGCCGTGGATCGCCTTCGTGGTCGCGGCACTGGTCACGCTGGCGACGGAGCCTGGCCGTATCCTCTTCGTGGGGATCGCCTTCCTGGCTATCCAACAGCTTGAGAACACGTTCCTGGTGCCGAAGATCCAGGGGGATGCTGTGCGGGTTCACCCGGCGATGATCATGATCTTGCTCGTGGTGGGCGGGTCGCTCTGGGGCGTGCTGGGGATGATCTTCATCGTGCCCCTCACGGCCGTGCTCCGCGACATCTTCGTGTATCTCTACCACCGAACGGGCAAGGTGTGATCCCGAAATCCGAGGATGCGATCCGGGATCCGTCGGCCCGGACAGATCAGCCGGGCCCGGCGCTGTTCAAGACGTCATAAGGTCATTGGCCTGTCCAGACGTGGATCGAGTAGACAGAGAGGAAAGGGAGGGCGAGTGCCCTCCCTACGCGTCGTCGCCCGTTGGGGTGTCCGGGGTAGGCAGGCCGGCGAGGATCGGCGTCGGCTTGGACCGCAGGTGCGGGAAGAGGATCACCTCGCGGATGTTCTGCTGGTCGGTCAACAGCATGATCAGCCGGTCGATCCCCAGCCCGAAGCCACCGGTAGGCGGCATGCCGTACATCAGCGCGTTGATGTAGTCATCGTCAATCGGCATCGCCTCCAGGTCACCGGCCGCCCGGTCGCGGGCCTGCGCCAGGAAGCGGTCGAGCTGATCCATCGGATCGTTCAACTCGGTGAAGGCGTTCCCAACTTCCATCCCTGCGATGAAGGGCTGGAAGCGTTCGGCGATGTTGGGATCGTTCGGGCTGCGCTTGGCCAGCGGCGAGAGCTCCACCGGATAGTCGACGAGGAACGTCGGCTGGATCAGGTTGGGGCGGACGAACGTCTTCATCAGCTCGTCGATGATGCGCGGCCACACCGTGGTCGGCTCGACGTCGGCGCCGAGAGCCTTGGCGCGCTCATAGAGCTCGCGCTGATCGGTCACCTCGCGATAGTCGATCCCGGTGGCGTCAAGGAGCGCCTGGCGCAGCGACACGCGGGGCCACGGCGGCGTCAGATCGATCTCGTGGCCGGCGTAGGTGAGCTTTGTCGTCCCGAGCGCCTGCTCCGCGACATAGACGAGCATCTCCTCGACCAGCTCCATAACGTCGTGGTAGTCGGCGTAGGCCATGTAGAACTCGAGCATGGTGAACTCGGGCGAGTGCCGCGCGTCGATGCCCTCGTTGCGGAAGTCCTTCGAAATCTCGTACACCCGCTCGTAGCCACCCACGAGGAGCCGCTTGAGGTACAGCTCGTCGGCGATGCGAAGGTAGAAGGTCTGGTCGAGCGCGTGGTAGTGGGTGGTGAACGGCCGGGCCGCCGCGCCGCCGTAGAGCGGTTGCAGCACCGGGGTCTCCACCTCCAGGAAGCCGCGCTCGTCGAGAAAGCGCCGGATGGCACGAATCGCGTTCGCGCGGATGACGAAGATGCGGCGCGTCACCTCGTTGGCCATGAGGTCGGCATAGCGCTGCCGGTAGCGGGTCTCGACGTCTTGGAGCCCGTGCCACTTCTCGGGCGGCGGGTTGATGGCCTTGGCCAGGAGCCGGAAAGCCTTGACCTCGACCGTGACCTCGCCGGTGCGGGTACGGAAGAGGTTCCCGTCCGCTTCGATGAAGTCGCCCAGGTCGATGAACCGCTTGAAGTGGGCCAGTGCGTCCTCGCCGACGACGTTTCGGCGCAGGTAGATCTGGATCGCGCCGCTGCCGTCGCGGATATGGGCGAATACGGACTTGCCCATATCGCGTATTGCCGTCACACGGCCCGCAACGGTGATCGTCTCGGGGTCGTGCTCGGTCTCCAGCGTCGATTCGATCTCGGTGAAGCGAGCCAGGGCTTCCTCAGCCGTGTGCGTACGATGGCTGTGCGGTGGGTAGGGATCGATGCCCTGCTCACGAAGTGCTTGAGCCTTGTCCAGCCGCTGGCGTTGCTGCTCGTTCAACTCGATCAACAGTGGAAGCTCCCTCCACGTCGGCGGCGATGATGCCGACGTATCGCGACGCAAATCAAAAGCCGCGGCGCTTATACAGCGTCCGCGGCTCTCCCGTCCAGTGTGATCTGCTCACTCGACCTTTTCGATGGTGAATGAGGTTTCACCCCCGGGCGCGCGGACGACGACCGAATCGCCCACGCGTTTGTCGAGGAGGGCGGCACCCACGGGCGACTCCGTGGAGATCTTGCCCTGGAGGGTGTTGGCCTCCTCCGGGCTGACCAAGATCCACGTCTCGGACTGCCCTGTCTCGTCGACGATGGTGACGCGCGAGCCGAGCTTGACGACGCCGTCGCTCTTTCCGGGCGCGATGACTTGCACGCGGCGCAACAGGTTCTCGATCTCGCGGATCCGCGCCTCGAGCTGAATAAGTTCTTCCTTAGTGTCCTCGTACTCGCTGTTGTCGGACACGTCGCCGTCCATACTCAGTTCCTGAACGCGCGCCGTGACGTCGGGAAGCTTGACAGTCCGTAGGTGATGGAGCTCGCGCTCGAGGTCGGCCTTGCCCTCCGCCGTAAGCGTGACAGGACGCTCGCTGGCCATGTCTACCCTTCTTCCACGAGCACGTCGAGCCGCACCCCCACAGGCCGAAAGGTCCGCCGACGCGGCGACGACGGGACGCCGGATCGGATGTAACGTAGGGCAACCACTGCGTGTGCGTAGTCGCCGCCGGGGCGTGCGGCCACGATGCGGACGTGCGAATAGCCTGATAGCCGAGGACACGTGCACCCTCGGCCGTCCACGCTGTGCTTCTAGTATAGCCAGATTGGCGGGGCTTGCAACGTTTCGGGGGTGGTCTCCGGCGCAAGCGAGCCGTGACCGGCCCGCCGGCTGCCCCGGCCGTCTGGTGGGTGAGAAGGGACTTGAACCCCTGACCTCGCGGATGTGAACCGCGCGCTCTGACCAGCTGAGCTACTCACCCGCGCGCCGGCGCAAGTATAGCACCCCCCGGTCCGGCTCGGCAATGCTTATCACGCACCGGAACGGCCAGGAGCCTGTGCTATCATGCTAGCCATCAGGCTCGCGTGGCGCGGCGTCACCCGTTTCTGTGGAACCGCCGCGCTGCGGCGTAGCACGTGGACAGGAGAGCCGCCACGGAGGCGGCCACGACAAGGGGCAGGCGGGAGGAGTGCGCATGCGCCCGAAGGTCACGGTCGTCGGGGCAGGAGCGGTCGGCGCGACGACCGCGCAGTATATCGCCCAGCGCAATATCGCGGACGTGGTTCTGGTCGACATCGTGGAGAACCTACCGCAGGGGAAGGCGCTCGACCTGGTGGAGGCGGGGCCCGTCCTCGGGTTCGACGCCGCGGTCACTGGTGCCAACGACTACACGGCAACCGCGGGCTCGGACGTGATCGTGATTACTTCCGGCTCGCCCCGCAAGCCCGGGATGAGCCGGGACGACCTGCTCCGCGTCAACATGAATATCGTGCGGAGTGTCACCGAGCAGGCAGTGGCGCACTCGCCCAATGCGGTCATCATCGTCGTGACCAACCCGCTGGACGCGATGTGCCACGTGGCGCTGGAAGCATCCGGGTTCCCGAAGGAGCGGGTACTGGGGCAGGCCGGTGTGCTCGACTCGGCCCGTGCCCGCGCATTCATCGCGATGGAGCTGGGTGTCTCGCCGCGCGATGTCTACATCGCGGTGCTCGGCGGGCACGGTGACACGATGGTGCCGCTACCGCGCTACGCCACCGTCGCCGGCATCCCGGTCACCGAGTTGCTACCACCCGAGAAGATCGAGGCGATCGTGCAGCGGACCCGCGATGGCGGCGGTGAGATCGTCAAGCTGCTGGGCACCAGCGCATTCTATGCTCCGGCGGCCTCGGTGGCCGAGATGGTCGAGGCGGTGCTGCTCGACCAGAACCGCATTCTCCCGGCAAGCGCCTACCTTACCGGCCAGTACGGGATCAACGACCTGTACGTGGGCGTCCCGGTGAAGCTTGGGGCCGGCGGCGTCAAGCAGATCATCGAGCTCAAGCTCACGAGTGAGGAGCAGGCGGCGCTCGAGCACTCGGCGAACAGCGTCCGCACGCTCGTGGAGGCGATGAAGAACCTCTAGCGTTGGGATTTGCCATGGCGGGCGACACGGCTCGGCGGGCTCCCGGGCCCTGGACGCGGACGTGGGAGGATCCCGAGGCGATGCTCGGGGTCGACGCCGCACGGGACCAGGTGCTGGCTGCCGTGCGCCCGCTACCTCCTGTTGAACTCCCCCTGCTCGACGCGGCCGGCTTGGTGCTGGCCGAAGATGTGGTTGCCGACGCTGACATCCCCCCGTTCCGCAATTCCGCCATGGATGGCTATGCCCTGCGTGCGAGCGACGTCGCCGGGGCGACCGCCGAACGGCCGGTCCGCTTGACGGTCGTGGGCGAGGCCGCAGCCGGCACGGGCGTTCCGCCGGCCATCGGCCCTGGACAGGCCCTACGGATCATGACCGGCGCGCCGATGCCGGAGGGAGCGGATGCCGTCGTCCGGTTCGAGGAGACCGATGAGTTCGACGCCGGGCCGCGGCGCACCGAGGTGGCGGTGCGGCGTGCCGTCCGGGCCGGCGAGAACGTGCGGGAGGCCGGCGAGGACGTTCGTGCGGGCGCGGTGGTGCTCCCACGCGGTACCGTCCTGCGTCCGGCCGCGATCGGCGTGCTGGCTTCCCTGAACCGCGCGACCGTTCGAGTTCACCGCCGGCCGCGGGTGGGCATCCTCTCGACCGGCGACGAGGTTGTCGATCTCGGCTCGCCGTTGCGGCCCGGTCAGATCCGGAACAGCAACAGTTACACGCTGGCCGCGCTGGTCCGGGAATCCGGCGGCGAGCCGGTACTGCTCGGCGTAGCACGGGATCGGACCGAGGAAATCCGCGCCAAGCTGCGACAGGCGAACGACGTTGACCTGCTGGTCACCTCCGGCGGCGTCTCCATCGGCGACTTTGACCTCGTCAAGCAGGTGCTGCAGGCGGAGGGCGAGGTCGCGCTCTGGCAGGTCCGCATCAAGCCGGGCAAGCCGATGGCGTTCGGCCGCATTGGGTCGGTGCCGCTGCTGGGCCTGCCGGGCAACCCCGTGGCGGCGTTCGTCGCCTTTGTGCAGTTCGGGCGTCCGGCACTGCGCAAGATGCTCGGCTTCCACGACGCGGGCATCCCGACGGTACGCGCCCGACTGCTCAGCGGGCACGAGAACCGAGGCCGCCGTCGGCACTTTGTCCGCGGCATCGTCGAACGCCGGGGGAACGAGTGGGTCGCCCGGCCCTGCGGCCTCCAGGGCTCGGGCGTGCTGACGTCCGTCACCGAGGCCAACTGCCTCATCGTCTTGCCGGAAACCTGGGACTCGGCCGAGCCTGGAGATGAGGTCGAAGTCCAGCTCCTCGACGGCGTCATTCCCGGCGGCGCGGCCTGAGCCCCGGCGCGCCGTTCGACACCGGTTCTCGCGAACAAGTAAGCTTTCGGCATCATCCGCCGGCCGTTGTGGGCCGGCGAGACGAGCAAGCGCCGAGCGCGCGAAAGGTGACATGACGCCATGGGGATTCGAGACCTTGTCAGCGTCGTACGGGAACTCAGCTTCGACCAACTGCGCGCCGAGGCGTTGCTGGCGCCTCGGATCCTGGTGATGGCCGGCACTCACGAGCAGGCCGTGGCCTGCCGCGATCTGCTGTTCGGGGCCGCCTCCGAGGCGTACGTCGACCTGCACCACACGGGTGAGACCGCACCGGACCCGCTGGAATACGACGTGGTCGTGTCCGTCGGGCCGCTGGATACCGCGACCGGGCGCACCTGGCGCGATCTGTTCCGGCGGGTGGACGAGCCGATCCGGGTCGTCGAGGTGGACCCACGCCTGCTCCAGGGTAGCGGTAATGTCGACGACGTGCGGAAGCGCATCGCCGACGTGGCCGACGAGCGTTCGCTCGCGATCGGCCGCTACATCGACGCCATGCGCCACGCCTGCGCCGAGCAAACCGTCGAATCGACCTCGGCGGTGAACGCGCAGTTCGCGTTCCTCTCGAACCTGCCCACAGTGCTGCCGGTGGTGGGCAATCTGGTCGCCGTGGGGGCCGACTTCCTGGTCCTCACCAAGAACCAGTTGATGATGATCTACAAGCTGGCAGCCATCTACCAGCGCGACCTGGATGACCGCTGGCGGATCTACGGTGAGATGGCCCCCGTCGTTGGGACCGGCCTGGTCTGGCGCACGATCGCACGGGAGGTCGCGGGGTTGATGCCGCTCGTCGTGGGGACCGTCCCGAAGGTGGCGATCGCCTACGCCGGCACGTACGCCACCGGCCGCGCGGCCCTGCTCTACTACCAGAAGGGGGCGCGGATCGATCCCAGCCAAATGCGGATCCTGTACGAAGAGGCGCTCACCACGCTGCGCCGGAACCCGCTACCCTTCGCGCGGAACGGCGCAAAGTACTCGGACGAGGCGATGAGCGATCGGGCGGATCAGCAGTCGGCATCGCAGGACCAGCAGCCCGACGCGTGATCGCACCCACGCCGATGCGGGGTGGAGCTACCAGACTCAATCCGTTTCGCCGTGTGAACGCGCGGCGGTAACACGGATTTGGACATACAAACGGGGTTGGCGAGTTGTCTTACTCGCCAACCCCGTTGTACGTTCTCGCGATGTCTAGAACGGCGCCATTGAGGTCACTTCGCCGGGGATGCCGTAGTCGATCAGCTTCTGCTGGAACTCACTCATGTCGAGCCCGAGGAGCGAGGCGGCCGCGACGCGGTCGCCTTCGACCTGCTTCAGGGCCTCGATCAGCATGAGCTTCTCGACCTCTTGCTGCACCTCGGTGATCGTCGCGCCGCGGCGCACGCGGGCCGCGATATCGACGAAGTTCCGCTGGTCGGCAGAGGAGAAGGTGATGTGATCCTCGGTGATCACCGACCCCTGTGCCAGCACGACGGCGCGCTCGATCAGGTTCTCCAGCTCACGGACGTTGCCCGGCCAGTCGTATTCCTGCAGCATCCGCATCGCCCCCGGTGTGATCTTGGCTGGACCCGACCCCGCGGTGTAGCGATGCTTGTGGAGGAAGTGCTCGACCAGCATCGGGATGTCGTCCAGGCGCTCTCGGAGCGGTGGCAGGTAGATCGTGATCACGTTGAGGCGGTAGTAGAGATCCTCGCGGAAGCGGTTCTCACGGACCTCCTGCGCCAGGTTCTTGTTCGTCGCCGCGATCACGCGGGTATCGACCTTTACTGAGACGGTGCCGCCCACCCGCTCGAACTCTCGCTCCTGCAAGACACGCAGCAGCTTCTTCTGCGTGGACAGGCTCATCTCCCCGATCTCGTCGAGGAAGATGGTCCCCTTGTGGGCCATCTCGAAGCGGCCCTTGCGCTGGTTCAGCGCGCCGGTGAAGGCGCCCTTCTCATGGCCGAACAGCTCGCTCTCCAGGAGCGTCTCGGGCAGCGCAGCGCAGTTGACCTTGACGAGCGGGCCACCCGCATAGCTGGAGTTCCGGTGCAGAACCGTCGCCACCAGTTCCTTCCCGGTCCCCGTCTCGCCGGTGATCAGCACCGTCGCATCTGAACGCGCCACGCGGCCGATGGTCTTGTAGACCTCCTGCATCGGCGCGCTGTTACCGATGATGTAGTCGTTAGGATCCGTGTCACGGAACTGGGTGCGAAGTCCCTGCACCTGCTGCTTGAGCGTCTGGTGCTCGAAGTAGCGGCGGATCGTCAGCAGCACGTCGTCCAGGTCGAACGGTTTGGTGATGTAGTCGTACGCCCCGAGCTGCATCGCGTCGATGGCAATCGACGAGCTGCCGTAGGCGGTCATGATGATGAACGGCAGTTGGTTGCCGTAGGTCTCCGACAGGTCACGGAGGACGTCGATCCCGCTCTTGTCGGGCATCCGAACGTCCATCAGGACCAGCGCTGGAGCGGTCCCGTCACCGCTCAGCGCAGACAGAACTTCGGCGCTGGTTTCCGCCTCCGTGACGTCGTACCCCTCATCTTCGAGGAAGTCCCGCAACAACTCGCGGATCCCGGCGTCGTCATCGGCGATTAGGATGCGCTCCATCGAATCCTGTTCCCTCACTCCGCACGCACGTGACGGCCCGGCTTCTCCCCGCCTCTTGTGCAGTGTGCCCTCGCAGTATAACAAATCGCTCGGGATGTCGGGAGCATCCTGATGGACGGCACCCGGCGCGGGGGTTAGAATCGCGCCGGCCCCGAGTGCCGGTGACGCTTTGAGAGCGATAAGGCGGCGTGATGATCCTGGAGCGGGTATACCTGATCGGTCTGAGCGGCAGCGGGAAGACGACGTTGGCCCCCCTGCTGGCCGAGCGCCTCGGGTTCGAGGCGGTTGACATCGACGCCGAGGTCGAGCGCCGCTTCGGCCGCTCCATTCCCGACATCTTCACTGCTTTCGGCGAGCCCGTGTTCCGGGCCGCAGAGCGAGATGCGCTGGCGCAGGCGAGCCGTCGCACGCGGGTCGTGGTGGCGACCGGCGGCGGAGCCGTACTCGACCCCGCCAACTGGGATGCCATGCGACCGCGTAGTGTGATCGTGCACCTGACCGCATCTCCCGCGGTGCTCATCGAGCGACTCGAAGCGGCGGTGCGTGACACGCCGATGGCCGAACGCCCCCTCCTCCGAGGGGACGATCCGCTGGCGCGATTGGAGTCCCTCTGGCAAGCACGGCGGCACCTCTACGAGCAGGCCGACCTCACCATCGACACGACCAGCACGTCGCTGGATACGCTCGCGGCCCACATCGCCGACCAGATCACGGCCCTCGACCGCGCCGGTGCCATCCCGGTCGACAGCCTGGGCACGCCGAGCGGACGGTCGGACCTCTACGCCGCACCTGGCTTGCTCGCGGAGGTGGGGACGCTGGCCAGGCGGCGGTGGCCGAAGGGGCGGCGGGCGTGGGTCGTCGCCGACGAGCACGTCCTGCCGCTATGGGGCTCGTCGGTCGAAGAGTCCTTCACTCAGGCGGGCCTCGATGTGGCGATGCGCGCGGTCCCCGCCGGAGAGGGCAGCAAAGCGCTTGCGCAGGTCAGCGACCTCCTGGACTGGCTGCTCGGCGGCGGGATCGAGCGCGGCGACATGGTGGTGGCACTGGGAGGCGGCGTGGTCGGCGACCTCGCCGGGTTCGTTGCAGCCATCGTGCTCCGCGGCGTCGGGCTCGTGCAGCTCCCGACGAGCCTCTTGGCGATGGTCGACAGCAGCGTTGGGGGCAAGACCGGCGTGAACCATGCGCTGGGCAAGAACCTGATCGGTGCCTTCTACCAGCCCCCGCTCGTGGTGGCCGATCCGCACGTCCTCCGCACGCTGCCGCCTCGTGACCTGCGCAACGGCTGGGCGGAAATCGTCAAGCACGCCATGATCGAGTGCACCGCCACCGGTGCGTCGGAGCCGATCCTGCTCCCGTGGCTTGAGCGCCGCAATCCCGTTGGGGGCCTTGGAGAACCGGATGAGCTGGCGGAGCTGATCGCCCACAACATCCGCCTCAAGGCTGCCGTGGTGCGGGCCGACGAGCGTGAGTCGGGATTGCGCCGTATCCTCAACTACGGTCACACGCTGGGACACGCGTTTGAGGCGGCCGGGTACCGCTACCTGCATGGCGAGGCGGTGGCGTTGGGGATGCGCGCCGCGGCGCGGCTCGCCCACCGGCTCGGTCTCTGCGACGCGGACCTCGTGGCGCGCCAGGATGCGCTGCTCGATCGCCTTGACCTGCCACGCACCTTCGACGGGGAGTGGGAGACGGTACGCACGCATCTGCTGCACGATAAGAAGGTCGTGCAGGGCACGCTGACCTGGATCCTGCCGGAAGGGCCGGGGCGCGTGGTGGTCCGCCGGGATGTGCCCCTGGAAGCCGTTGAGGCCGTTGCCCGGGAGATCGGCGCCCGCTGATGCGGTGTCCGGAGAACCCGGAGCCGTGGGAATCCGCCTTCAGTTGCCCGATCCCAGCAATAGCAGTATCCTAAATGCCGAATTCGTACAGTCAGATGACGGTGCTGAGCTCGAGGAGGAGTAGGAGAATGCTCGGACGTCAGCTCACGCGTCGTGCCGCCTTGCAGACAATCGGCGGTGGCGTGCTTGGAAGCTTGTTGCTCAGTGCGTGTGGCGGCTCGTCCTCGGAAACCACCGAGACCGCTGAGAGCACCCCGACGCCTACCACGGCTGCCGCATCCGGCGGGTCGTCGAGCACCCCAACGGCGGCGGCCAGTCCCACTCCTTCCACCCAGGGAACGACCGGGGGAACGCCGGCGACCGGCGATCCGGTGCGCGTCGGTGTGATCGCGACGCTCTCCGGCGTGTACACGTCGCTCGGGGAAAACATGATCGGTGGGATCCAGGTCGCTCTCGACGAGGTGGGCGGCGTCGCCGGGGGCCGGCCGATTGAACTCGTCATCGAGGACTCGGCCGGGAGCCCGGACCAGGCGCTTGCCAAGGCACGCCAGCTTATCGAGCGCGACAAGGTGCATCTCCTGGCGGGCGTGATCCTGAGTAACGAGGCGGCGGCGCTGCGCGACTTCGTCGTGGAGCAGCAGATCCCGTGGATCATCGGGAACGCCGGACTCCCGGGTCTCACGCGTGATCCCAACATGCGCAGCCCGTACATCTTCCGCGTCTCCTGCGCCAACGGGCAGTATGAGGCACCGTTTGGGCAGTACGCCTACGAGAAGCTGGGATACCGGCGCATCGTCCTGACCGCGCTGGATTACTCGGCCGGGCACGACAAGGCCGGTGCGTTCGGGAAGCGGTTCCAAGAGGCCGGCGGCGAGATCGTGGGCGAGGTCTACGCGCCGATTGACACCCAGGACTACGGGCCGTACTTGCAGCGTATCCAGCAGATGGATGCCGACGCCGTCTTCGCCTTCTACTCGGGTGGCGACGCCGCACGCTTCGTCCCGCAGTATGTGGACTTCGGTCTCGCCGACATGTTCCCGCTGATCGGCTCGGGTGACACGGTGGACGAGAACATCCTGGCCGAGCAGGGCGAAGCGGCTCTCGGCGTGGTGAGCGTCCTCCACTATTCGCCGCTCTACGACTCGCCTGAGAACCAGAAGTTCGTAGAGGAGTTCAATGCGCGTTACAACGCGCCCACTGGTCAGTTCTCGTACCAGGGCTACCTGAACGGGCGGGTGATCGTTGAAGCGCTCAACGCCACCGACGGCAACGTGGAGGACACGGAATCGTTCTTGCAAGCCCTCCGCGAGGTTCAGTTCGTCGGTCCGGCTGGGGAATTCCGCTTCCACCCCGAATCGCAAGGGCCCGTCATCCCGGTGTTCGTTCGGCGCGTCGAAGAGCTGCCCGATGGGACGCTGGGCAACGTCGTGATCGACGAGCTCGGTGCGGTCGACGACCTGTCCTACTAAGCACGCAAGGTGTTCGTAGGAAACCATACCGGACAGGGAGGAGCATCCTATGACCGCAGAGAAGCCCCGCTCTTTGCAGGACATCGTCAGCAGTGTGCCGAACGTGGTGGACTTCCTTCGGAACAACATCTCGGGGGCGCGTATCTACCCGGTCGTGCCCCCGGAGTTCACCAACTGGCGGGACGAGCAGCATTCCTGGCAGGAGACGGTCTGCCTCTTCGACCTCTCCTACCACATGACCGACCTCTATGTGAGTGGTCCCGATGCGTTCCGGCTGCTGGAGCGGCTGGCGATCAATAGCTTCAAGGGCTTCGAGCCGGGCGGCGCCAAGCAGTTCGTCTGCTGTACGCCCGACGGCTATGTGATCGGCGACGGGGTCCTGTTCTACCTCGAGCCGGAGCACTTCAACCTCGTCGGCCGCCCCTCGATGCACAACTGGGTGCAGTACCACGCCGAGACGGGCGGCTACGATGTGCAGCTCGAACGCGACGAGTGGGCGGTCGGCGACCCGAACCGGCGCCGGAAGGTGTACCGGTTCCAGCTCCAGGGGCCGAACGCGCCGGCCCTGCTCGAAAAGCTCAACGGTGGCCCGTTGCCGCCGATCAAGTTCTTCCACACCGGCTGGATCACGATTGCCGGGCACAAGGTGCGCCTTCTCCACCACGGGATGATCGGCGTCGCCGGCGGCGAGCTGATCGGGCCGTTCGAGGAAGGGCCGGAGGTCAAGGCGGCGATCGTCGAGGCCGGGAAGGAGTTCGGCCTGCGGCAGGTCGGCTCCCGCGCCTACTCGAGCAATACGCTGGAGTCGGGCTGGATCCCGTCGCCCCTGCCGGCCGTGTACACAGGCGACGAGCTCCGGGCGTACCGCGAGTGGCTGCCGGATACCTCCTTCGAGGCGGTCGGCTCGCTCGGCGGCAGCTTCGTCACCCCGAACATCGAGGACTACTACCTCAACCCGTGGGAACTGGGTTACGGGCGGATCCTGAAGTTCGACCATGACTTTGTCGGGCGCGAGGCGCTCGAAGAGATGGCCAAGCAGCCGCACCGCAAGAAGGTGACGCTGGCCTGGAACGGCGAGGACGTCGCGAAGGTCTTCGCCGCGCTCTTCACCAAGCCCAAGGGGCAGCGCCCGAAGTACATCGACCTCCCGGGCACCCAGTACGCCACCTGGATGTACGACGCGGTCCGGAACAAGCAGGGCGACATCGTCGGCATCTCGACGTTCTGCGGTTACAGCTCGAACGAAGCCTCGATGCTCTCACTCGCGATGCTTGACGAGGCGTATGCGGAGCCGGGGACGGAGGTGATCCTGGTCTGGGGCGAGCCGGATGGCGGTACCCGGAAGCCGTCGGTCGAGCGTCACGTGCAAGTGGAGCTGCGCGCTACCGTCGGCCCCGTGCCGTATGCCGAGCCGTCCCGCCGGTACCGGGAGACGGTCGCCGGACGCTAGCCTGGTCGGCGCCCCGGCACGCCTAGTGCCGGGGCGCGTTCTCACCTGAAAGTAGTCCGGCAGCGGGGAACGCCTCGCTCCATGTGCCCGACCTCAGCGCTCGTGGGCGCACGCGGGCGGGGCGGGAG
>NZ_JADGHZ010000072.1 GCF_019683595.1 Sphaerobacter sp. | reverse complement strand
GAGTACATCGGGCAGGACAAGGTCAAGGAAGGGCTCCTGATCTCGATCCAGGCCGCGCAGGCGCGTGGAGAGTCCCTCGATCATCTGCTGCTCTACGGCCCGCCGGGGCTGGGCAAGACCACGCTGGCGTCGATCGTCGCGGCCGAGATGGGCGTGAACCTGCGGATCACCTCCGGGCCGGCGATCGAGCGCGCGGGCGATCTCGTGTCGATCCTGACGAACCTCAAGCCCGGCGACGTCCTCTTCATCGACGAGATCCACCGGCTCAACCGGGTGGTGGAAGAAGTGCTCTACCCGGCGATGGAGGACTTCGCGGTCGACATCGTGCTCGGGAAGGGGCCGGCCGCCCGCTCGATGCGGCTCAACCTGCCGCCCTTCACGCTGGTCGGCGCGACGACCCGCTTGGCGCTGCTCACCTCGCCGCTGCGAGACCGCTTCGGTTCCACCTACCGCCTCGAGTTCTACAGCCTGGAGGCGATGCAGCAGATCGTGACGCGCGCGGCGCGCATCCTCGGCGTCGCGATCGACGAGGACGGCGCGCGGGAGATCGCATCGCGGGCGCGCGGGACGCCGCGCATCGCCAACCGGTTGCTGCGACGGGTGCGCGACTACGCGCAGGTGCGGGCCGACGGGGTCATCACCGCGGACGTGGCCCGGGCGGCGCTGGAGATGCTGGAGGTCGACCATCTCGGGCTGGACGACGTGGACCGGGTTATCCTCCGCACGATTGTCGAGAAGTTCGACGGCGGGCCGGTCGGCGTCGAGACGCTGGCGGCGGCGACCAGTGAGGAGGCCGATACGATCGAGGATGTCTACGAGCCCTACCTGATCCAGCTCGGATTCCTCCAGCGGACGCCGCGCGGCCGCGTCGCCACACGCCGCGCGTACGAGCACCTGGACATCCCGTACGTTGAGCGGCCCGAGAGCCCACAGCAGGCCCCGCTCTTTGATCCTGACGCTTCCTGAGCTGATGACGACCCCGCAGCCGGAACAAACCTCCGCCCCGCTCTGGATGGCGGACTACGACTATGACCTGCCGCCCGAGCTGATCGCGCAGCACCCGGTGGAACCGCGCGATGCGTCGCGGCTCATGGTGGTGGACCGCGCGAGCGAGACGATCACCCACCGCCAGTTTCGGGACCTCCCCAGCCTGCTCAGCCCGGGCGATCTGCTGATCGTGAATGACACCCGCGTCATGCCCGCACGGCTCCACGGGCGGCGGCCGACCGGCGGGCAGGTCGAACTGCTCCTGCTCCGGCGCCTGGAGGATGGATGCTGGGAGGCGATGGGCCGCCCGGCGCGGCGGCTGCGGCCGGGGACGGTCGTTCACCTGCGCGACCAGGGAGGCCACGAGGCCGCCGAACCGGCGGAGATTGTCGCGCGGCGGGGTGAGGGCCTGCTGGCCGTTCGGCTGCCGTCGGAGGTCGAGGCCCGGCTCGACGAGTTCGGGGAGATGCCCCTCCCGCCCTACATCCGCGCCCGGCTTGAAGACCCGGAGCGCTACCAGACCGTCTTCGCGACCGAGATCGGCTCCGCGGCGGCGCCGACCGCCGGGCTGCACTTCACGCCGCGATTGCTGGCCGAGCTGGAGGCGGCAGGTATCCGTCGGGCGACGATCACACTGCACGTGGGATTGGGTACCTTCCTGCCAGTCAAGGTCGAAGACGCTCGCCAGCACCGGATGCATCAGGAGTGGTACCACGTGCCGGCCGCGACCCTGGCGGCCATCCGTGAGGCGCGCGAAGCCGGGCGGCGGGTCGTGGCGGTCGGGACCACGGCGTGCCGGACGCTGGAGTCGATTGCCCCGAACCTCGACTCCGACGGTGACCTCAGCGACTGGACCGACCTGTTCATCGTGCCGGGGTATCGGTTCCAGGTGGTGGACGCCCTCGTGACCAACTTCCACCTGCCGCGCTCCACGTTACTCCTCCTCGTGAGCGCATTTGCCGGGCGTGATCTGATTCTACGCGCCTATGAGGAAGCGGTGCGGACGCGTTACCGGTTCTACAGCTTTGGTGACGCAATGTTCATTCTCTAATCCGTCGCGCGGCCCGGCGACGAACTGCGTGAAGATCTGGTGACTTGTACCTTTGAGTGAGCCGGTGTAGCATCGTTGGAGGTTGCGCGGCTCACGGCACAGATGCTGCGGACCGGCTGTGGCGGTTGGCCGTTCCACAACCGTGCCTCGCAATCGCCCCGACACCCCCGGTGGTACCGGTGCCGGCCAGCCGCTGAGATGACGGCAAAGTCAGCGGGAGGTCCTATGCAAACGACTGAGCGTGAGGCGGTGACTCATAACCTGGAGAGGCACGGCATTGTGGGAGCCGGGCCGATCCACTGGAACCCGGTAACGCCTGCTCTCTACGAGCACGCGATCCGACGCGGTGAAGGGGCCATCGTCCACCTTGGGCCCCTTGCGGTCCGAACCGGGCGCTTCACCGGCCGCACGCCAAAGGATAAGTTCATCGTCCGGGAGCCGTCCTCGGAGCAGAACATATGGTGGGACGGCAATCAACCTTTCGACCCCGACAAGTTCGATCAGCTCCACCGTCGCGTCGCCGAGTACCTGCGCGGGAAGGAACTCTTCGTGCAGGATTGCTACGTCGGCGCCGACCCGGCGTACCGCCTCGGCGTACGCGTCATCACCGAGCTTGCCTGGCACAGCCTCTTCGTCCGCAACCTGTTCATCCAGCGGCCGACCGACGCTCCGCCCCTGGAGGAGCCGGACTTCACCGTCATCTCGGCGCCGCACTTTCATGCCGATCCTGAGCGGGATGGAACGCGCTCCGATGCGTTCATCATCATCAACTTCGCCAAGCGCATGGTGCTCATCGGCGGGACCGAGTACGCCGGTGAGATCAAGAAGTCGATTTTCAGTGTGATGCACTACCTGCTGCCGCTGCAGGGCGTCCTCTCGATGCACTGCTCGGCCAACGTCGGCCGCGGCGGCGACACCGCGCTCTTCTTCGGCTTGTCCGGCACCGGGAAGACGACGCTTTCGACCGACCCGGACCGGCAGTTGATCGGCGACGACGAGCACGGGTGGAGTGACCACGGCATCTTCAATTTCGAGGGCGGCTGCTACGCCAAGGTAATCCGACTCTCGCCCGAGTCGGAGCCGGAGATCTACCAGACGACGAGGCGCTTCGGCACCGTGCTGGAGAACGTGGTCTATAACCCCGAGACCCGCCGCCTCGACCTCAATGACGACAGCATCACCGAGAACACCCGCGCAGCCTACCCCCTCAGCCACATCCCGAACTCGACCAAGACCGGTACCGGCGACCACCCGCGCAACATCTTCCTCCTGACCGCCGACGCCTTCGGTGTCCTGCCGCCGATCTCGCGGCTGACCTCGGCGCAGGCGATGTACCACTTCCTGTCGGGGTATACCGCCAAGGTCGCCGGGACGGAGGTCGGGCTGACCGAACCGCAGGCGACCTTCAGCGCCTGCTTCGGCGCGCCGTTCCTGACCCTGCCTCCGCGGGTCTACGCCGACCTGCTGGGCGAGTTGGTGACCAAGCATGGGACGAACGTGTGGCTGGTCAATACCGGCTGGTCTGGCGGACCGGCGGGGGTGAGCGATCGAATGCCGATCGCCTACACCCGCGCCATGATCGCCGCGGCGCTGGACGGCGGGCTGGCCTCGGTCCCGACGACACCCGATCCGGTCTTCGGGGTTTTCGTTCCGGAGCGGTGCCCGGGTGTGCCGTCCGAGATCTTGCAGCCGCGGAGCGCCTGGAAGGATCCCGAGGCCTACGACGAGCAGGCGCGGCGGTTGGCCGAGATGTTCCGGCAAAACTTCGAGCCGATCGCGGGCCTCGTCCCGGCCGAGGTGCGCGAGGCCGGGCCGCGCGTCGGCTGATCGTTCGCTCCCGTTGAGTAGAATGGCGGGCGTGCCCACGCGGGCACGCCCGCGTTCGCTGTGGCGCGGGTTGGTGATCGTGCGCCGTCGTACGGCGAAAGGATCGGACTGAGAGCGAGGATGCGGCGACTCTTCGTAATCGTGCTAGCCGTTCTGGTGCTGGTGGCCTGCGGTGGGCAGACCGCGACGCCCACCCCGGAGCCCACGGCGACGCCGGTCGCCACAGCCGGGACGGAGGAAGGATCGAACATGGCTACCAACGGACCCAAGCAGTGGTCGTCTCCGCCGCCGATGCAGCTCAAGGAGGGCGTGGACTACCAGGCCACGCTGCACACGAGCAAGGGGGACATCGTCATCGACCTGTTCGAGAATGAGACGCCCCAGACGGTCAACAGCTTCGTCTTCCTGGCCCGGGAGGGCTTCTACAACGGCGTGACGTTCCACCGGGTGATCGAGGGCTTCATGATCCAGACCGGTGATCCCACCGGCACCGGCGCGGGCGGGCCCGGCTACGAGTTCGCGGACGAGCTGTTCACCCGAGACTACACGCCGGGCACCGTGGCCATGGCCAACCACGGGCCGAACACCAACGGCAGTCAGTTCTTCATCGTCCAGGCCGACCTCCGCGGGCGCCTGCCCAAGGACTACACCATCTTCGGCGAGGTTACCCAGGGGATGGATGTTGTGAACGCGATCGCGGCCGTGGAGAAGACGTACAACCCGCGGATGGGCGAGCAGTCGGCTCCGGTCGAGCCGATCTACATCGAGTCGGTCGATATCGTGGAGAAGTAGCGCCGGGTCGCGAGCGAGCCGGGTGGAGGTTGGCCAACGGTGGCGATGGAGACAGGACGCGGGCCGCATCTGCTGGTGGCCGCGATCTGCCAGCGAGCGCAGCAAGATCAATACGGTTCGTTCAGCTTGATCAACCTCCTGGAGCATCTGGTCGCCGGGTCGGACGATCCGAACGCCCCCGAGCAGATGCCGCCCTTCCGCCTCGACGCGAACCTGGTGGTCGTGTTCGTCTCCGGGGATGCCGTCGGTGACCGAACGGTAACCGTGGTCGCGGAGCAACCGAACGGCGAGCGGCTGCCGCCGGTCAGCCAGCGGATCACCCTGCGGGGCGGCGACCAGCGTGCGACCATCGTGTCGGATCTCTCGCTCGACATCGACCAGACCGGCGTCTACTGGTTCGAGGTGTACCTGGACGACGATCTCGTCACGCGCATCCCGTTGCGCATCGGCTACGAGCGCGGGCCGCGCCAGCCCTGGATGGACCTCATCCGCTGACGCACCGCGTCGCGGCACCCGCCTTGCTGACGCTGGGACATTCGTGCCCAATCTTCATGTCCCAGCGTCGCAGGAAGGGGTGCCCTCATGGACTACGAGGTCTTTGAGCTAGGCGATGTCGTCCTGCAGTCCGGCATGCGAATTCCCGACGCGCGCCTGGCCTATGTCACCTTCGGCACGCTCAACGCGGACAAGAGCAACGCGATCCTTTATCCCACCTGGTATTCCGGGCAGCACACCGACAACCTGTGGCTGATCGGCGAGGGGATGGCGCTCGACCCGAGCCGCTACTTCATCATCATCCCCAACATGTTCGGCAACGGGCTGTCGTCATCACCGAGCAACACGCCCCCGCCGTACGACTGCGCGCGGTTCCCCAACGTGACGGTCTACGACAACGTCCAGGCCCAGCACCGCCTGGTCACCGAGCGCTTCGGGATCACCCGGCTGGCGCTCGTCACCGGCTGGTCAATGGGCGCGCAGCAGACGTTCCAGTGGGCGGCGAGCTTCCCCGACATGGTCGAGCGGATCGCGCCCTTCTGCGGCACGGCCAAGACCTGGCCGCACAACTATGTGTTCCTGGAAGCGGTCAAGGCGGCCATCCGCACCGACGCGGCGTGGAAGAACGGGTGGTACACGGAACAGCCCTGGAACGGGCTGCGCGCAGTAGGCCGTGTCTATGCCGGCTGGGGCCTTTCCCAGATGTTCTACCGCGAGGAAACGTGGCGTGAGATGGGCTACGCCTCGCTGGAAGACTTCCTGGTCGGCTTCTGGGAGGGCTTTTTCCTGAAGAAGGACGCGAACAACCTGCTCGCGATGGCCTGGACGTGGCAGCATGGGGATATCTCGGCGAACCCCATGTACAACGGTGACTTCGACCGCGCGCTCGCGTCGATCAAGGCCCGCGCGATGATCTTGCCGGGCGAGAAGGATCTCTATTTCACGCCCGAGGATGGCGAGTACGAAGCCCGGCGCATCCCCAACGCCGAGTTTCGACCGATCCGGTCGACGTGGGGCCACTTCGCGGGCGGCGGGATCAACCCGGTCGACACGAAGTTCATCGACGACGCGCTCAAGGAGTTGCTGGCGGAGTAGCGCGGGATACCTCTCACCCCCTGGCCCCTCTCCCACAAGCGGAGAGGGGGAACGGAACTGGTCAGGCGCGCAACTCGTGGAGCGCGGCCAGGAGCCGGGTGATGTCCTCGGCGGTGGTGAAGTAGGCGCAGGAGACGCGCACGGCGCTCGGGACCTGCACGCGACGCTGGATGATGCGGTACTCGTCCCACAGACGCCGGCTCAGCTCCTCGCCGCTCCAGCCGTCGTACGAGAAGGTGACCAACCCGCAGCTCTGCTCCCACGACGTCGGGGTGTGGAGGGTGATCCCAGGCAGCGTCGCGAGCTGCTCTTTGAGTGCGGTGCTCGTCGCCGCGCAGTGGCGTTCGATGGCGCCCCAGCCCAGGTCTGCGAGGTACGTGACGGCATCGGGCAGGGCGGCGAACGTGTGCCAGTTGCGCGTGCCGTACTCGAAGCGGCGCGCGGTGGGGGCGTAGTCCCAGTCTGCCTCGGCGGGGCGATCACCGAGCGCGATGCGGTCGAAGACCGGTTGGATCGAGCCGTCGCCGACCAAGACCGGCTCAACTTGAGGAATGAGCTCGCGGCGCAGGAAGAGGAACCCGGTGCCCTTCGGCCCGCCGAGCCACTTGTGGCCGTTGCCGGTCATGGCGTCGCAGCCGATGGCCTGCACATCCACCGGGAACTGCCCAAGCGACTGCGCGCCGTCGACGAGCGTCAAAATGCCGCGCTCCCGGCAGCGGCGGCAGATCTCCGCGACCGGCAGGCGAATGCCCGTCTCACAGGAGACGTGGCTCACGACCACCAGGCGGGTGGCCGGGGTCAGCGCGCGCTCAAAGGCGGCGAGCGTCTCTTCCGGGTCTACCGAGATCGGGAAGAGGCGCAGCCGCGCGCCGCCACGCCGCTCGGCGGCTGCCCACGGCAGCAGCACCGCCGGGTGCTCCTGGGTCGTGGTAAGGACGATGTCATCTGGCGTGAGCCGGAGTCCGGCCGCCAGGATGGCGACTCCGTCCGTCGCGTTGCGGGTGAGGGCGATCTCGTCGGGATCGCGGGCGTTGATGAGGGCGGCGAACGCGGCGCGGGCGCGCTCGTACGCATCGCGCGCGGCATCCTGCGTCACATGGCCGCCCCGTTCGTACGCCGCCTGCGCGGCCAGGTGGCGTTCCAGCGCCGGCTCCGGCATCAGCCCGACGGTGCCCGTGTTGAGGTAGGTGACCTCCCGCAGGATCGGCAGCGCCGCCCGCACGGCGGCGAGGTCGTAGGTCCGCTCGTTACCCATCAGTTCGCCCCCGTTCCATTCCCTCCGTCGTCGCCGCGGCACGGTAGCACCGCGACGCGGCCGGGGTCAAGCGTCTGATGGCGTTCGACGAATCCACCGTTGACACCCGTCTGCAGCCCACGACTGCTGCGTGTCGTCATGTTGTGGGGTTTGGTGAAGTGACCCGCTCCACCCGCCACCCGCACCCCCAGTGTTGACATCTTGAGCGGAGCCGGCCGGTGCGGAGCACCGGGGGCGCAGCGAAGGATCTCTGGTGTGTGCCGGAACCGACGCGAGATCCTTCGCTGCGCCGGGTGCGGCTGGCCGCCGCCCAGGGCTCCGCTCAGGATGACACGCGGGGAGTCGCGGGCCGTTGGCGGGTCTATCGGGTTAACTCGTCAATTTCCATGAGAAGACAGCAGCGCAGGAGCGGCTGAGGGAGGCGCGATCACGTCGTCGATGTGCGTCGTTCATCACACGATGTACCCGGGGCGGCTCGGCCGACCGCCCCGGGTACATCGGGGGGAGGAGGGATGGAAGTGGGAGGTTGCGGGTTATTCGAGTTCGCGGATGGTGTCGCAGATGCGGACGTACTCGTCGAGGAGCTGGATCCAGAAATCCTCCCAACGGGTGACGTCCTTGCCGTCCTTCAGGGCCTGCTCGATCCGCTGGTAGCCATCCTCCAGCCGGAGCTGGAGCGCGGTGCGCCGCCGCTTCAGATCCTCGAGGTCCGACACTGCGTCGCGGGCCGTCATGGCTGTCGAGGGTGCTGCGACCATGGTTCCGTGTTCCTCCCTGGCACAATCGACCGGTCAGGCGAGCGGGGCCTAACCCGCCCGCCGCTGCTGGAAGCGCTCAATCAGGGCTGATGCATCGCGCCGGGACAACCCGTCGACGCCGCTGCCGAAGGCTTCCATGGCCTCGGCCTCCAGCTCCTCCTCGCTCAGCCCGACCTCGCGGGCGATGGCGTGGAGGAACTTGATCTGCCGCGGCGTGGCCGGGCTCGGCGTCGCCGCCTCGCCCCGCTGCTGACGGCGCTCGCGCGTCCGCTCCAGGTCGATGGGGGAGTCGACGATGCGGCTGGACGCCGCGCCAAACTCGAAGTCCGGGCAGAACTGCGTGCCGTAGCCCAGCGCCGCGAGCGCCCGGCCAAGGGCCTTCGTCTCCGCCTTCTCGAGGTAGTCACGGAAGTCGTCGGCGGCCTCGCTGCCCCACCCGGTGGCAGACCCGCCGCCGGGAATCGTGACCCGAGCGCGGAAGACGGCCGTGTCGCCCTCGTGGCTGACCAGCTCGGTCTCGATCTGCCCATCCGGGTGCTCGGTGCGGAACCAGACGAGGCGCCACTTCACCTCGAGGTAGTCCCCGCCGCCGACCTTGGTGATGTACTTGCTTGGGTCGAACGCGGTCTTCTCGGCCATTGCCATGTCCTCCAATGCGCGGCGGTAATTCCAGAACTTTTGTTCTAAACCATGATACCGGGTGGTTGCCCAGATGTCAAGCAGCGGATGGGGCGAGCGTGTGCTATAATGCGTGCGCTAAGGGTGGTGTACGGACACAGAAGGGGTGGGCCTGTGCGGCTGTCCTGCCAGCAAGAAGACCTCCAGCGCGCGCTCGGCTACGTCTCGCGCGCGGTCTCTCGCAAGTCGACGCTGCCGGTGCTGGGCAACGTGCTGCTCTCCGCCGAAGGAGGGCGGCTGAAGCTCGCTGCCACGAACCTGGAAATTGCGATCACGGCATGGACCGACGCCACGGTCGAAGAGGAGGGGACGATCACCGTCCGCTCCGACCTGCTGACGGAGTTCGTGGCCAGCCTCCCCAACGACTCCGTTTCGATCGAGCTCGACCGCCGCACGCTGTCGGTCGCCGTGTCCTGCGCCCGCTCGAAGGCTCACATCAAGGGGATCGGCGCGGAGGACTTCCCGACTCTGGCGACCATCGGCGATACCGAGCCCACCGCCCGCATCGATCCGGCGGAATTCCGCGAGGCGATTGGCCAGGTGGCGTTCGCCGCGGCCACCGACGACAGCCGCCCCGTGCTGGCCGGCGTGCTCGCCGAGTTCGAGGGCGCGTCGCTCACCCTGGCGGCAGCCGACGGCTTCCGTCTCTCGGTCCGGCGCTGTGACCTGGTCGAGCCGAGTCGCGAGTCGCTCTCGATCGTGGTGCCCGCGCGGGCGCTGCAGGAACTGGCGCGCATCATCGGCGACCTGGAGGAGCCGATCGACATGGCGGTCACGCCCAACCGCAGCCAGCTCCTGGTGCGCGCAGGCTCGATCGAGTTCCTAAGCCGCCTGATCGACGGCCACTTCCCCGACGTGCGCCACATCATCCCGCAGACCTACGGCACCCGGATGGTCGTCAGTCGCGACGAGTTCCTGGCTGCCGCGCGGCGAGCCAAGCTCTTCGCCCAGTCGAACAACGACGTCGTGCGCATCCAGATGAACCCGGGCGACGGCGAGCTCGATCCGGGCTTCGCGACCATCTCGGCGCAGGCGGCGGAGACGGGCGACAACGAGGACCACCTGGAGGCGCAGGTCGAAGGTCCCCAGGCGCACATCGCGTTCAACGGCCGCTACTTGACGGAAGTGCTCTCGGTCATGCGCAGCACCGAGGTGGCCCTGGAGATGACCAGCCCGAACGCGGCCGGCGTCTTCCGCCCGGTCGGGAGCGACGACTTCACGCACGTGATCATGCCGATGGTCGTCGGCACCTGATCTGCGTCGTGCCCGCGCGGGTGGGCCGCCGCCAGAGTGTGCCGCCGGGACGGGGCGGCCTCGGGCCGCGGGAGTCGCGGGAGGACTGGAGACGGCGGCCTGAGGCCGGATGATACTCACCACGCTGCAGCTCGAAGAGTTCCGTTCCTACCGCCGGCTGGGCATCGACCTCCCGGCGGCCGGCTTGCGCATCTTCGGCCAGAACGCCGGGGGCAAGACGTCCCTGCTGGAAGCGGTCTACCTGCTGGCCACGATGCGCTCGCCTCGCGCCAGCTCCGAGCGAGAAACGATCCACTGGGAGAGTGGCGTCGAGCTCGGGCTGCCTCCCTACGCCCGCGTTGCCGCGAGGATCCGGCACAACCGGCACGAGACCGACATTGAAGTCGTGCTGACCGTGGACGAGGAGCGCGGTGGCGCGCTGCGGAAGCGGGTGAAGCTGGACGGCCGGCCGCGCCGGGCGATCGACGCCGTCGGCGCGCTGAAGGTCGTGCTCTTCACCCCCGACGATCTAAACCTAATTCTCGGCTCGCCGTCGGTCCGGCGCCGCTACCTTGACATCACCCTGTCGCAGATCGACAGCACGTATCTCCAGGCGCTGGGGCAGTACGGGCGCCTGCTGGAGCAGCGGAACAGCCTGCTCAAGGAGCTCGGCGGGCGCCGCCCGCGCGACGAGCGCGCCATCGAGGACCAGATGGCGTACTGGGACGCCGAGATCGTCACCCGCGGGGCCTACCTCCTCGCCCAGCGCCTACGCTACGTCCACGAGGTGGATCGAATCGCGGCCGAGGAATTCCAAGGGCTGGCGCGCACCGATGACCGGCTCGGTCTGCGCTACTCCACGACGGTCACCCTGCCGGATGCGCTGCGCGAGCGCGTAGTGGAGTCCACCCTGGCGGACGCTCAGGCGTTCGTTGCCCGCGCGCTGGAGTCGGACCTCCACCGCCTGCGCCCGGACGAACTGCGGCGCGGGGTGACGCTGGTCGGTCCACACCGGGACGATCTCCACTTCCTCCTGGGCGGACATGAATTGAGCGCCTACGGCTCCCGCGGGCAACAGCGGCTGGCGGTCGTCGCCACCAAGCTCGCCGAGCTGCGTCAAGTGGTAGCCACGACCGGCGAACGGCCGGTGCTTCTCCTCGACGATGTCCTCTCCGAGCTCGACCCGGAGCACCAGGAGCGGCTGCTGGCCGCGCTGGGGTCGGCAGGTTGCCAGATCCTGATCACCGCGACCGATCGTGTGCTCCTCGACCAGCCGGCCCTCGCCGCCCTGCCGCTGGTGGAGGCGCGCCGTGGCACACTCGTATGGGTCGAGGGGGAGGGGGCCGCATCTGCGTCCGAGCCCGAGTGACGTTGCGAGACCCGCACCACACCTGCTATAATCGGACGTGCCGCGCTAGCGGCGATCGCGTTGGGGAGTCGTCTAACGGTAGGACAGCTGACTCTGGATCAGCCAGTTGGGGTTCGAATCCCTGCTCCCCAGCCAGAGTAAATCGCCCCGCTCCAAAACGGAGCGGGGTTGTTTGTTTCCGCACGGACTACGAGCACACCGCCATCCTACGTGTAAACCAACCAACGCCGGCTCCCCTGAAGGTGGTTGTCTCTTTCGTGGCGGCCAGTCCTGTGCTGCGCAGCCGATGTCGGGGTGTCAACCGCCGGCGGCACAATCATCCTTCGATCCGCCAAGGGGCCGCTTGCAAACGCGAGGGCCGCCGATGGGAGAGGCGCACCGTATTCCAGCATGGCTGATACAAGTCCATTGTCTGGTGAGACGTGTTGACATAGAAGACCCTTGTGTCTAACCTCTCTTCGTCTGCCGAACGCTGGTCGCTCCCACGACTGATGGGGACGGCACCAACTTGTCCCTGCGTGAGCTGGTTACAGCGCCAAGCTCATCGAGGGCGTACATACCCGCTCTTCAGTGCCGTCTAACGCTCGTCAGAGACGACCTCACAGTAACGGTGGTCATGCATTGGTTCCCTGTCTTGTCGCTGCTAGACGCTGTCTTGAAGGAATCCACAGTGCGTTGGTTGCTCCGCTGGTTTCGCCGCACCAAACAACACTCGTCACGTGCGGAGGGAACAGGACGCTTCCGGATTGCAGTGCGCGGTGAGTCGCGCTACCAGGACGCACTCCGAGCCATTGCCGGAAGTGGGGAACAGCCGGTGCGTAAGTACGTTCGAGCGCGCCTCGTGCCTGAGCCGAGCAACCGGTACGACCACAACTCCATCCAGGTCCGTATTCAGGGGCACCTGGTGGGATACCTGTCGCGAGAGGACGCGCGGGCTTATGCTCCCGCCTTTGCCCGGCGCGAGAATCGCCCGATCAACTGCGCTGCCGTGATCGTCGGCGGCGGCCCGACGAGAGACGGCCGGCGGAAAGCGTTCGGCGTCTGGCTAGCCCTACCACCGCCTGAGAAAATACGAACAACGTACTCGCCCAGGTATTCCAAGGAATATTGAATCGGCCGTAGAGGCTGTGAGGCGCGCACGCGGCGGGTGGCGCCGCCTGTGAGACAACGAACTCTAAGCCTGCGGCTTTGGGTCCGCATTCCTGTTGCCCGGCCACATTGAATATCCCGATTCGAGAGAGTGAACCGCGCTCCGAATCAGAGCGGGTGATTTCGTGCCGGGCGGGGGAGGTATCGGCTCCATGCGTGGTCGCGTGGTGAAGCGTGACCGCCGGCACGCACCTTCAGGACTATTCTCCCGTGTCGAGGATTGGGACGCCGCTGTAGAGTCCTCCAAAGTCGATCGGTGCCGACGGAGGAGACGACGGTGCGGCGAAGGGCTGGACTGGTCATCGCGTTATGCGCAGCGATCCTGGCAGTCCAGGTCACGATCCCGATCTTCCAGCTCACGAAGCCTCGCCCGGCTCGGTGGGGATGGCAGATGTACTCGAGCGTGCGGTCCCCAGCCAAGCTGGTCGCAGTCCTCACCAGTGGGGAGGAGCGGGAGGTGGATCGCACGGCCTACATCCCCTACCCACGGCTCGAAATGGATACGGATGCCGTCTTGGTAGACCACGTGTGCCGCACGGTCCCTGACGTCGCGCGCGTGCGCGTGGAGCGCTCGCCGGAGACGGTGGAGGTGATCGAGTGCGGCAACGGTTGACCGAGCTGGCTCTACTGCCGGTCTCCGCGCGGCCCGTGGCGCTGTCACGCATCCTGGTCGGCACGGCGGCGGCACTCGAGGCCGTTGCGAGCTGGCCGCGGTTGACGGCGGTACTCGCGCCGGGAACGGTGCCCGTGCCGTTCTCGGCGATGATCCCGCGGCTGCCCGCTCCGGCGGCGCCGTGGTTCATGGCCCTCTGGCTCGCGGCGGCTGTCGCCTTCGCTGCCGGGTGGCGCACCTGCTGGGCCGGCGGACTGCTGGCCGCGCTGATCGGCTATCATCTGGTACTCGACCAGCAGACATACTCCAACCACGGATATCTGATGTTCTGGATCATCGTGCTCTTGCTGCTGGCCGATTGCGAGGCCGCCTGGTCGCTGGATGCCCGAAGGACGGGATCGCGCGACGCGGTGCCGGGGTGGCCGGTCTTCCTGCTGCGGGCACAGCTCACGATCACGTATGCCTTCGCGGTGATCTCGAAGCTGAACCTCGTGTATGTCTCCGGCGGAGTGCTGGTCGTATACCTACGTCGCGAGTACGGGCCGCTCGTGCTGCCGGACGCCTGGCTCGACTGGCGAACCCTGATGCCGCTCGCGCTCCTGTCCATCGTGATCGAAGCCTTCCTCGTGGTGGGGTTCTGGGTGCCACGCTGGCGTCGCGCAGCGCTGCTGGCTGGGATCGCGCTGCACGGCGTGATTCCCATCATCTTCATTGGTGGGCCAGGTGTGTCGGGAGTGCTTTGGCTTATCGTCTTCGGGCTGGCAATGGCGTCGTTGTACGCCCTGTTCTGGGCGACGCCGCAGGGGGGAAGTGCCGTCGAACCGGTGGTGCGTGCGGATGCCGTGCTCGTCGGCCAGCGGTAGCCCTGACGCGGGCCAGGGGAGCCGATCGTAAACCCCGCCCCAGATGGGGCGGGGCATGAGGTGAGGCTCGCGATGGAGCGCGGGGTTCGCTAGTGTGGGTGCTCCTTGTCGACGTCCTCGGCATCGAGGGTGACATCGCCCTCGCGGCTGATCCGCGGTCGCTCCTTGCGGACCTCCTCGGAGATCTCCTCGGTGTCCTGGACCCGGCGCTTCTGAACGTCGACCTCGCCGGTGACGACGGTCTCCTTATCGACCGTGACCTCTTCCTCGTGGATCGGCACGTGGATTTCGTCCTCGCCGATGTCGCCTTGCGTCGGGCGCTTCGACTCGACCGGGCGGTACTCGACATCCACCTCTTCCCGAGTCACCGGTACCTCGCGAGTCTCCTGCTCGGTTACGACCTCGCGCTCCACGTCGACCGCACCGGCTTCAACCTCGCGCTTGCGCGTACGGAGCTCTTCCTCGCGGATCTCCATCCGCTCGCTGGTCTCACCCGTCGGGCGGGTTTGGGGCTCCCGGCTGAGCATCTCGCCCGTGTCGGCGGCGCGTGTCTCCCGGCCCTGCATCTCTCCGGCAGGACCGGTGCGGGTCTGGCGATCCCGCATCTCGCCGGCACCGGTCGGGCGGGCCCTCGCGACTGCTTCGGGGTTGTCCCAGCCGCGGGATTCAATCTCGTCCTTGGTGACGTTCAGGAAGACCTTGCCGTCGCCGGCGGTGCTGACCGCCCAGAGGGGGATGTAGCGTTCGGTCGTGAAGAGGAAGCCCCGCGAAACGATGATGTACTCGTCGCGGACCTCTTCGATGTCCCCGACCTTGCTGCCTTCCGACCCAAGGACATCCCAGCCCCGCTGGAGCTGGCTGGGCTGGATGTGACCGATGTCGCCCATGCCCGGGTCCAGAGTCTCGTCGCCATATGCCATGGTTGACCTCCCCGACCACTCTCCGGCCTCTGATGGGCCACCGCTGACGCCGGAGGCGTACGAACTGCGTGTCGTCCGCGCCCGCGCGCGAACCCATTGCGTCTCGTGTCGCGGGAAGCGCCCACGACACCTCTGAATGATGCAAGCCCTGTGCCAACTATCATTGAATACGCAAATATGCGTTCGAATGCCGCGAATTCTGCGAGGGCAAGGGGGTCACGGCTGCTCGGCTCCGGCCTCCGGCTCGGCGAAGCTCTCGGACACGCGACCGGTCTGGTCCGGGTCCTCGACGACGACCCGCTCCTGGCGCAGCGTGTCCTGGAAGACCTCGCGCTCGGTGACGCGGACCCGACGAATGCGCAGTTGCTCGCGGAGGACGAGCCGCCGGCTGACGACGAGCTGCTCTTCGTACACCGGAATTATGAGTACGTCGTCCTCCATCCACGGGTCGAGGCGCTCGCTGACGATCTCGCCGATGGGGACCCGCTGGAGGTCGATCTCCTCGTGGGTCGCATCGAGTTCGAGTCGTGCCGGGATCTCCTCAACGACGCGGCGAACCACAACCTCGCCGGCCTGGCGCCACTCCGTACTGGGTACCAGTCGCTCTTCCCGCAGCTCCATAGTTTGCTCGTCGTCACCCGCCACAGGTGTTGCCGTGGCAATGTCGGTCCGGTCGTCGGCACCGTGGCGGCGTAGGATACGCTCAGCCTCGCCGCTGCGCTTGTCGCCCTTGACGGTGACGATGGTCCGGCCGCTCTTGAGTTCCCCCTCGTAGAACCGAGCTTCCTCCTCCGGGATGCCCAGTGCGGCCAGCGCGTCGACGATGGCGCCGGCGGCAGCTCCCTCCGGTGCCTCGGTCTCCTGGGCTGGGCGGGACCGCGCGTCGCGTCTCCGCAAAATGCCGATCTGGTCGTGCGTGAAGCCGACTGCATGCAGGTTCGCCACTGCGCGCTCGGCCTGATCGGGGTCGGGAAACACGCCCACGACGGCGGGGCGATCATCGGGTGCCATATCGAGCTCACTTCCGCTGGTGCGGCGCTGACCCGGCCGTTTGCCGGATCGTCCGTCCGGCAGGTGGGTGCAATGGTGGTGCCACGAGGGACAACCGTCAGGGACAAGGGGGGGGGGGGGGGGGCGCGGGGATCAGTTTCGGGGGG
>NZ_JADGHZ010000307.1 GCF_019683595.1 Sphaerobacter sp. | reverse complement strand
ATCGGGAAGAACATCATCGACACACTGGCGGAGTACGCCCCGAACATCTGGAACGCGATCGAGCACATGGTCGTGCTGGGGCCGCCCGACATTGAGGAGGCCATCGGCATCACCGGCGGCAACATCTTCCACGGGGAGATCACGCCGGACCAGATGTTCGCGTTCCGCCCGGTGCCGGGTTGGTCCGGGTACGAGTCGCCGGTGGAGCGGCTGTACCTCTGCGGCTCCGGCGCCTGGCCCGGCGGCGCGGTGTTCGGCGCGCCCGGCCGCAACGCCGCCCTCGCCGCCCTCGCGGACCTGGAGGGCAAATACGCGTCGTAAGTACGCGCCTAACCCTTCGCGCTGCCGTTGCCCTCGGCGGGTGGCGCGAAGGTTCCTGCGCGGTGGTGTGCGCCCGCGATGGGACGTGCGATAGTCCCCGCAGCCTTCAGGCGCCCGCGATGGGTGGTGGGAAGGTTCCCACGCCGCGGCGTGTGCCCGGGGCGAAAGCCGCCGGGCTGATTAGTGGGAAAGCCCACTGAAGGGGCTGGGAAACGACGGGGCACATCCCGGTCACACGGTGTTCGCCGGTCGGCACGTGCCCGGGGGTTATGGGGTTTGGTAAACCACATAGATGCGCGCGGTCGGTCTGTGCCCGGGGCTCAAGCCCCGGGCTGACAAGGAAAGCCGGCTGAAGCCGGCTGGGGTACGGCAGGACTGGCGCCTCGGCAGGATGGATCCCGCCGCCCGGCATGCGCCCGGCGGCATTTGCCCCGGGCACGCGTCGCGGCGTGGGAACCTCCCCATCACCGACCCCGGAACAGGATTTCCGCGATGGAATCCTCTCGCCGCCCACCCCCGGCACGGGCCACGACGCCGGGTCCTCATGCCGCCCATCCCGCGTCCCAACGCCGACGCGGAACCAACCACGGCGCGCCTGACGCCGCGCCATACCAAAGCGGCAGCTCGGGCCGCCGCATTCCACAGCCGGCTCATGACGAAATAATCCGGCACACCGACCGCCCCGTTCCCAGCCGGCTTTAGCCGGCTTTTCATTGTCAGCCCGGCGGCTCTAGCCCCGGGCACGTACCACGGCGCGGGAGTCGCCGTGCCACCGATCCCCACCCGTGCCACGGCGCTCGGTCCTCGCACCATGCACCATCTATCCCAGGCACCTGCCACCGCCGGAGCCAGATCATGTTCGGTCAACCCGAGCGGCGTCCCGCGATGTTGGAGTGCGGCGGCCTGAGTCACCGCTTTGGGAGGAGGCGGTCGCAACCGCCGCTTCCCCGCGTTGCGAGTCCGCTCGGTCGGTCGAACCGAGAGGGAGTCGGGTCTGGATGGCGAGGAGCCGCCCGCTTCGCGAAGCGGGCGGCTCCCGTTGCGATTGCGCGTCTAGGCGGGTCTTACGCGTGGCGCGGCCCCCGCCAGGCGCGTGGCTGGCTACTGGGCGGCTGCGCCGACGCGGGGCATGATCTCGCTCGCGATCAGCTCCAGGGCGGGGATATCCTCCTGGTCGAGTGTCTGCAGGAGGATCCCCTGGATGCCGACCGCTTCCCAGCTCTTGATCCGCTCCACTACCTCGTCCGGGGTGCCGACGAGCCAGTTGCGCTGGCGAAGCCGATCCGGCAGCTCCTCGACCGGCACCTCCTGCAGCGACGGGATGATCTGCTGCATCCGGCGGGCGCGCTCGCGCAGCTCGGCTTCATCCCGGCCCACGAGGTGGGCCAGCATGATGGTGCGCTCGACGGCGTTCGGATCCCGCTGCGCGTCGGCGCAGGCACGCTCGAACTCGGCACGGAGCGCCTCGTAGTCCTGCGGCGTCATGCTCGTGACGTTCCACTCGTCGGCATACGTCGCGATGATACGCAGCGACCGCCGACCCTTCCCGCCGATGACGAGGCGTGGCCCGCCCGGCCTCGTGGGCGTCGGGCGGCAGACGGCATCCTCTAGCCGGTAGTAGCGGCCGTCAAAGCTGACCCGCTCGCCGGTGTGCAGCCGCTGGATGACTTGGATGGCCTCGTCGAGGCGGTCGAACCGCTCGCGGATCGGCGGGAACGGGATGCCGAAGGCCCGGTGTTCGACCTCGTTCCACCCCGCGCCGACGCCGAGGTCGAAGCGCCCACCGGAGAGGCGGTCGAGCGCCGCCGCGTTGCGCGCCAGCTCCACCGGGTGGCGCCAGGTGATGGGGGACACCATTTGGCCGAAGCGCAGGCGCTCGCTGCGCACCGGCACCATCGTCAGCGACGGCCAGAGTTCCAGCGAGTCGCGCTCACCCGTGGCAATCGTCGAGAACAGGTGGTCGGAGCGCCTGAGCCACGTGAAGCCGAGCCGGTCCGCCGCGGCGATGATGGCCTCCCAGCGCTCCCAGGTCAGGCCCTCCTGGGCCTCGATCATGATGCCGAGCTGTACCAACGCGTGAACCTCCCCTCGTAGCCGGTCGTCGACCGCTGGCACGGCACGAACGCGTCCAGAGCGACCCGTGTGCCGTGACGGGACGATCATCGCGCATCCGGGCGCGGTTGGCGAGCGGGGTGGCTGAAAACGCCAGGTGGCTCTGACGCCGCGAGGGGCGCCACCCTCGCGGGCCAGAGCCACCTGGCGGCGCGCCCACCCCCGCCCGCCCGGGGGCAAGGAAACG
>NZ_JADGHZ010000306.1 GCF_019683595.1 Sphaerobacter sp. | reverse complement strand
GCGGACGACCGTCCGTGCCACGTCGAGAGCGGCGCCCGCGACCGTGTCCCCCGGGAGGATGAAGTGGGGCGGCAGCGGCACCTCGGCGGCGAGCTGGTCGGTCTCCCGCTCGATCCGGGCCACGTGCTCCTCCGTGATGTGGTAGCGCTTCTGCTGCATCTCGGGGGTGAAGGCCAGCTCGGCCATCATGACGTAGAGGTCCCGCTGCACCGCGACGAGGATGTCCTTGGTCCGCTGGCTGGTCGCCAGCGCGCGGGCCAGTCCGAGACAGGAGGTGGCCTCGTCGAGGGTGCCGTACGCCTCCGGCCGGGGCGCGTACTTCGGCACGCGGCCGCCGAGGAGGTCGGTGTAGCCCTGGTCGCCCTTGCGTGTGTAAAACATCGCTGCCCCTTTCTCCTCGACGTCAGCGCTTGATGTCGAGGGCGAACGCCGCGACCGTCACCCAACCGGCGGTGTTGTGGGAACCAATGTCGAGGTCCGATCGAGCCACGCGACGGGCCGCGGCGCGCACGATGTCACGTTGTTCTTCCCCTGAGCTTACCCCGCTCGCCGCGCCTCGACTAGCGCTGGACTGGGAGCGCGGGCGTCGGAGGGAGCGTCGCCTAGCCCTGCTGCCTCGGGTTGGGTGCTTCCTCCGCGGTTGCCGGCGCGGCTACGAGTAGGCGTCAGATCGCAGGAGGGAGACGGCTGCGCCGAGGAGCAGGAGTGCTCCGGCGAAGAGCCAGGAGAGCGAGTCGGACGCGTCCGCCAGTGGCCAGGCCCACCAGTCGCGCTCCACGCCGGGGCGCACGCCGAACATGGCGGTCAGGAGGACGAAGCCGACCGGGAGGATCGGGGCCGCGTGCGGGCCGACGAGGCGGCGGCCGAGGAGGGTCAGCCCCACGTAGCCAAGCGTGTTTCTCCCGGCGGCTGGAGCCGGGGCGCTCACGTCCGCTACCCAGAGCAGCCCACAGGCTCCGAGGGCCAGCGCGGCTACTGCCAGGGCGTAGGCCGTGTCGAGCAGCCGCATCGGACGGCAGGCGACGGCTTCCGCCCGTGGGTCGCCCGCCCCGAGCGCGTAGGCCACGATGATCGCCACCGCGAGCGGGAGGAGGAAGGCGAACGGTAGGGCCAGGGTGCTCCCGAAGCGCAAGCTGGGGATAGGGAGCGCCAGGTTGCCGGTCAGCAGCAGGCTGACTGCCAGCGCACAGACGACCGCGACGCAGGCGTGCACCCGCCGCACGCGGAGCCACAGCGTCATTTGGTGGGCTCCAGTGGCGGCCTGACCCCGCAGGCGCGCATGGCGGCCAGGTTGCCCGCGAGCCAGGCCCGCTGCTCCTCCGGCGGGAGCGCGCGCACGGCGGCGACGGTCCCGAGGAGCTCGTCTCCGTTCACGTGGGTGCTCGCGTAGCGGTCCGGCGGCAGTCCGGCGACATCGACAAGCCAGGCGATGACGTAGTCGCGCGACTCAAAGCCAAAATAGGGAACCTCGCTCTTGAGGGCGCAGGGTGGCACCGGCGGTAGCACGCCACGCGCGAGGGACAATACGATCTCCTCCTCATTGTCCGACCAGATTATGACTCTGCCGGTGCTCGACGGGAGCACCTCTGACCACTCTTCGCTAAACCTGGCAGGGAGAGGAACCCCAGCCGCTTGCCAGACGGGCGCCACCTTTGCCACCACGCGGGCGGCGGTGGCCAGCCGCGAGCGGTGCTCGGGCCAGACGCAGACCTGCGGTGGGCCTGGGGCGCAGACCAGCACCGACGGATCGCGCGGCACGGTCGGGTTGGAGTCCATCCCACGCACAAGCCAGAGGCCGGTCGCGATGCCCAGCGCGGCGGCGAGCGACGCCAGACCGAACTGGATCCGGGCGAACGGCTGCCGCAGCAGCGCGAGGGCAGCCAGGAGGAAGCCGGCCACGACCGTGATCGCGCTGGCGACGGCCCGCGGGGCGAGATCCGAGTCGATCGCGCAACAGCCGGCCCAGGCTCCTGTCGGGAAGTCGAGCCAGACCGGGAGAATGGCGGCCGGCAGCGCCATCCAGGTGAACATGAGGAGGAAGGCAGCCGGCACCGCCACCACCGGGCGGAGGCGCAGGCCGATGGCGAAGCCGAGCAGCGCCTGCGCTGTGACGACGCAGGTCTCCACGCCGACGACCCGGAGGTCCGGCCAGGCGAGCACGCCCGCATCCGCGAACCGGATTGCGATCGCGGCGCCGAGCGCCCCGAGCCCGGCGACCAGGACCGGCGCCAGCGACGCCCCTGCTACCACGACCGCCGGGCGTGCGTGGGGCAGCCCCCACCAGCCGGCACGGTGCAGGCGGCCGCCTTCCCAGGCACCGAAGGCTGCCACCGTCGGGCCGATGACCGACACCGTCCAGCCGGCCACGGACGTCAGCGCCAGCGGGTAGGGGTCGTAGGTCGCGGGGTAGATGATGCGGGCGTAGCCCATGGCGACCAGGGCTAGGATCGGCCCGAGCCAGGCGGCCGGGCTGATCCGTAGGATCGTCTGGACGGCCATCAGCGCTCCCCCGTCACGATCTGGGCGTAAGCCGCCTCGGCGGGGCGCGCCCCGCCCCCCGCGGGGGCCCCCCCCCCGCACACCCCCCCCGCCCCCACGAAGCGGATGACGCCGCGGTCTAGTATAA
>NZ_JADGHZ010000305.1 GCF_019683595.1 Sphaerobacter sp. | reverse complement strand
AAGCCCACTGAAGGGGCTACGATGACCACACCCGGGCAGATCCGATCCGGCACCCCGCCGGACACCGCGTCTCCAGCCCCTTCAGTGGGCTTTGCATTGTCAGCCCGGTGGCTTTAGCCACCGGGCACGGGCCGAGCGGCGGGATCCAACAGGCCGAGGTGCCAGCCCTGCGTTGCCCCAGCCGGCTGGAGCCGGCTTTCCTTGTCAGCCCGGCGGCTTGAGCCCCGGGCACGTGCCGACCGCGTGCCCTCACGAGGGTCGTCGAACTCCATAGAACCCGCCCGCACCGGACCACTCCCCCAATCCCCCTGCGGCTAATTGATCTGGATCATTCAGCCTTCCGCCCATCTCCCCTAGGGTGGAGATGGACGCGGGGAGTGGATTCCCCCCGCGCGGGAGGACAGAGGAATGAACGCCACGAAGAAGACGTTGCTGCGCAGCCAGGAGCTGAACTGCCCGTCCTGCGTCGCCAAGATCGAGAAGGCACTGACCGCGCTCGACGGGGTGGAGAAGGCCAGGGTCCACTTCACTACCGGGAGGATCGAGGTCTACCACGACCCGGCGCGCGTCAGCGGTGAGGACCTGGTCAAGGCGGTTCGAGCAGTCGGGTACGACGCGAAGGTAGCGGCATTCTGATGGAGACGATCACGCAGCGATTCGCCTGGCTTGCCAACCCGGCCGTCCGCCGCTTCCGGCTCACCGCGCTCAGCGGGGCGCTCATCGTCGCGGCGCTGATGCTCGGGCGGGTGGCCGGCCAGGAGACGGTGGGCCACGCCCTGATGATCGCGGCGGCGGTCGTGGCCGGTGGCGACATTGCACTCCGGGCCGGCCGCGGCCTGCTCCAGCGGCAGATCACGATCGAGTTGTTGGTGACGATCGCTGCCACCGGAGCCATCGTCATCGGCGAGTACTGGGAGGCGGCTGCGGTCACCTTCCTCTTCCTGCTCGGCGCCTACCTTGAGGCGCGCACCCTGAGCCGGACCCGGCAGGCGCTGAGCCGCTTGCTCGACCTGGCGCCGACCACTGCCCTGGTGCTGCGAGATGGCCAGGAGGTCGAAGTCGGCCCCGGCGACGTCGTGCCCGGGGAGACGGTGCTGGTGAAGCCGGGAGCACGCATCCCGGTGGACGGCGAGGTGCTCGACGGCCGGGCTGCGGTGGACGAGAGCGCCATCACCGGCGAGCCACTGCCGGTCGAGAAGTCCTCGGGCGACCCGGTCTACGCGGGGACGGTGTCGCAGAACGGCCTGCTTCGGGTCCGGGCGATCGGCATCGGCGCCGACACAACGCTGGCGCGGATCATCCACCGGGTCGAGGAGGCCCAGGAGGAGAAGGCGCCGACCCAGCGGTTCATCGAGCGCTTTGCCCGCTGGTACACCCCGGCCATCATCGGCCTGGCCGCCGTCGCCTACCTCGTCTCGCGCAACGTGGAACTGGCGCTGACGCTGCTGGTCATCGGTTGCCCCGGCGCGCTGGTCATCTCGACACCGGTGTCGATCGTGGCCGGGATCGGCCGCGCCGCGCAGCGGGGCATCCTGATCAAGGGCGGCGAGCACCTGGAGACCGCCGGCAAGATCACGGCACTGGCGCTCGATAAGACCGGCACGCTGACGGAGGGGAAGCCGCGCCTGACCGACATCGTCGCGCTCCGGCCCGCGCTCGTCCCTGCGGTGGCGGGTAGAGCGACCGGCGTTGCTGACGAGGCGAGCATCCTCCGTTGGGCCGCCGTCGCCGAGGCGGGGTCCGAGCACCCGCTGGCCCGGCCGATCGTCGCCGCCGCGGCCGAGCGAGGCCCAGTGCCGCAGCCCGAGGCGTTCGAGACCTACCCCGGTCGGGGTGTCTGGGCAGCTTACGACGGGCACACGGTCGCGGTCGGCACGCCCGACCTCATGGCGCTCCTCGGCATCGCGGTCCCGCCCGAGGCATACGACCACCTGGCCTGGCTCAAGGCGAACGGAAGGACGGCCGTTCTGGTGGCGCGCGACGGGGAAGCCATCGGCGTCCTCGGCATCGCCGACACCCTCCGGGACACCGCGCCGGAGATGGTCCGCCGCCTGAGCGCGACCGGCATCCGACGGATCGCGATGCTCACCGGCGACGACCGGCTGACGGCGGAGGCAATCGCCCGCGAGGTCGGGATCGACGAGGTCCACGCATCACTCCTGCCGGAGCGGAAGCTGGAGCTGGTAGAGCAGATGCGCCGGGAGGGCATGGTGGTCGCCATGGTGGGCGACGGGATCAACGATGCACCCGCGCTGGCCGCGGCCGACATCGGCATCGCGATGGGCGCGGCCGGCACCGACGTGGCCATCGAGACGGCGGACATCGCGCTGATGGCCGACGACCTGCTGAAGATCCCTGACGCGATCCGGCTCTCGCGCGCCACGCTCCGCAACATCCGGCAAAACGTCGCGATCGCCCTGCTCACCGTGGCCGGGCTGCTGGTAGGCGTCCTGGCCGGTGAGGTCCACATGGCGGGCGGCATGTTCGTCCACCAGACCTCGGTCCTGCTGGTCATCCTCAACGCCATGCGCCTGATGCGGGCGTGAGGGGTGATACGTTATGCGTCATGCGTCATACGTCACTGGTAGTGCGTATCGCGTAGTGCGTAATGCCCCCCTCTCCCCTGGTGGGAGAGGGGCCGGGGG
>NZ_JADGHZ010000071.1 GCF_019683595.1 Sphaerobacter sp. | reverse complement strand
TGGGGGCCCCCTGGGAGCCGGGGAAGCTGTTCCGCGCGGCACGCGGGCCGAAGGCGGCCACACCCGCCTAGCGTGACGACGCCTCCTCACCCTCTCCACGGGTGGCAGGCTCTGGGATCATCCCAGGGCCTGTTGCTGTGTGGCGCGGGCTGCGTCAGGCGACGCCCTCACCCCCCTACCCCCTCTCCCACGAGGGGAGAGGGGGGTACGTCGGAACACGCAACACGGAACACGAAACACGCACCACGCAGTACGCAGTACGGATGACGAACAGCCTGCTATCATCGTCCCGCAGCGTGCAGCGTGTCAGTGTGGGAGGAGAGGGCCATGACGTGGGGTGCGCGGGGCGTGAGTGGCGCGAACGGAAACCGGCGGCCGACGGTAAAGCGGGAGGCGGTCGCCTCGCGGGGCATGGTGACCTCGAACCACCCGCTGGCCTCCCTGGCCGGCACCGAGATGCTGCTGCTCGGTGGAAACGCGGTCGACGCGGCCATCGCCACCATGTTCGCGTTGTCGGTCGTCGAACCGATGATGACGACGATCTTCGGCGCCGGGTTCATTACCATGCGCCTCGCGGACGGCACGGTGACCACGATCGACAACTACGGCACGGTGCCGCTGGCAGCTCGTGAGGACATGTTCACGCCGATCCCCGGCTCGCTCGACAACGATGTCGAAGGTCGGCTCAACGACGTCGGCTACCTGGCCGTCGCCACGGGCGGCACGCTTCTGGGCTGGGCGACCGCCGTCGAACGCTACGGAAGGCTGCCGCTGGCGACCGTCGTGGCGCCGGCCGTCCGCTTCGCGCGCCACGGCTTCCGGGTCAGCCCCTACCTGCACGAGATGATCCGCACCTGCGCGGAAGACCTGGCTCGCTTCCCTGCCAGCGCCGAGGTATTCCTCCCCGGCGGGGAGCCGCCGCCGGTGGGTGCCACCCTGCGCCGCATCGACTACGCCGAAACGCTCGAGCGGGTCGGCGCCGAGGGGCCGGACTACCTCTACCGCGGGCCGCTCGGCGAGGCAATCGCCGCGGACATGGCGCGCAACGGCGGGCTGATCACGAAGGAGGATCTGGCCGCCTACCGGGTCTACGAGCGAGCGCCGGTGCGCGGCACCTACCGGGGCTACGAGATCGTGTCAATGGGGCCGGCTTCCTCCGGCGGTACCCACATCATCCAGATGCTCAACATCCTGGAGGGCTTCGACCTGCGCGCGATGGGCTTCGGGACGCCCGACACGGTGCACCTGATCGCTGAGGTGATGAAGATCGCCTTCGCCGACCGCTTCCGCTACATGGCCGATCCGGAGCGCGTCCGCATCCCGCTCGACTGGCTGACCTCAAAGGAGTATGCGGCGCAGCGCCGCGCCGAAATCGACCTGAATCGCGCTCAGCAGTACGTCGCCGCACTCGCGCCCGAGGGCGAGGGCGACTGCACCACGCACTGCTGCGCGGTCGATGCCGAGGGCAACGTCGTCTCGACGACGCAGACGCTCAACAACGCCTTCGGCTCCAAGGTAACCGTACCCGGCACCGGGATGCTGCTCAACAACTGCATGCACCTGATGGACCCGACGCCGGGCCGGACCAATTCGATCGAGCCGGGCAAGCGCATCCTCTCCTCGATGTCGCCCACCATCGTGCTCAAAGACGGGAATCCCCTCATGGCGCTCGGCACTCCCGGCGGGGTGCGCATCTTCGGCTCCGTCATGCAGGCGATCATCAACGTCATCGACCACGGGATGACGCTGCAAGAGGCGGTCGAGGCGCCGCGCCTGTGGGACCGCGGCCCGGTACTGGAGCTGGAGCGCGGCTTCGACAACCTGCCCGATCTGGTGGCCGAGATGGAGCGACGCGGCCACGTGGTGGAGACCCCCCTGAAGGTGGCGGGCGGCATGAACGGCATCCTGATCGACCCGGAGACCGGCCTGCTCCACGGCGCCGCCTGCTGGCGCGCCGACGGCGCCCCGATGGGCTTCTCCGGCGGCGACGCTATCGTCGAAGGCGAGTTCGACGCCGGGATCCCGGTGTGATGCGTCATACGTCATGCGTCCCCCTCACCCCCGGCCCCTCTCCCACCAGGGGAGAGGGGAGCGGGACGTATGACGCATGACGCATCACGGATCACGCATCACGCTCCACGTTTGACGTCGCCATCCTGCTCCGATAGGCTTGGGCCATCGGCCGGCCGCGGCATGCGCGGTGCCGGCGGAGGAGCGCGACGATGTCAACCGCGACCCAGCAGACCGCAGGTGCCCGGGCTCCGATCGGTGACCTGACCGCCCCCGGCGCCATCCTGCTTGTCTCGTGCTACGAACTCGGGCATCAGCCGCTGAACCTGGCCTTCCCGCTCGCCTACCTGACCCAGGCAGGTTATGCCCCGGTGGCCGTCGACACCGCCGTCGAACCGCTCGATGACGCGACCATCGCCGCCGCGCGGGTGGTGGCAATCTCGGTCCCGATGCACACCGCGCTGCGGCTGGGTACGCAGGTTGCCCGCCGCGTCCGCCAGGTCAACCCGCACGCGGTCATCGGCTTCTACGGCCTCTACGCCTGGCTCAACGCCGACTACCTGCTCCGAGAGCACGGTGACTTCGTGATCGGCGGCGAGTACGAGCGCCCGCTGCTCGACTTCGTGCGCGCGCTCGCGGCCGGCAGCGACGAACCGGTGGAGGGCGTCTCCACCCGCGATTACCGGGTGCCCCCGTCGCTCGCGCGGATCGACTTCCCCATGCCGGAGCGGACCAGCCTGCCGTCGATGAAGCGCTATGCACACCTCATGATCGACGGGACGGCGATCCCGGCGGGGTACACCGAGACGACGCGCGGTTGCCACCACACCTGCCTCCACTGCCCGGTGGTGCCGATCTACCGCGGGCGGTTCTTCGCCATCCCGCGCGAGGTTGTGCTGGAGGACATCCGGCGGCAGGTGCGCCAGGGCGCCGGGCACATCACCTTTGGCGACCCCGACTTCCTGAACGGCCCGACCCACGCACTGCGCATCTGCCGGGCGATGCACGCGGAGTTCCCGCACGTCACCTTCGACATGACCACGCGCATCGAGCACATCCTGCAGCACCGCGACCTCATCCCCGAGTTCGCGGAGCTGGGCTGCGTCTTCGTCGTCTCGGCGGTGGAGTCGGTGAGCGAGACGGTGCTCGAGCGCGTCGACAAGGGCCATACGAAGGCCGACGTGGTCGAAGCGCTGCGCATCCTGGAGAGTGCGGGCATCGCCATGCGCCCGTCGCTGCTCCCGTTCACACCGTGGACCACGATGGAGGACTACCTCGAGCTCCTGCGATTCGTCGAGGAGTACGACCTGATCGACAACATTGATCCGGTGCACTTCTCGATCCGCCTCCTGGTACCGCCCGGTTCGGCCCTGCTGGACCGGCCGGAGACCCAGGAGTGGCTCGGTCCCCTCGATGAGGCGGCCTTCACCTACACCTGGCGTAGCCCCGATCCGCGGCTGGATGCCCTCCAGCAGGAGGTCTCCCGCATCGCGGAGGCAGGCGAGGCTGCCGGTCAGGACTACGAGGAGACCTTCGCCCAGATCAAGGCCGCCGCCTACGCCGCGGCCGGCCTGGAAGTACCCCCGCCTCGGCGGCGTGAGCACGGCGTGCGCCGCCGCCCACCCCGCCTCAGCGAATCCTGGTTCTGTTGAGCGGAGCCCACCGCGGACCAGTCTGGTCCGCTGAGCCGGTAGACAAGGGCGTACGCAGCCAGCTAGGCATCGTGCCAGCAGACCTGGAGCGAGAAAAGCGCTACACGACGCCGCTGTCGCCTGCGTTTGACGTTGACGTCACGGCGTTCAGTCGGTGGATCAGTACATCTGGCGCGCATGTCGAAAGAGTCGTATCATGACGATGCCTCCACGAATTCACGGCATTTTCCTTGCGCAGGCATTGGGAAGCGCAAGATGCCTTATGCTGACGAGCGCTTCGCGAACCAGCTGGAGCGGCAACTGAATAGACACGGACCGAGAAGCGTGTTCAAGACGCGCCGGTCGCTCAAGTCCTTGATCGCAGAGCATGAGGAAAAGCTCCAGCGAGCGCGGTATCGTGAACGCCTGATACGCGAGTTGGCTACGTTCTATCGCCAACTCGAGACCGTCGAGCAGTTTATTCGCGACCGCGACCTACACGAAGATGAATGAGGGTTGGAGTCCTCCCATGACGGTGGCAGGCGACATAGCCAAGACCCTGCATAAAGTCCACGAAGACGGATGGCTCGTGGATCGACTCGAGCGGACCGACGTGCTGAGCCATTCCGAGGCAGATGCGCTGGCGCTCGCGCTCGCGGACATTGCTGAGTCCATGGAGACCGTGTATTCCCAGCTCGTCCCGCGCTTATTGAAAGCCCTCAAGGCTGAGCAGCGAGATGAGGTGCTTAACGCGCTCTGGGATCTGCGTGAGGCGTTCCGTCACGTCGACTACCACATTCACGATGCGAAGCTGACGGAGCTGTAGGTTCCGAACGGCACCGCTTCTCAAGGATTGGTTGCGCCAGACGACTCCCGTATCACGCCGGACGAATCGGCCGTTACGGAGGTGGTACTTCGTACGGTCGGCAGTTGATTTCGGCGGATACTGGGGGAAGATCTCAGCGCGCTCTCAACGGCTCGACACGCCCACATCGCCACTGACGTTGCTCCCACACCGTCGTCGGCCCGGCCGGAGCGACGATCGTCGTCCACGTGCACGTCGCGCTGCGGTGAATCGACCTCGGTGGAACGTGTTCTGCACTTACGCAGGGAGCAACGGTCGCGGCGCGGCCGGGTGGCGCGGAATGGACCGCGCGGATTGAAAGTGAATGCACGATGCCAGACGGTGAACCTCGTAATCCCGCTTTTCGACACTGCGACGTGTGCGGTCGGGTCGTGCCGGCAGCCAGCACCCAGCAGGTCGCGACCCACACCCTGTGCCTGCGCTGCGCACTCGCCTTCCAGCAGAGCCAGACCGGGAACGGGTCGCAACCCGGATATGCCTCGGACGGCGCTCGCTGGCAGTTCGAGCCGGGTCAAACCGCGGATGGGCGGTTCCCCAGCTACCAGCCCACCGACCACGAACTGCAATGGTGGACCTTCCTCTCCTGGCTCATCGCCACGGGGCGCGTGAGCGTCGGACAGGACGAAGGTGCCGAACTCGTCGAGACACCTGAGCAGCGCTGATCGCCGTCACTCGTATTTGAGGATGAGGTCGCCCAGCGGGCGGCGTTCCCGCCGCTTGGGGTCGGCGGCCGCGTAGCCGATGGTGAGCAGCGCGTGCGGGATGACCGTCTCGGGAAGTCCCAGCGTCTCACGCGCAACATCGGGGCAGAAGAGCGGCGCGCACATCCACCCTCCATCGAGGCCCAACCGGTACGCCATCAACAGCATGTTCTGCGCGGCGCACCCGAGGCTCTGGATCGCCATTGTCGTCTCGGCCGTCTGTCGTTCCGGGTCCGGGTAGCGGTCAAGATCTTCCAGATAGAGGCAGAGCAGGATCAGGACGGGTGCTTCCATGAGGCGGCGGCGCGAGCCGGCGAGCCGCTTCTGGATAATCTCCTCCGGCTGGCCGTCCATGGCCAGGTTGTGGAGCCAGGCTTCGGCCATCGCGTCGGCAAGCCGGGCCTTGATCTCCGGCGTGGTCAGGACCGCGAAGCGCCACGGCTGGGTGCCGTGCGGCGACGGCGCCCAGCGGCCGGCCTCCAGGATCTGCTCGACCAGCGCGCGATCGATCGGATCCGGCCGGAAGCGCCGCACCGAGCGCCGGCCGCGAATCAGTTCCGCCAGATCGAGCGCCCGTTCACTCGATTTCGGACGACCATCGGTCTCCACGTGGCCCATCCTTGCTCTAGCTCGCCTGTTCGGCGCCGCCCTCACGTCCCTGATTCGTCGCTGCTGGCGCTGACCGTGGCATGGCCGGCCAGTTCTTCCAAATCGGCCGGGGTATCGATGTCGAACGCGAGACCCCGGACCCGCAATTCCTGGAGCGGCAGCCCACGCGCCACTGCCTGAGCCTGATGGCGGGCGAAGCTCCCGGCTCCGAACGCCGGCTCGATGGCATCCGGTGGGCGAAGTGCGGCCGCGTTCGTGCCGTGCTCGTGCCGGTCCGGCGCGAGCGCCACGCCGCGCTCCGGCAGGGCCGCGACGAGGGCGTCGATCTCGTCAGCCGTGACCCAGGGGAGATCGGCGAGGACGATGAGCAGCGTGTCGGCGCCGCGCCGGACTGCCTCGTCCCGGCCGAGACGCAAACCCTCGTTCAACCCCGAGCCGGGTTGCAGGAGCGGAACCGCGCCGTGCCGGGCCGCGCGGTCGAGCACCTCGAGGTCGGGCGAGACGAGGATGACCGCGTCGACGTGACGCGCGGCGTTCAGCGTGGCCAGCACGTGGTCGAGCAGGCTAAGTACCAGCACGCGCCGCTCGTCAGGGTTCAGGCGTTCGGCGAGGCGGCTCTTCGCGGTGCTCAGCCGCTGGACGGGGACGACCGCGACGGTGGTCATGTGCGCGCCCGGCTCCCCAGGCGGGCAGCGAAGGCGAGCGTCTCGTCCGCCAGCGCGCGGCGGTGCGCCTCGTCGCGCATCACCGTATCGGTCACGTGCACCGCGATCCCCATCTCCTCGATCCGCCCGGCGAGCGCGGCATCGACCTGATCGATGACGATGCCATTCAGGAAATCCCGGTAAAGTGCCGCCACCCCGGCCGCCGAGACCTCGTGGCCGAGCGATGCGAGCATGCGGTCGGCCGGGCCCTTGAGGGCGGCGCCGCCGACGATGGGGCTGACCGCGACAACCGGCGCCGCGACCTCGCGCAGGAGATCTCGGAAGCCGGGAATCGCGAGGATCGGGCCGATGCTCACGATCGGGTTGGACGGACAAAGGACGACCACCGCGGCCTCCCGGAGCGCCGCCGCGACGCCGTCCGGCATGGTCGCGGCCTCGATGCCCTCGAAGCGCACGCCGCGGACTTCATCGGCCTGCCGCCGGCGCACGAAATAGTCCTGGAAAGCGAGGTCGCCGTCCGGGGTTTCGACGATGGTCGCCACCGGTTCGTCGCACATCGGCAGGATCGCGGCGCGGATGCCGAGCGCCCCGGCAAGCTCCGCGGTGACCGTGGTCAGGCTGTCGCCGGCGCGCAGCCGCTCGGTCCGCAGGATATGCGTGGCGAGATCCCGATCGCCCAGCCAGAACCAGGTATCCCTGCCGTAGCGGCCGATCATCTCCAGGGCCGCCGCGGTGTCCCCCGCGATCCCCCAGCCGGTTTGGGGGTTGGCGATGCCGCCCAGGGTGTACATGACGGTATCGAGGTCGGGGGAGATGTGCAGCCCGAAGAGGGAGAAATCATCCGCCGTGTTGACGACGACCGTAAGGACGGCCTCCGGCCGCGCCAGCGCCAGCCCGTGCGCCAGCTTCGCGCCGCCGACACCACCCGCCAACGCGACGATACGCTCCTCCGTCATGAACTCTGTCCGCGCCACGCCCCGATCCTCCCACCTGACCGACTGGCTCGCTCGAATTTCTCCCGGTACATCCTACGCGAGGGGGGACCGGGAGGCTAGGGCGGGGATGAAGCGAGCGGATTGCGTACGTCATGCGTATTGGTTGGCCCTGAACTTGCTATTGGCTCATATCACGTAGAGGATGGTTGCACGCCAACCATCAATTCACACTGAGAGTCATGGGGAGGGTGCCATGACGTCGGATCAACTCTCAGTCGTCGATCAGGTGCTGACCCATCTCTGCCACAAGGGGCTCTATGGGGACGTGGTCGAGTGGTGTGAGATGCGGAACGATTGTGTCTACGTGGTCACCTGCCCCGAGTGCCACACCTCCTTCACGCTGCTCGATGAGGAATACGAGGCGCTGATCGAGCGCATCGAGCGAACGGGGCTGGCCTGCGGGGTCCGCCCTTTCAGCGCGTGACAGGGTCGTGGTCCTCCATCTCCCCACCCTGAGACGCCGGCGGCGTGGTTGACGTCACGCCAGCATCACCCTGCTCGAGCTCAGCGAGAACCTGGGTGGCCAGGTGCTCGGCCGCGGGGAAGAGCGTATCCGGCGCTGTGTCTGCCCCGAGATTGGCCGCGTCGGGAAGCGCGTCGAGCCGGTGCAGCCGGTCGGACGGAACGGCATGGTCCGCTACCGACGGCCCGGCGAAGACCCCGCTGAAGTTGCCCGGTTCCAGTACCGCGATGTCCGGTGGCGTCTCCAGACCGCCCCATCCGGTGTCGAGCAGGTAGGTGTGCAGGTGTCGGCGCGTCAGCCGGCCGACCCAGGTGGCGAGCGTCGCGGGGGCGCCGGGCTGAACCAGCGCCACGTCAGCGGTGGCCAGCGTCCGCGTCAGCCATTCCACCAGGTCGGCCCCGAAACGCCGCTCGATCGTGCGGTAGGTGATGTCGGGATACGCGGCGCGGAAGGCGTCCAGCCCGCGTGCGCCCTCCTGCCGGAGGAGTCGCTGCAGGGCTGGATTCCCCCGCTCCTCGTAGAAGATGACCTCGTGGCCGTCCCGGACGAGCACACGCCCGAGGGCGCGCAGCAGGTGAGCGTCCGGATTGCCGTCGGCGGAGATGACCGACGCGCCGAAGATCGCCCAGCGGGTACGATGCCGCTCCATCACCGTCCTTCCTCGATACGGCGCGCTTCGGCCGCGCGCACGTCGCTCGGGTCGACCTCTGGGCGGTTGATCACGTTGACGACGTCCCGCACCCCTTCGACCTGCCGCACCCGCGATTCGATCTCCTGCACCATGCGCGGGTCATCGACCGTGCCGCGCAGGTAGACCACCCCGTCGACCGTGTTGACGTTGATGTCGCCCTTGGGGATGTCGGGGTCGCGGAAGACGATGCTCATCACCCGGTCGGTGACGAACTGGTCGTCATCCGGCATCTCCGACCGTTCCGGGCGGACGGTCGACATCACGCGGTGCCGCGCACCGGCGGCGACGCCCGAGAGGTACTCGACCCGCCGGGGGATCGTCTCGCTGATCAGCTCGTCCACGCTGTGGCCGAGATGCACGACCTTGTCGCGCGCCAGGGCACGGCGTCGCCGGCCGGCGCGTGGGTCGAGGACGAAGGTTGCAACGGCGCCGCCGATGAGCCCGATCACGAGGCCGCGGCGGAAGGCCGATCGCTCCCGCGCGCGCCGCACTTGCTCGACCCACATCAGTGCCATGCTTGGGAAGTCCGGAAGATCCCACATCGCCTGCAACCGGCGCATCTCCCGCATGCCTCGCATGCCCTTCATGCGGCGCATCTCGCGCATCGCACGCCGAGCCTGCCTGCGACGCATGCCCCGGGTGTCCGCCACCTTGAACCTCGGCATCGCTCACCTCCGGTCGGTGATGGTGCCCGGTCGGAGCGCGGTGGCCACCGCGGCCGCCGAGCCGAGTGAGGACAGCAGCGTAGCGCAGCCGCAATCAGTATGCCAGTTCGAGGCCGGTCCGCATCCGGCATCGAAATTGCATCTACGCGCCGGAGGCGGCCGGCTCCCGCTGGGTTTCTGCCGTTCGCCTACCACTCACCACGATGGAGACAATGATGAAGATCGCGCAGATCGCTCCGCTCTTCGAGTCGGTGCCTCCCGCCCTGTACGGCGGAACCGAACGTGTAGTGTCCGCGCTGACCGACGAGCTGGTCGCGCGTGGGCACGACGTAACCCTCTTTGCGAGCGGCGACTCCCAAACACGGGCACACCTGGTCCCGGGCGTCGACCGGTCGCTGCGGCTCGACGACAAGGCGGTGGATCTTCTCGCGCCGCAGGTGGCGCTGCTCGCGCAGGTCGGCACGATGGCCGACGAATTTGACGTGATCCACAGCCACATGGATTACCTGGGCTTTCCCTTCCTGTCCCAATGGCGCGTGCCAACCCTCACGACGCTGCATGGGCGACTCGACATCCCCGAGTTGCCGCTGATCTACCGCTGGTACGCGCACATGGGCCTCGTCTCGATCAGCGAGAGCCAGCGCGCGCCCCTCGAGGCGTTCGGTGTCCGGTGGCTCGCCACGGTCTACAACGGCATCCCTGTTGAGAACTTCACGTTCCGTTCCGAGCCGGGCAGCTACCTGGCGTTCGTTGGCCGCATGGCGGAGGAGAAGCGGCCGGACCTGGCGATCGAAGTCGCGCGTCGGGTGGGCATGCCGATCAAGCTGGCCGCGAAGGTCGATGCGGTCGACCGGGACTGGTTCGCGGCGCATGTCGAGCCGTTGCTCGACGACCCGTTGGTCGAATTCGTCGGCGAGGTCGACGACCGAGGGAGGGATGAGTTGCTGCGGGGGGCGGCGGCGCTGCTCTTCCCATCCTGGTGGCCGGAACCGTTCGGCATGGCCATGGTGGAGGCGATGGCGTGCGGCACGCCCGTGATCGCCCTACGCCACGGGTCGGTGCCTGAGGTGGTGGCCGACCGCGTGACGGGTTTCATCTGCGATACGCCGGCCGACATGGCCGCCTGCGTCGCGCGCATCGGCGAGATCGACCGGGCCGCCTGCCGCCGCCGCGTCGAGGAGCGCTTCTCGGCGCAGGCCATGGTGGACGGGTACGAGCGTGTTTACCAGGCGGCGACGAACGGTGCGCGAGATGCCAATGGGCGGCGAGATGTGCGCTCCGCCTCGACGGCGCTGCCCGCGGTCGGCGAGTAGGTGCGCCCGCTAGCGCGCCACGACCTGGCCGTTGACCACGACCGCGAGTTCGTGCTCCGCATCGACCATGACCTCCACGTCGCGACCGCGCCCGCGGATGGTCAGGTCGATGGTCCGGTCCCCGAACTGCATCCCGCGGATGCGCACCGTGTCGAGCCAGTCCGGGAGGTAGGGCCGCAGGGTGAGCTGTCCGGCGGCGGCGTCCGGCTCGAGGCCCAAGACCACCTGGAGCAGATACGGGAGGGTTCCGGCCGCCCACGCTTGCGGGCTGCAACTCACGGGGTAGGCGATCGGGAACGTGTAACGTTCGGCTTCCCGGCTGAAACCGCAGAACAGCTCCGGCAGTCGGCCGTACGGGAAGTGGGTGGCGGCGTTGACCAGATCGGAGAAGACGTCCGCGGCCGCCTCGTCGAAGCCGTAGCGGCGCAGCCCGGCGGCGATGAGCGAGTTGTCGTGCGGCCAGACGCTCCCGTTGTGGTAGCTCATCGGGTTGTAGTGGGGCATGCGCGACGACAGGGTGCGGATCCCCCAGCCGGAATACATATCGGCAGCCCGCAGCCGCTCAGCCACGAGCGTGGCCCGCTCGGGCGACACGATATCGCCGAACAGGCAATGCCCCGGGTTGGAACTGATGGCGGTCACGAGGCGGCCGGTGCCGTCGATGGCCTGGCCGTAGAACTGATCTCCCTCGCTCCAGAACCGCTCCTCGAAGCGCTGGCGCAGCGCCTCGGCTTCGTTTCGAAGCTCCTCGGCGCGCCGCGGGTCACCCCAGCGTTCATGCGCATCGGCGAGAACCCGCTTCGCCCGGTAGACATACCCCTGGACCTCCACCAGGGCGATCGGCGGCGTCACCGGTGAGCCGTCGGGATTCTGGAGTGAGTCGTCGCTGTCCTTCCAGCCCTGGTTCACCAGACCGCCGCGGGAGGGCTGGCCGTAGTCGACGAAGCCGTCGCCGTTGCTGTCGCCGTAGCGGTTGATCCAGGCGATCGCCCGCTCGGCCGGCTCGCGGAACTCGTCGAAGAGCTCGCGGCTTCCGGTCCAGCGCAGCACCTCGCCGAACAGGAGCACGAACAGGGGCGTGGCATCGACCGTCCCGTAGTAGGGCACGTGCGGCACCTCGCTGAGGCGGGCCATCTCCCCGAAGCGCTGCTCGTGCAGGATCTTGCCCGGCTCCTCCCCGGTCCAGGGGTTGACCCGGGTGCCTTGCTGGCGCGCCAGGAAGCGGAGCGTGTCGACCGCCATCTGCGGCGAGAACATGAGCATCTGCAGCGCGGTGATGAGACTGTCCCGGCCGAAGGGCGCGACGAACCAGGGGATGCCGGCGGCGACGATCCGCCCGCCCGGGAACGGAGTAATCAGCGTCCGCAGATCCCGCAGGCTGCGGTCGAGGAGGCCGTTGAAGACCTCGTTGTTGGTCTCGACGATCGGGAATCGCTCGCTGGCGACCGGCAGCGGGCCCTTGGTCGTCGCCACCGTGTGGACCTGTCCGTCGCTCGATGACTCGGTCCAGCGCGGCGTGAGCGTCAGGGACAGCATGGCCTCCGACTGCGGTTTGAGCTCGAAGCGAAAGAGGAGCGAGGCCCTGGGGGTATGCCCGGCCGGTTCCGACCGCACAACCCGGTCGTTGCCGGGCAGCATGGCGCGAAGCTCCTCCAGCTCCGCGGTGTAGCCCGCGCCGGCGACGATCGCCGTCTCGTCCGGCGGCCGGCTGAAGTGCAAGACCGTCTCAAGCAGGTGGCCATCGACGGCACGGTAGCCGAGAACCACCTCGTTCTCATCCCGGCGCGGCAGCAGCACCCGTCCTCGCTTCATGCGGCGGAAACCGCGCACGTCGAAGATGTCGCGGAAGTCGGCGCTGACGATGAAGGTCAGTGACAGGCTGACGGGGAAAGAGTTGTAGTTGCGGATCTGGATCTGCTCCGTCATCCCCTGGTCGATCACGCGGTAGCGCTGGATGCCGATGGTGTTCGGCAGCACGGTCTGTGCAGCGACGCCATCGAGCAGCGGGTTACCGAACTGGAACATCCCGACCGTGTTCTGGGTTCCGGACGAGTCGAGCAGGTCCGGCAGCTCGTCGTTGAGCAGGAGCTGATAGTCGCTGAGGAATCGGGTATCGCGGAAGTAGAGGCCGGCGCCAGCGACAGTGCGCCCGATATCTCCCCGCTCGTCGCTGACGACGAAGATCTCGCCCTGCTTGAGTACCATCGTCCCTGTGCGCATGACGCCCCGCGTTTCCGTGACGATCTGCTTCGGCCAAACCGGGTGCGGCAGCCCGCGCGGCATGCGTGGCGCCGGGTCATCCCGGTTAATCCTGCAAGGGTACGGGACTCGTCGGCCCCATTCAACCGTTCTCGACGTCTGACCGCAGGCTCGTGTGACGGATAACCACCTGAACCAGACGTGATGGAGACGGCTTAGAGGAGTTCGCCATACTCGGCCCACTCCCAGGGATCGACGTGTCGCTCCCACTCGTCCGTGCCGTAGGTGGGGCAGGCCAGCCGTGTGCGTGCGAGCTCAAACCGTGCCACGGCGAGGTAGGTGCGGACGAACGCCTCGCCCAGGAGCGCGTGCAGTGGCGTGTCGGCCTCCAGGGCGGCAAGTGCCTCGTCCAGCGACTGCGGTAGGCGCGGCGCGCCGCGCGATGCCGCCGGGTCGCCGTGCAGCGGCGCCGGTGCGAGCATGCGCTGGCGCAACCCATCCAGCCCGGCGGCCAGGCAGGCGGCGAGTGCGATGTACGGGTTGGCGCTGGCCGTTGCGATCCGGTTCTCCACGTGCGCCGCGTCCGCCCCGGCGCGGGCGGGCACGCGCACCGCCGCCGCGCGGCTCTCGCAGCTCCATGCGGCGTGCAGTGGCGTACAACCGGCCGCGTGGTAGCGCTTGTAGTCGTTCGGGATCGGCAAGAGGAAGGCGGACAACGCCGCCGCGTGGTAGAGCAGCCCGGCGATGAACTGCTTGGCGAGCGGGGAGATGCCGAGCGGGTCCGCGTCGTCGGCAAAGCGATTCTCGCCGGTTGCGGCGTCGAGCAGCCGGTGTTGCATGATGCAGCCCGAGGCACGGTCGCCACACGGCGGCCGGGTCATAAACGTGGCGGTCAGCCCGTCCTGGCTGGTGATCTCCTTCACCGCCGTGCGGAAGGCAAAGGCCTGGTCGGCGGCGGCCACTCCCCGCGCTGAGGCAAGCTCGGCATGGACCTGGCCCGGGGCGCCGGCCGTGTGGATGGTCTCCAGCTCGACCCCGAGTGACGGGACCGCCGACAGCAGGGCATCCCGCCACGCAGGCCGCGCGGCATTGCGCACGCTCGCGCCGGGGCGCCCACCCGGAAAGGCTGGCGTACCGGTTGCCCGATCGACGACGTAGAAGTCGTACGCGAAGGTCGTGGCGGGGAGAAGTCCTTCGTCGAGATAGTGCTCGACCACCTGCTGCAATACCCAGCGGCCGTCGTGTGGCGCGGGCTCCTGGCTCAGGTCGTACAGGTCGCAGATCACGCTGGCCTCCCCCGGCGCGTAGGGGAGGAGCGCGAGCGTGTCGAAGTCCGGCATCAGGATGAAATCGGTCGCCGGCGTGGCACCGTCGCCGAGCGGGCCGTCCGTGTCCCGGGCGAAGCGCAGCCCCTGGGTGCCGACACGGTGCAGGCGGGAGAGCGGGACGATCTTGGAGCGCGCGACACCGAGCATGTCGGCGAACTCGAAGCGCACCCAATGCACGCCCGCGGCCGACAGGAGACGCGTGACGGTCTCGACTCTCACCGGTCCGGCTCCGATCTTACCCAGTGCCAGGGGGCACCACGCACCGTGCCGGCATGCAGGTGCCAGCACGTTGTCCCACGTGCATGTCCCACAAGTTTACGCGATGCTTCCGGCGCCGCACATGGGTCGCATCGCGCGGGTGCGTGCCGGACGCGAAGGGCCGCCTACCGAGAGCGGGTCGGGGGACTGGAGAGAGTCGAGCGCCCTGGCGTCAGCAACGGGGCCGCCCCGGAGAGCCGCATCTGCCAGACGCGGATGAGCGCCTCGGCAACGATCTGCATCGACATCTTGGACTGACCGGCGCGCCGCTCCTCGAAGCGGATCGGCACCTCGACGATGCGGAATCCCGCCCGGTGCGCGCGGTAGGTCAGCTCGATCTGGAAGGCATAGCCGCTCGACTGGATGGTGTCCAGATCCAGCGACTCGAGCACCCGGCGCCGGAAGCACTTGAAACCGCCGGTCAGGTCGCGGTAGGGGAGCCCGAGGATCAGGCGAGCGTAGGTGGACCCGCCGCGGCTGATGAAGCGCCGGAGCGGCGACCAGTTGACCGTCCCCCCGCCCGGCACGTAGCGGGAGCCGAGCACGAGGTCAGCGTGGCGCGCCGCTTCGATCAGGCGCGGCAGCGTCTCGGGGTCGTGCGAGAAGTCGGCGTCCATCTCGCAGATGAGGTCGTATTCCCGATCCAGGGCCCAGCGGAACCCGGTCAGGTACGCGGTCCCGAGACCCAGCTTGCCGGGGCGGCAGATCAGGTGCAGGCGCCCGGGGTAGTCCGAGGCCATCTCGCGTACCAGATCGGCCGTTCCGTCAGGCGAATTGTCGTCGACGACCAGGACGTGGAAACGTGAGTCGGCCAGGATGTGGGGGATGAGCGTCGCGAGGTTGGCGCGCTCGTTGTAGGTCGGCAGGATGACGACCGGGCACGGCGTTGTCCTGCCGCGCAAACGCTGACTAGCCAAGTGACCCGTCTCCTTCGTGCTCGATAGCGTGGCGCTCGCCCCCCAAGTCCGCTCCTGTCCGGCCTGGAACGGCGATGGGAGCACCCGCAATTGCGCTGCCACTCCTCGCCGGCTGGCGAGGCGCGGCGTGTCTCGACGCAGGGCTTGCCTTCAGGCAGGGACGTGGTGTGGATGCCGCCTCAGGCTGGAGGGTGATGACGCGAGGCGAGCGTCAGGACCACAACGATGAGGCGGACGAGCGGCGAGCAGCAGCCCTTGACTCCCGGGGCGAGCCGTACGAGGAAGTCGCCAGGGTGAGTTGGGGCGCTCTCCCCGGCGCGGGACGCCGATACACAGGCCGAACGCCGCGGCGACGTTGCCAGGCAAGCCGGAACTGCCGCACGTGCGGACCATCGAGGCGACGCCACCTCCCGGCATGGTCGCTCCATGATCGACGCGTTGCACCTCGCCCCGCTCTCCGCCAGGCGGGGCCGTGCAAACGCTCAGTATACCCAAAACAGCTAGGGTGACGACCGCCGAGCGCGTTGACACCGGCCGAGTCGGTCGCCTACGATGCCGCCGTCAGCAGCGTGGGCGACGCCAACGTATGGGAAAGGGAGAGGGCATGAAGGTCGAGGAGCGTCTCAAGGAGTTGGGTATCGAGCTGCCGGCCGTCGGCAAGCCGATGGGAACCTATGTCCACGCCGTCCAGACGGGCAATCTGCTCTTCCTGGCAGGCAAGGGTCCCTTCAACCCGGACGGGTCGATGCCGACCGGGAAAGTCGGCCGGGATGTGACCACCGAGGAGGCGTATCAGCACGCCCGCTCGGTCGGGCTGATGCTGATCGCGGTCATGAAGGATGTCCTGGGCGACCTGGACCGCGTCAAGCAGGTGGTCAAGGTGCTGGGCATGGTCAACGCCGTCCCCGAGTTCGGTGAGCAGCCCCAGGTGATCAACGGCTGCTCCGACCTCTTTGTTGAAGTCTTCGGCGATGCAGGGCGCCATGCCCGCTCGGCCGTCGGCATGGGCTCGCTGCCGAACGGCATCACCGTCGAGATCGAAGCGATCGTCGAGGTCGCGTAGGCACCGAAGACGAGGCGCCCCCGGCCGGGGGGCGCCTTCTTGCACGTCCGCTGTTTCCGAAAGCTGCCTGGACGCTGCCGTGACTCCCGCCTCGGGAGTTCCGCCGGACCGCCGGCCGGGTCCACACC
>NZ_JADGHZ010000070.1 GCF_019683595.1 Sphaerobacter sp. | reverse complement strand
GCGCGCCAAGGACGCAAGCGCCGGTGCGTCGATGAGCCAAGCCAACAGGCCCGCTGGCAGACGTCGTCACCAGGCTGCTTTGCTGCCAGTGTATGTACATGCAACATATCTGGTCAAAGGGAAACAAGTCGCATCCAGGGGGACGAGGCAGAACCCTCCGCCGTCCGGCTTGGACTATTACGATTGGAACTAGTCTATCGGCGCATAAAGAAGCGACAGCACCGAATCTCGCTCGGTGAAGAGCGGGTCGTGCTCTGTCCGTTCGAAAGCCAGCCTGCCCACCAAGTGCCCCACCAGCCCAGCATCTGGATGCCTCCGGCGACGGAAAGGAACCGGCCGGCGCAGACGCGCCGGCCGGTCATATGGGTCGCGGACGCCGGTGCTACCGCAGGTTGCGGTAACGGTACATGGTGATCGGCGCGAAGATCGCCACGATCGCGGCGCTCACGGCGAGGACCACGACGACCTGCCCGACCGTTGCCGTGCCTGCCATCAGGCCACGCTCGGCCGTGGCCATCAGGGTGATGGGGTTCACGTTGACGAAGCGCTGGAGCCACCACGGCATCGTCCGCGGGTCGACGAAGATGCTGCTCGCGAAGGTCAGCGGGAACAAGACCATCATGCTGGACATCATGACCCCGTTCGGGGTGCGCATGATCAGGCCGAATAGCGCCCAGATCCAGCCCAGGCTGAACGCGAACACGAGCAGCAGACCCACGGCAGCCACCACACCGAGCGCACCGCCGCCCGGCCGGAACCCCAGGATCAGCCCCACCACGATGACGATCAGCGAGGCCATCGAATAGCGCACGGCATCGCCGAGAAATGACCCCACGAGCGGCGCAGGTCGCCAGATCGGCATCGACCGGAACCGGTCGAAGATCCCGTTCGAGATGTCGGTATTCAGACCGGCCGCGGAATACATGGTGATGAAGACGACGGTCTGCACCACGATCCCCGGCAGGAGGAACTGCAGGTAGGCACGGGTGGACCCCGCGATCGCACCGCCGAACAGGTAGGTGAACATCAGCGTGAACATGATCGGGAAGGCGGTGACGTCGAACAGTTGCTCGGGGACATGCCGCATCTTCAGCAGTGTGCGCCACGCGAACGTCAGCGATACCGCCAGTGCGCTTGGGCGCCGCGGTCGGTCGCTCGAGAGCGCCGAGCGGACGCGTTCGTCGATCTCGGCGAGTCGGAGAGGCGCCTGTGTGGTCATGCCGTAACCTCCTCGGCAGCGTCGTCAGCAGTTCGGTGACCCGTCAGGGCAAGGAAGACCTCGTCAAGACTCGGTTGTCCGAACGAGAACGCGGTGACCGGGATGCCGTTCCTGGCGAGCACGTCGAGCGCGCGTGTGACCTCCTCTCCTGCGGACACACGGGCCGACAACCTCGCCGGGTCTCCCTCCGAATACGTGGTCAGATTGAGCGAGCGTTCCAGCAGTGCTGCCGCCGCCGGCCGGCGCTCCGGGTCGCCCAGGCGAACATGGAGGACACCCGAACCAACGGAGGCCTTGATTTCTTCGACCGTGCCCTCGGCGATCACCCTGCCACGGTCGATGATGGCGAGCCGCTCAGCAAGCTGGTCTGCCTCGTCGAGGTACTGAGTCGTCAGTAGGACGGTCGTCCCCTCGGCCACCAGCAGGCGGACGATATCCCAAAGCTGATTGCGGCTGCGGGGATCGAGCCCGGTCGTCGGCTCGTCGAGGAAGAGGAGATCCGGTGTCACGACGATACTGGCGGGAATGTCCAGCCGCCGTCGCATCCCTCCGGAATAGGTTCTCACCAGCCGATCGGCAGCCTCGGTCAGTCCGAAGGCGTGCAGCAACGCATCAGCGCGCTCCCTCGCCCGGGCGCGCGAGTAGCCCATGAGGCGCCCGAGGAGGATGAGATTTTCCGCGCCGGTCAGGTCGTCGTCGACGGACGCGAACTGCCCTGTCAGACTGACTCTCCCGCGCACCGCGTCGGCTTCGCGCACGATGTCGTGCCCGAGAACTCGTGCCGATCCGGCGTCGGGAACGAGGAGCGTGGCGAGCATCCGCAGGGTCGTGGTCTTGCCGGCGCCGTTCGGCCCCAGCACTCCGTAGACGGTCCCGGTGCGGACCGTCAGGTCGACACCATCCACGGCCCGGGTTTCGCCGAAGGACTTGACCAGGCCCGACGCCTCGATCGCGACCGCGGGAGAACGGCGTGCTGGCATGAGCTGTACCTCCTTTCGCGCACGTCACCGCGCGGAGCGGATGGATGGCACACGTCCCCCACCGGCACGAAACCGCCGCCCCGGAGGGAGCTGGTGGTCATCCGATGTTCGGCTGATTCGGCGGGCCCTCCGGCGCTAGGCGGCCAGATCCCCCCGCCGTGTGCGGTACTGAAGCACCAGGTGCAACCCGCCGAGTATAGCATCCCGGGGAGTGGGGTAAAGCCCCTGAACGATACCCAGCTCGCGGCAGACGGCGCTCCAGGAGCGAGCACCCATGGGAACGGCCACGATGGTGTAGACGCGGCCACGGTACGCGAGTTCGATCGACTCGTGCGCTTTGGCCTGCATCGGGGGCTCCTCTCGCGGTCCCTGCCGATTTGTGGGGCCGGCCGGCGGCACCGCTCTGATCGGGGGCGAAGAGGCGAACAAGTGTTCTAATTCAATGATACTCGTCAGCGCACCGGTTGTCTACCCCTTCGTTTGACGAGGCGGTGCTGCGAGAACTCCCGCCGGGAACCCGCCGGCAACGCGACGTCTTCCGCGCGGACTCGCGGCGCCATACGGCCTTCCATGTGTAGCGCGGATGCCGACACGGCCGCGCCTGGGCGGGCTGACGAGCGAGTGCTATGCTCATCCATGAGGAGAGGAGTTCCGGCCCGGCCGTGCTCGACCTCCGCTCAACGGCAGGCATGAGCCGAGGCCGCGCCGCACGATCTGAGGATGCCGCGCATGTTGCTACCCGTACTCGACACCGCACCCGGCACGTCGCTCTGGACCGCCTGGATTGCCCGACCGCAGGTGATGGCGCCGCTCACGCTGCTGATCGCGGCGTACACCATCGCCGTGATCCGGCTCCACCGGGCAGGCGGACGCAGGCCGGCGGGATGGCGGATTGGCTGTTACTACGCGGGGATGGCGCTGCTGATCGTGGCGCTGCTCGGGCCGCTGGACGTCTTCAACGACACCGTCTTCTTCCTGCACATGCTGCAACACATGATCCTGATCCAGATCTCGGCACCGCTGATCGCCCTCGGCCAGCCGCTCCAGGTGGTCGTCCGCGCGCTGCCGCCGAGGCACAGCCGCCGCCTGGCGAAGATCGTCGCCGGCCATGGGAACGTGCGGCGCTGGACGGACCGGCTGCTGCACCCGGTCCCCGCCTTCCTCCTCTTCAACGTCGTGCATGGGCTGTGGCACATCCCGACCTTGTACCAGGCAGTGCTGGACAATGAACTGCTCCACGACGTTCAGCACTTGTCGTTCTTCATCACGTCGTATCTCTGCTGGTGGTTGATCGTGGACCCGATGCCGCGGCACCGCAGACTGCCAATTCCGTGGGCGCTCGGCCCTGTGTTTCTGACATCAATGGCCGCCAGCGCCATCGGCGCCGTGCTGACGCTGGCCGACAACGTCGTCTACCCACGCTATCAGGCCCCGGATCCCATCTGGGGACTCTCGGGGGTGGTGGATCAGCAGATCGGTGGGCTGATCATGTGGGTGGGCGGCGGCCTCCTCTACTTTGCCGTGTTGCTCATCATGGTGGGACGGGCGCTCGGTTCCGGTTCAGAGGAGCCCAAGCCCGACGACAGTCGCTACCAGCCGAGCATGCACTGAGGTCTCCGGTATCGAACGGACCACCACGGGGCGAGCCGCATGCGCTCGCCCCGGATGCCATCCTGTAGCCCGCCGCGCCCCGGCCGTCAGCGCCGGATCCACATGGGAAGCTGTTAGGGTCTTGTAACGCCGTCGTGCCTCATGCCCGCGCGGTTGTGGCGCGCCCTGTGGTGTCCTGGTCCATGGAAGGCAGGGCATTCGCCAGCGCGGCCGCGTTACGGTAAGGGGATAGCGATCAATGAACCGGCGTTCACGACAGATCCTGGCACTGACCGCGGCGGCGTTCGCCACCTGGACGTTCCCGTTCAATCAGGTGGCCGCTATCGGCTGGCTCACCGTCGCGATCCTCATCCTCCCAACCCCTCGCCTGAAACCTGAGGTGGTCACGCTCCGACGACTGCGCCACATGCTGCGCCGTTTCCGCTAGCAGCAGGCGGGCAGCGTCTCCTCGCGAGACCCACCCGTGCCCGAAAGGGTGATCGACATCTTAACCGGGTCAACCCGCCAGCAGTCCGCTCCCCCGCGCGTCATCCTGAGCCGAGTCGGGAGCGGCGGCCGGCCGTCCCCCGCACAGCTCCGGATGACAACGACCGGGCGACGGGAACAGCTCCGGCATCCCACGGTATGTCGTCAGACTCCATGCGCCCTCTGGGCACTGGCGTGTCTCAGCGCGGCCCCCAGGCCAATCCTCGTTCGAGCGGGATTAGACCGTCGTTGGCGCTGCCGATCCGATCTGGACCCATCCCCGCCGGACCGCGCAGGTGAGTGCCTCCACCCGGTCCTGGACGTGGAGCTTCCTGTAGACGGCCGTGATGTGGTTCTTGACCGTTTGCTCGGTGATGTAGAGGGTGTCCGCGATCTCCTTGTTCGAGAGCCCCTGCGCCACGCAGTCGAGCACTTCCATCTCGCGCGGCGAGAGCGGCAACAGGCTCTGCGCCGGCGGTGCACCCTCGCGCTCGCCGGGTGCGCCGGCGCGCAACTCCAGGAGCAACCGGCGCGCAAGCGCCGGCCGGCTCACGATGATCGTGTCGATCGGGCGCTCTCCCCGGAGAACCCGCTGGATGGTATCGAGGAGCAACTCCGGCACGACGTCTTTGGTCGCGAACGCGGCCGCCCCGGCCTGCAGCGCGGCGAGGACCAGATCGTCGCTCTGGTACGTCGAGAGCACGATCGCGCGCACGTGTGGATATTCCTCCTTGAGCGCCCGAACCACGTTGAGCCCGGTCACCCCCGGCAGTTGAACGTCTACCAGCGCCAGCGCCGGACGGTACACATCGGCCTGCTGCATGGCCTTGTACCCGTTCGACGCCTCAGCCACCACGTGAAGCCCGGCTTCGTCCTCGATGAGGCGGCGCAGCCCCTGCCGGAACAACGGATGGTCATCGACGATGAGCACCCCAGTCGAGTGAACGTTGCGGGACGACCGGGCCATGAGATCCCCTCTCCACAAGCGCCATGCCAGAGTTATCGCGTATCGGCACCATATCGGTTACCCATCCTGAAAATATTATGCCTGAACCCATGTGTGATGCGTAGCATCTGACGACGGTCCGTAACAGATTCGTTGCAACAAGTGGGAGCACGGTCCAGCGCACGACGAATGAGAGGATCGGTCCGATTGCGAATGGGGATCGGAAGGCGGTGACGGCGTGCTCAGCCGCTGCGGGTGTCGGTCCGCTGGAGGATCGGGATGCCGAGGAGGGCTGCAGCGGCCGCGCCGCGCTCAACCTGGCCGCGCGGAACCAAACCGAGGCCCCCACCGCGCAGCCGACCGACCTCCCCGACGGCGACAAAGCCGGCTTTCAGGATGCCGCGGGCTGAGGCGACGTTGTCGAGGTCGTGGCCGACCCAGAAGCGCTGAGCCGACGTCTCGCGGCGCAGCATGTCTTGCAGGATTCGGGGATAAATGCCACGCCCTCGCCAGGGCGGGAGCGTGACGAAGTCCCAGAGGTAGCGGTTACCGGGTGGCAGCGCGAAGGCCAGTCCCAGTTCACCGATCGCGGCCTCGCGCGTCGCCAACCAGCCACTCGCCACCGGCGTCCCGTCGAGCCACGCCAGGTACGGCGTGTGCCCCTCCGCCATCCGCGTCTGGAGCACCGCAGGGCTGTGTCCCGCGACCGCCGCGAGCGCCGCAAGGTCGGTCGCCGGTTCGATGACCAGGCCCGGAACCCGCGGGAGGCCGGGCAGCGGATCACCCCGCCACCAGGTGTACAGGCGCCCGATCGGTGCTCCCACCAGCTCCAGATCGTCCCGACCGCTGCTCAACCGCATGTCTGCCTTCCGGTTGCGCACGAGTGGCGTATGGATACGTGGAGAACGTCACCGTAGTGGTCTCTACCCGACCCCACGCGACGAACCCAAGCACCGCTCACGGGAGGTCGATCAGGGTGAGCCCGGTCGCCGGGTCCGGCTTGCGGCGGAGGTGCGCCGGCGCCTCCTCGACGATCACTTCAAGCGTCGGCCGCACGTGCCCGGCGAGAAGATGCCCTCCGTGCGCCGTGCCGTCTCGCTTCCCGACGACGACGTGCGCGTGGACTTTCGGCCCACCGCCGTCCTCGGGATCGAGCGCGACGTCCCCGACCAGGGACAGCACTTCGACCTGCTCTTCGATCGGGATCTGTTCGTAATCCTTCTTGTCCAGGTCGAAAAAGCCCAGCAGCACATCGCTGAACGCGCCGGCGCCGGTGAAGTGGGCCGCGGTCAGGCCCTGCTCGCGGGCGAACTCGGTCAGCCCCTGGAAGACCTCGTCGCCGCTGTCGAAGATCACCGCGTAGGTTTTCCCGCCGTCCTCCTGGATCAACCGTGCCTTCACCCCGTCCTCCTTCGCGTTCGCCCTGACCTTATTGCTCCCGGCTCACGGCGGCAACCGCAGGACCGGCGCCACGTACCGGCGCCGCGCCGGGGCGACCTGGCACCGGACGTGCCTCAGGGAACGGGCAACGGCTCGGCAGGCAACCGGGAAGGACGGGTGCCCGTAGATCACCTACCCGGCAGCGAGCACGACTGGCTGCAGATCCAGCGAGAGATGGAAGCGCACGCCGAGCACTGGGATGCGGACTTCGTTCGCTTCGATCCCGACCCGCTCATGGCGCGGATCCGGCCCGGCATGCCCGTGGTCACCCGGACCGGGCAGAAGCTGGGCACGGTCAGACGGGTCTACCAACCCGTCGGCCTGAACCAGGACGAACCGTATCACTGGGACATCTACGTCCACGTCGACCGCGGCCCGTTCCGCGACGACCTGTTTCTCCCGTCGCGCCTGATCGGCGACATCGAGGGCACGACGGTACGGCTGACCGCCTCGCGCCACGAGCTCGGCGCCATGGTGCTGGATCGGCCGGAGTTCGTCCCGGAGTAACGAGGTTGCTGGGCCGCCGGGAGGGCTCCCGGCGGCCTCGGACGCGTCCGTGTTAGCGCCCGACCGCGATCATGCGGTCGATGGCGACGCGCGCCCGCTCGGCGATCTCCGGTGGGACGGTGATCGGGTAGACCATGTCGCGAAGCGAGCGGTACACCTTCTCCAGCGTGATCATCTTCATGTAGTTGCACACCGCCGCTTCACGCACCGGGTAGAACTGCTTGCCCGGTGCCAGGCGGCGAAGCCGGTGCAGCACGCCGGTCTCGGTTGCAACCAGGAACGAGCCGGCATCGGACGCCGCCGCGTGGCGCACCATGCCCTCGGTCGAGAGGACGTGGGTCCGCCGTGAGTCGAGCCGCCCCGCCTGGAGGTCGAGCAGGCAGCGCGAGCCGCACGCGCACTCGGGGTGTACCAGCAGTTCCGCGTCCGGGTGCGCGTCGCGCGCACGCTCCACGTCTTCGGCCATGATCCCGGCATGGACGTGGCACTCGCCGAGCCACAGATGGATGTTGTCGCGCCCGGTGGCGCGCCGCACCCATTCGCCGAGGAACAGGTCAGGCAGGAACAGGATCTCTCGTTCCTCCGGGATGCTCCGGACGATCTCAACCGCATTCGCCGAGGTGCAGCAGTAGTCGCTCTCGGCTTTCACCTCGGCCGTCGTGTTCACGTAGGAGACGACCACGGCGCCCGGATGCTCCGCCTTCCAGGCGCGCAGTTGATCCGCGGTGATGCTGGCGGCCAGCGAGCAGCCGGCTTCCAGGTCCGGCAGCAACACCGTCTTGTCCGGGCTGAGGATCGCCGCGGTCTCGGCCATGAAGTGCACGCCGCAGAAGACGATCACCTCGGCGTCGGTCGTCGCCGCCTGCCGCGACAGTCCGAGCGAGTCTCCCACGAAGTCGGCCAGGTCCTGGATCTCGGGGATCTGGTAGCTGTGCGCCAGGATGACGGCGTTGCGCTCCCGGCGTAACCGGTTGATCTCGGCCACCAATGCTGACGTGTCCGACGCGGAGACCGTGCCGTTGCCGGTCGTGATGGGGCTGTCAACGAGGCTCAGGGTACTCACCAAGTGTTTCCTTTCGGTGCCGGCGGTGTTCCCCTCCCGGCACCCGACTCATCGTTGCTCACGTCCACGCCGGGCCGTCCGGCGCTCACGCATCCTTTCCATCCGGCTTGTCGGGCGGCCCGGGGATCTCCCGCGCGCCGATGTAATGGAAGAGCCGTGCCGGCCGCCGCGAGCGCCGATCCCGCACACCCGGGAGGGGTGCCAGATCCCAGCGGGCCAGCATCTGCCGTGCGAAGTTGCTGGGGTCGTACCGCTCACCTGCCACTGCCTCGTGCACGGCGCGGAGGTCGGCCATCGTGAAGCGTTCGGGTAGCAAGTAGAAGGCGAGTGGCGTGTAGTTGATCTTCTGCGCCAGGCGCCAGCGGGCGTAGGAGGCGATACGCCCATGGTCGAGGGCCAACGGTCCCGGCAGCGCGTCGATCGGGAACCAGGCGGCTTCCGCGACTCCCTTGCCCGGCCGCGTCGCCCGGCGCGGCGGATGCCCGGCTGCCCCCGGTTGGAGGATCGCGTAGTACGCCACCGAGATGGCCCGCCCGCGCGGGTCGCGGCCGGGGTCGCCGAAGGTGTAGAGCTGCTCAAGATAGACGCCCCACAGCCCGGTGGTGTCGACCAGGATGCGCTGCGCGGCCTCGTCCAGCGGCTCGTCGGCCCGCACCGGTCCACCCGGGAGCGCCCAGGCACCGGCGAACGGTGCCTCCAGCCGCCGGACGAGCAGGATCTGCAACTCCCGCTCCACCAGGGCGAAGCACGCGATATCCACCGTCAGTAGCAGGTCGCCACGCATATCGATCGCGCCCTCCTCCGGACGTCTCGCGTATAATAGTCACAAGTACCAAAGACTGTCAACCATCTGTGCTTCCCCCACGGAAGCCACGATCGATGTCCCGCCCCGGCCGCCATGCGGGTACACTAGCCGCAGGCCGGCGCAATCGGCCGGAGGGCAGGCTGGGGTGGCACCCGTGGGAGGGGAGGCACCGATGGAGCAGGCGACACCGTTCGAGTATTCGCGCCGCATCATGGATCTGCTGCGCGGCTACCGCGAGGCGCGCGTCCTCATCACCTTCGCCGAACTCGGGATCGGCGACGCGCTGGCCGACGGCCCGCTCCCGGCCGCAGCAGTCGCCGACGCCATCGGCGCCGACCCGGCCGCCACCGCACGCTTCCTCAACGCCGCCCGCTTCCTCGGCCTCGTCGAGCGCGAGGGCGATGACTACCGCCTGACACCACTGGCCGCGGCCACGTTGACCAGCGGCGGCGCGGCCTCGGTCGTGAACTTCGCTCGCCGCGAGGCGGCGTTCTACCGCCGGTGGGCGCACCTGACCGAAGCGGTCCGAATCGGCGGTCGCCCTGCCGCCAGCCTGCAAGAGGAGCAAGACCCGAACTGGGTGCGCGACTTCACCCTGGCCCTCTACGACACGGCGCGCATCGCGGCACCCGGGATCACCGCCGCGCTCACCCCGTTCATCGAGGGGCTCGGCCACCCAGCGCGGGTGATCGACGTCGGCGGGGGTCACGGCGGCTACAGTATCGACCTCGTCCGTCGCTTCCCCGACCTCCAGGCCACCGTCTTCGACCTGCCGCCGGTCGTCGAGGTGACGCGCGAGATCGTCGCCGCCTCGGGGGTGGGCGACCACGTCTCAGTCGTCGCGGGGGACTTCCACCAGGACTCGCTCGGTGCCGGCTACGACCTGGCACTCGTCTTCGGCGTGCTCGTCGGGGAGGACCGCGAGGGGAGCGTCCGGCTGCTCCGGACGGTGCGCGACGCACTTGCCCCGGGTGGGATTGCCGCTGTCCGCAGCCACCACGCCGGCCGTCGCGGCGAACCGTCGCTCAACGGCGCGCTCTTCGACCTGCAGATGCTGCTGTCAACGCGCGGCGGCGCCGCCCACGAGGTGGTGGATACGGCCGCCTGGCTCCGCGAGGCGGGGTTCACCGAGGTGGAGACGCTGACGCTGCCTGAACCCGCGACCGGGATCTTGCTCATCGGCCGGGCACCGGCCTAAGCCGTCCCAGCGTCCTCGTCAACCACCGGCCGGGCGGCCAGGCCCAGGAGCGCGAGCAGCACGTCGGCGATCACCTCCCGGTTGAGGCGATCCTGCGCCTCCAGCACCGCCACGACCGCCTCGTTGAACGCCTGCTGCGCCCGCGCGCGATCACCGTCGGCGGATCGCCGCCAGGAACGCGGCGCTGCACCTTCCAGCGCGCCCGCCGCCGAGCGCAGCGCCTCGAGCGCCCGCGCATACGCCGCGAGCGGCTCGCCGTCCAGCAGCCCACGTGGCCGCCCGGGCGGCCGCGCCCCGGCCCGGGCCAGCGCTTCGATCGCCCCAGCGCCGGATACCGCGGGCCAATCCGGCTCCAACGTCCCCCGCAGTGCGCCGCGCAGCCGCTCGATCTCGGCCGGCACGAACCGCCCCCACCACGCTTCACCGCGCAGGTGCTTGACCGCAAAGCGCAGGCGCCCGCGGTGCCAGTCCTCCAGATGACCCGGCGTCGCGGGAATATCAGGCGGCAAGCCGCTGGCCCGCAGGGACGGGTCGTAGCGCACCCGCCACCCGGCCTCCCGCAGGCGGTAGCACAGGTCGACATCGGCGTAGGCGCCAGGCTGGAATGCCTCGTCGAAGCCGCCCACCTCCTCGACCGCGCGACGCCGGAGGACCATGAGCGACGCCGGGGCGTACGCGACCTCCCCGGGCGTATCCCACCGTCCTTCAGCAGGCTGGCCGCGGCCGCGATCGCGCGCCATCATAGCCGGCTCATCGACCGCCCCGCCGGCGCTGACGAGCGTCTGCCCATCCGGCGCGACGATCTTCCCGGCCGCCGCGCCCAGGTTCGGCTGCTCTGCAAAGAGCGCGGTCAACACCTGCCCAAATCCGGGCTCAACGACCACCTCCGGCGCGAGCACCGCCACCACAGGCGCCTCGGTCATCGCCAGCCCCCGGTTCGCGGCGACGGCGGTGCCCAGGTCGTGACCGATGACTTCGACCATCACCTGCGGCCACCCGGCCAACTCCGACACCGAGTCGTCGGTCGAACCGGCATCGACGACGACGACCTCGCTGGGAGGACGCGGGCCGTCATAGAGCGCCCGCAGGCAGCCGTCGAGGAAGACCGCCGCGTCGCGGTTCACCACCACCGCGGCCCAGCCGTTCGCCCTGTCCGCCGCCCAGGCCACCGCTACCCTCCGCCTGCCCCGTGCGACCGTGCTACACTCCACCCGGTGAGTGTATACCGGCACCGCTGGGGGACGCACCGCACGCGGCAGGCTCCCGCCGCCAACACTGGGGATTGGGTCGTACTGGGGGCGCGCTGATGCAGATTCCAGCCAGTCGAACCGAGGAGATCGGGCGACCACGGGTGGCCGTCGGAGCGGACAGCCCTGCCCTCATCATCGACGACGACCCGCCGATCGGGTCGGTATCGGTCGTCGTTCCGCTTCTGGATGAGGCCGAGAGCCTGCGGCCCCTCTACCAGGAGATCGTGGATGCACTCGACCCGTTGGGGCTGCCCTACGAGATCATCTTCGTCGACGACGGCAGTACCGACGGCTCCAGCGGCATCCTCCGCGCGCTCCACGCCGCCGATGAGCGCGTGCAGGTGATCCAATTCCGGCGCAACTTCGGCAAGTCGGCCGCGCTTGCCGCCGGATTCGCCGCCGCCCGTGGCGACGCCGTGGTGACGCTGGACGCCGACCTCCAGGACGTTCCGGCGGAGATTCCACATCTGCTGGCCACGCTGGAGGACGGTGCCGACCTGGTGAGCGGCTGGAAGTTCCCGCGCCACGACCCGCTGAGCAAGCGCCTGCCCTCGGCCATCTTCAACCGGGTGGTCAGGGCCATGACCGGGGTCCGGCTCCACGACTTCAACTGCGGCCTGAAGGCCTACCGCGCCGAGGTGCTGGACGAGATCCACCTTTACGGGGAGCTGCACCGCTACATCCCCGTGCTGGCCCACTTCCGTGGGTTCCGCGTGCGCGAGGTACAGGTTCGGCATCGGTCGCGCCAGTTCGGGCGCTCCAAGTTCGGCGCCGCCCGCTTCTTCCGTGGCTTCTTCGACCTGCTCACGGTCCTCTTCCTGACCCAGTACCGGCGCCGCCCGCTGCACTTCTTCGGCTGGTTCGGCCTGGTCACGCTGCTGGTCGGGTTCCTCATCAACGCCTACCTGGCCACGCTCTGGTTCCTGGGCAACCCCATCGGCCACCGGCCGCTGCTAACGCTCGGCGTGCTGCTCATGATCATCGGCGCGCAGTTCGTCGTCTTCGGGCTCCTGGCCGAGATGATCGCCTACACCTCGGCTCAGCGCGAGTTCAGCGTCCGCCGCCACCTGCGCCACGACACCCCGCTCGAACCGGCACGGAGAGACGCCTCCCGTGACTGAGCACCGCACCGTCCCGGTCAGGCTGGAACAGGTTGCCTGCGACCTTTGCGGCGCCGACGACTCCGAGCCGCTGCTCGACCTCGACGACATCCTGGCGGGCACGACCCCCGACCACTTCCGCCTGGTCCGCTGCCAGCGCTGCGGCCTTCGCTACCTCAACCCCCGCCCGGTGGCCGAGGAGCTGGCGCGCTTCTACCCGGAGGACTACGCGCCGTTCACCCGGCGCGGGATCGCGGCCCGCGTGCGCGACCGGCAGCGCCGGCGCGACGTCGCCTCACTCTGGCGTTATCTCGGACCGCCCGCCCGGGTGCTCGACGTGGGCTGCGGCACCGGCGACCTGTTGCGCGCCATCCGGGACTGTGGGAACCCGGAGGTGCTCGGCATCGAGCCGAGCGCGCAGGCGGTGCGGATCGCCCGCGAGCGCTGGGGCCTCGACGTGCGCCAGGGCGACCTGCACGCCGTCCGGCTCCCACCAGCGAGCGTGGATACGGTCCTCCTGTCCCACGTGATCGAGCATCTCCCCTCCCCCTCGGACACGCTCGCGGAGATCACCCGCGTGCTCCGGCCCGGCGGCGCGCTCATCCTCTGGCTTCCCAACGCGGACTCCTGGGCGGCCCGATTCTGGAGGGAGAACTGGATCGGCTATGACGTCCCCCGCCACCTGTACGCCTTTACGCCGGCGACCCTCGGTGCGCTCCTCGCCCGCCATGGGTTCACCGTGACCGAGATCCGCCAAGAATGGCTTGGCCTCGAATGGTCCTGGGGGCTACGGCTGTGGGCACGTCGCCGCTGGGGACGCGGCGGCATCGACCGCGCCTTCGCAGGGCTCCACCCCGCGCTCACCGCGCTGCTCACCCCCGTCTCCGCCGCGGCCGCCATCACCGGCCGCGCCGGCCGAATCCTCGTCGTTGCGCACCGAGCTGGCGAGTGTTCGGCACGGGATCTTGACAAACTTATGGCAACAGGCAGACAATAGGCCCACACATCCGAGTGCCGCAAAACGCCGCGCCCTTCGGTCACCGGAAGGGGAAGAACCGTGGCTGCCATCGACGCTGAGCAGGTCCGCCAGCAGCTCGCGGCGCGTATCCGCGACCCCGCCGTCAATCTCACCATCGGCGAGCTCGGGATCATCCAAGACGTCACACTCACGGGTGACCGCCTCACGGTTCGCATCCAGCCGTGCACTCCCGACTGCTGGCCGCTGGCGATGGCCGGCATCGCCCGAAGCATCCGGCAGATCGCCGCCGACCACGGTCTTCAGGCCGAGATCGAGCTGGAGCCGGTCATGTTGCTCCCGGAAACTGAGCTTCAGGAGATGGTCCGTGACGTCGAGCGCGACCCCACCCGCCTCCGGGAGCTGTGGACCCGGAGCTATACCGTCAGCCTGCTGACCGTCCTCACCCAGCTCGAAGCCAGCGGGTTGAGCGAGGACGAGATCGCCAGCTTGGAGATAACCGATCTGGCCGCGCGGGTGGACGGCGGGTCGCTCTCCGCCCGGATGCTCGACGCGCTGCGCCATTGGCGTCGCGAGATCGGCCTTCCCGACTCGGGTCCCCTGCTCGTCGACGCCGACGGGAATTCGATCACCGATCTCCCCCGCTGGCGCCGCGCCGCACGCCTCGCCCTGCTCAGCCAGCGGACCTACGGCGCCATCTGTCGCGACACCCGCGACGCCTACCACGCGCCCCAGGTTGCTCCATCCGACTCGTCCATGCCGCACGACGGGAGGTGACCCATGCGCAGAGGCTATCTGGTCATCGACAACCACGTCCACTTCTGGGATGCCAGTCGAGAAAACGCCAACGATCTCGGCGAGCGCTGGATCAAGTGCTTCCACGCCTATCACACCTCGCTGACCCCGACCGCCGAATACGAGTGGGACCTCGACTTCTTCCGCAAGCCTGAGCCGGACTGGTATCGCCGCACCCTCTTCGACGAGAGCGGCGTCGACATGGCCATCCTACAGCCGACCTACCTCTACGACTTCTTCAAGCACGGCTTCAACACGGTCGAGCAGAACGCAGCTATGGCCAAGTCCGCACCGGACCGGTTCATCCTCAACGGCCGCGTCGATCCTCGCGACGGAAGCAAGGCCATCGAAGAGCTGCACCGGCAGAAGGAGGAGTACGGGATCAAGGGGTTGAAGCTGTACACCGCTGAGTGGTGGAACGGGATTCCGCACGGATGGCGCGCCGACGACGACATGGCGATGCGGGTCTACGCAGAGTGCGTCAAGCTCGGGATCAAGAACATCCACTTCCACAAGGGTCCGGGCATCGACCCGCTCACGCTCGACGGCTTCGACGTCGGCGATGTCGACGCGGTTGCGATCGCCTTCCCGGAGTTGAACATCATCGTGGACCACGTGGGGTTGCCAAAGCTCGACAAGTTCTGCTGGATCGCCGTCAAGCAACCCAACGTCTACGCCGGGCTTTCGGTGGCCGTGGCCTTCGCGGGCAAGCGGAAGCGCTTCTTCGCCGAGATCATGGCCAACCTGCTGGCGTGGCTCGGTGAAGACCGGATCCTGTTCGGCTCCGACTTCAACATCTGGCACCCGGTCTGGGAGATCGACGCGATCATCGACTTCGAGATGCCGGAGGATCTGGCGCGCGACTACGGCGTCAGCGTGACGGAGACGACCAAGCGAAAGATCCTGGCTGAGAACGCAGCCAAGTTGTACGGGATCGACCTCGAGACGCTGCGCACGACACCGCCGCAGCCACTCGTCGCCTAGACGCAAGGGGAGCGGCTCAACGCGTCGAGCCGCTCCCCCAATCACGTGGTGGACGTCCGGTATTAGGCAGCCTGCGGCAGCGCCACGGGCTCAGTGCCTCGCGCGGCGATCGCGGCCCGCGCAGCCTCCGCGAGATTCGCCTCCAGCTTTTCTCCGAAGCGGTACAGCTTCCGGATGCGGCCCATCTCCGCAGCCTGGACCACGTCCTCTGGTGAGCCGAGCCCCAGTTCGACGTGGAGTCGCAGCGCCCGGCGCGGCCCGATTCCCTCCACCTCCATCAGCCGCAGCAGTTCCTCCGGCAGGCTGTGGTACAGGTCGCGGTAGAACCGCATCTCGCCCTCGGTGAAGAGTTCGCCCAGTTTGCGCCGCAGCCGCTGCCCCAGCCCCGGCAACGCCAGCTCCCCCGACGGTGTCAGATACTCAGTCGCCGGCTCCCGCAGCGCCAACAGCCGCCGGGCGGCACGCCGATACGCTCGCACCCGATACGGATTTCCGGCGGTCATCTCCAGGATGGTCGCTATGTTGAGGAGGATCAGCGCCGCCTCATGATTGGTCACGGTCGATCGGTTCATCATGCTCTCCAGTGCGTCGATTCCGTCAACTCAATTGTACCACTCGGACTGATGTTATGGTAAGTTTTTGCCGCTGGAGAGGGTCACGAGCGCCGAGGCTCACTCGCCTTGACACCCCGCGGAATATAGGGTATTCTCTGGCCGACAATTGAGACGTGGCGCATTCGTCTAGTGGCCTAGGACACCGCCCTCTCAAGGCGGAGATCACGGGTTCGAATCCCGTATGCGCTACAACGACGCAGGCCCCGGAGTCATCCGGGGCCTGTGGTTTTCGGTAGATTGTCTTGTGGCGCGGACGCTGGCCCTCTGGATCGCGTGACGTGCGTGTCGTTCCGCTCAACGGCAGTGGTTGGCGCCCTGGGGTTATGGGGTTTGACGATTGAATTGAGTGCGCGCGGTCGGCACGTGCCCGGGGGTGGGTGGCGGGAAGGATCCCACGCCGTGGCGCGTGCCCGGGGCTAAAGCCGCCGGGCTAGACAGCGAAGCCCACTGAAGGGGCTGGGGACATTGTGCCCATTGGGAGGCCGGAGCGGTCCCGCCGAGGAGTAGCCATCGCAGCCCCTTCAGTGGGCTTACCCCTATGCAGCCCGGTGGCTTTA
>NZ_JADGHZ010000069.1 GCF_019683595.1 Sphaerobacter sp. | reverse complement strand
TTTTCCCCCCCCCGCCCGGGGCCCCGCCCGGCGCGCCGGGGCGCGCCCGCGCAGGCCGGATGCCGGGTATGCTGGGCTCGCACTGCACCGCCGCGATCTCTTGACGTTGCTCCTTCTGGAAAAACCGCGTGAACTTTGACGAATTAGCCCGACACACCCGCCAGCCGTCTCCGACTCCCCGCGTGTCATCCTCAGCGGAGCCGGGAGCGGCGAACAGCCGCACCCGGCGGAGCGAAGGATCTCTCCGCTGGGTGACCGGTACGGCGCGAGGTCCTTCGCTCCGCTGCCCGGCGCGCCCGCGCCGCCCGGCTTCGCTCAGGATGACGGCAAACGCGCCATGCGGCCGAGCTATCGCGTGCGGTCGGCTGCGCTCCTAGGCGCCCGGGTCAGCTTCCGGTGGGTGGTCAGCATGGGGGTCCCGCCACCTCGCGGCGTCGCGGAGCAGGTCGCGCACCTCGTCGTCGGAGGTGGGCGTAAAGTCTTCGTACCAGAGCCCGACCGCGTGGAACACGTCGGGGGTGAGGTAGCAGATGATCTCATCGACATGCGGCTCGAGCGCCTTGCACGTTTCCGGTGAGGCAACCGGCACCGCGACGACGATGCGAGCCGGCTTCCGCTGGCGCAGCGCCGCCACCGCGGCCCGCATCGTCGCTCCGGTCGCCAGCCCGTCGTCGACCAGGATCACCGTGCGGCCACCCACATCGGCTGGGGGTCGATCGCCCCGGTAGGCACGCTCCCGCTGCCGTAGCACGGCTTCCTCCCGCGCGGCCACATCGTCGAACACGTTTTGGGAGATGCCGAGGCTGCCCATCACCTGGCGATTGAGCACCCGCGTCCCGCCGCTGGCGATCGCGCCCATCGCCAGCTCCTCGTGCCCCGGCACACCCAGCTTGCGCACGACGAGCACATCCAGGGGCACGCCGAGTGCGCGCGCCACCTCGTAGCCGACCGGGACACCCCCGCGCGGGAGGGCCAGCACCAGGACGTCCGGCCGCCCGGCATAGTGCGCCAGCCGCGTTGCCAACCTCCGGCCCGCGTCGGTGCGATTTTCAAAGCGCGTGTCCATCGGCTCCTCCAAGCCCGGCTGCTGGGGGTGCGCGCCGGGCGCGGCCACGCTCGTCCACGCCGGACGGGTCGCAAGTGTCTGGCCACTCGCCGGGAGCCGCGGTTAGCGGAAGGGCCAGCGGAACCGGGAACGCCGTCGCGGCGGCTCGGGCTGGGGCGGGGTGATCGGCGCCCCGCGCAGCACGTCGGCGGCCGCCTGCGCCATCCAGGTCGCGTATGCCTCCCCGGCGATGGCCCCCGCGCGCTCCAGCGCTTCCCGCACGCGCGGCGGGCGTGAATCCGGCCGGTGCGCGTCGCTGGCGATCAGGTGCGCCGCGCGGGTGCGGATCAATTCCTCAGCCGCCCACCGCGCACTCCGCCCGTTCCGTCCGAACAGCGAGTCGGCGTTCACCTGCACCAGCACGCCGCGCTCGACGAGCGGGAGCACCCGGCCCGGATCTCGCTGCACCGCCGGGTAGCGCTCCGCGTGCGCCAGGATCGGCCAGAGGCCGGCCACCTGGCAGGCGTAGACTGCCTCCAGCAGGAAGGGCGGCCAGTCGCCCCAGAGCGACAGCTCCAGCAACAGATACGGGGTGTCGGCGAGCGTCACCAGCCGCCCGTCCGCCGCCCGCGCGGGCAGGTCGGCCGCGATCCGCACCTCACTCCCCGGAACGACGCGGATGCGCAGCCCGGCGTCGGCCGCTTCCCGGTTCAAATGGGCGACGCCGTGCAGGATCTGCTGAGGGGTCACGGAGTCGGCATGAGGCGTGGCGGCGATGGTCGTGATCCCGTCCTCCTCCGCCACCCGCAGCATCCGCAGCGCCTCGTCCACATTCCGAGCACCATCGTCTACACCCGGCAGCACGTGGCTGTGGAGATCGACCAGCCCTGTGTACGCCGCCGGCTCTCCGGATGTCGTCACGTGTGCCCCCACTCCCGCTCCACTCCATGATCGCGCCGCCCGCCCGACGACTCCACCTACCCATGGTACCGGAGCAACCAGGGCCGAAAGCACCGCGGAGCCTAGCCAGATCGGGGTGCCGGGTTGGCCCCATCGGGTCCTGCCCTCGATTCTACCGACTTCGTAACCTGAGCACAGCTGAAAAGGGCAAACCCGTCGCGAGGCGGGGGCGCAAAGCCATGGACCTCCACGCGGAGGCCGCCAGGCTGCCAGCACTCACACAGGAGCGGGTCCGAGTGCGGTATTCCGCCCCCACCTCCCGGGACGCCGAAACGGTGGCACAGGGATTGGGAGTGGAGCGGAAATATGAAGGACGAAAGAAACGGACCTGCGCGGTCCACGCGGCGTGATTTCCTAAAATTGGTCGTCGGCGGTGCCGTTGGCCTGCCGGCAGTGGCCTGGGCGGTCCTGCCGGGAGCAGCGGGCGCCAACGAGCGTCTGACGATCAGCGGACTGAAGTCGACGCCACAGCCTCGCAAGACCCCAACGCCGAAGGTGATCAAGCCTACGCCTACCCCAAAACCATCCAAGTCGAAGGCAACGCCGACCCCGACTCCCACCCCGACCCAGCCTCCGGCACCGGAAGCGGCACCCCCACCGGCGGCCGCACCGTCCGGCCCGGTGGCGAACGTTCGGGACTACGGTGCCAAGGGCAACGGCAAGACCGATGATTTCCGCGCGATCCAGCGAGCGATCGACGCGGTGGCCGGCAACCCCGAGGCGGTCGTCTCGATCCCAGCGGGTACGTACTTTATCTCCCAGGGGCTCTCCATCACCCGGCCCGTTCGGATCGTCGGCGAGAGCATGGACGGGGCAGTCCTGCTGGCCCGATCCGAGATCCGCATGGTCGGCATCGAGGGCACCGAAGGCGTGGAGATCGCCGGGCTGACCCTGCAGGGCATGGGCACCCACGGCACGTACGGTCCAGCGATCGAGCTGGTGAACGCAGGGGGCGTCACGGTCCGGGAGTGCCGGCTGCGCGACATCCCCGAGACGGCCATCAGCCTGTGGCATGTGCACGACGTGACGATCACCGACTGTCAGTTCAGCGGGGTCCGCTACTCCGGAGTCCGCATCCAGCACCCGGGTGCAGGGAACGTCAACCGGAACGTCACCGTCCGAAATTGCACCTTCCAGGACGTCAACACGGCAATGCAGAGCGGCAACGCTCCCATACAGGCACACGGCGGCGATCCGGATGCCCGGCACGAGTACATCACCGTCGAGGGCAACGTCATCACGACGAGTGGCGTTGGTATCGGACTGGATGCCGTCGACTACGGCGTGGTGCTCAACAACCGGATCACCGGCTCCGGCCTGGGTTATGAGGGCATCGCATTCTGCGGTTCGAACAACACCATCAGCGGCAACCAGGTCAACAACTACGGCGCCGCCGGGATCCTCCTCTGGGGCGTCGCCTACCGCCCGATCGCGAACAACATCATTCGCGGCAATACCTGCTGGGACAACTCCCAGGGCATCGCGATCGTGTGCGGCGAGGACCGCACCGTGATCGACGGGCTGCAGGTGGTTGAGAATCGCTGCTTCGCCTCTTCGCCCGCGAGCCGGCAGCAGTACGGCGTGCAGTCGTACATCGACGGCACCACCAATTTCACCTGGCGCAATGTGGTCATCGCCAACAATGACCTGCGCGGGAACACCCGCGGGGCGATCAGCCTGGTCCCACCGGCCCAGGCGACGATCTACGGCAACCTGGGCTAAGCGCTCGACGCACGGCGCGGCGGGCGGCGACACGCCGCCGGCCTACGCATGTGTGCGGCGGGAACGCGCGCACGCCGCCTCGTAGATGGCCATTAACTGCTCGTAGTTCTGAGCGCTCGTGTACTTCGCCTCGTAGACGCGCCGGGCCGCCCGCCCCATTTCCTCGCCGGCGTCCGGATGCCGTGAGAGCCAATCGACTTTCGCCGCCAGGTCGGCAGCGCTGCCTGCGGTGACGTGCAGCCCGGTCACACCATCCTCGATGACCTCCGCGGCGGCCCCCAGCCGGCTCGCAATCACCGGGAGGCCGGACGCCAGCGCCTCGACGAGGATCATCGGGAATCCCTCGTACCACACCGACGGGAAGATCAACGCCCGTGCCTGACGCATCTGCTCCAGGACCGCCGTGCGATCCAACCGCCCGAGGGAGCGAATGCTCGGCGACGCCTGCGCCGCGGCTTCGACCTGCCGCGCGAGCGGACCGTCCCCGACGATATGCAGTGGCTCAGGCCGCCCGTGCTCCGTCCAGGCGCGCAGGAGCGTGTCCACGCCCTTTTCGACCGCGAGCCGACCGGCAAAGAGATAGAACTCCCCCGGGGAGGAGCGGTCCGGCGGGTCCAGATCCACGAAGTTTGGCTTGACGACGATCCGCTCCTCGGGCAAACCGCCGGCAACGAACTGGTCGCGCGCGACCTGGCTCAGCGCGATGTAGCGGTCGACGAGGTTCCTCCAGGTGCCTGCAAGCCGGTGGACAGCGAGCATCGCCGCGACAGGGGCCGTCTGCGCGCGGGACTCGCGATAACAGCCATGGACCACACCCGGCCAGGGCACCACGCGCCCGACGCAGTCGTGACAGATGTGATCGTCACGATACAGCAGCGAACCGGGGCAGATCAGCCGGTAGTTGTGGAGGGTCTGCACCACCGCTACCCGCTCGGCACGCGCCGCGTAGTAGGCCGCCGGTGACACCAGCGGAAACGTATTGTGGAAGTGAACCACCTCCGGCCGATGCTCACGGATCGCCGCGCGGACCCGTGCAGCCCCTTTCCGGGACCAGACGGTGCCGAGCGCGAGGCGAGCGGCGTCGATGGGGGCGGGGCGCTCGGGGATCTCGCGGTTGTCGAAGACCAGCTCGGTAACGGTGTGGCCATAGCGGCGCAGCAGGTCGACTTCCGCCGCGAACACCACATCCTCGCCGCCTGCCTGCTGGTAGCGGTTGTGGACCACTAGGATGTGCACGATGCCCTCTGCAGTGGCGTCGGCGGGGCCGTGTCCGGGTCGGTCCCCGGCGCCGGACCACCTTCACCACCGGGCGGACCCGGTGTTGGTTCGACGGAAGCCGGGGCCGCGCGCTGGTCGCGCGCTGAGACGCCGAACGACGCACCGACGAGGATACCGGCCGGCGCCATCACGAAGACGTAGACCATCGTGTTGTCCGTGAGCATCGCCGCCGCCACCGCGGCGAGCGAGAGGAAGGCGGCCAGATGCACGCGAGCGGCCGGGTTGCGCTTCGGGTCCGATCGGCTCCAGGCCGACGCGGTCATCCACAGCAGCCCCAGGTATCCCACAAGCCAGATGGCCAGGCCGACCAGGCCGCCGTCGTGCAGGATGCGCAGGTAGTCGTTGTGCGGATGGCCCAGACCTGGGAAGTAGGCCTCGATCAGCTCCTCCGCCGAGCCCGACCCATTGCCGATGATCGGCGACTTGCGCCACGACGCCAGGGTGAGCTCCCAGAACGCCGTGCGTCCCATCGCGTTGATGGCGATCCCGCCCACCTTGAGGGAGAGATCGCCTTCGAAGAAGCGTTCCCGAAGCGCTCCGACATGCGAGACGATGGTGTACAGGAGCCCGACCGCTCCCACGCCGAGGACGCCGGCACGAAGCCAGCCACGGACCGATTGCAGGCGGATGAACGACAAGGGGAAGAGCAGAACCCCGACAACGAACGCGGTGCGCGACAGGCTGAGACCGACCAGGCCCACAATCGCGACCGCGGCCCAGAACGCCCAGCGATCCCCCGTGCGCCAGCGGCCCAGTTGCCAGGCGACGGCGACGAGGGCGAAGAGCGCGAAACTCCGCGCCTGGACCCCGAAACCGCTCGGCATCACGCCGAGGTGGTAATTCAGCACTTGCAGCACGACGGCAAGCATGGTCGCCGCCGCCATCACCCTGCCCAGCGTCTCGATGAACTCCGGCGAGCGCCGTGCCTCGGCCGCCGTCAGCACGATCAACCCGAGGAACGCCGCGATCACCAGGAGGTTCTGGACCCCCGCGACGGACGGCCGATACCAGAGGACCATCGACAGCGCGCCCCAGAAGAGGAACAGCAGGAATGGGGCAATGGCGCGCCGCACGCGGGCAGGCAGCTCCGCCGCACGGAGCAGCCAGACAAACCAGCTCCCGAGGACGTACAGGACCGTGGTGAGTCCCATCGCCGAGAGGGGACCGATGCGGAACGGGGTTAGCAGATCCACCAGCCCGCTCATCAGGAGGATCGCCAGGACCAGCGACCGCGAGAGCATCAGGAGCACGGCGAGCGAGGCGGCGGCCAGGAGCATGACGGCCAGGAGCGGCACGGCCGACGCCACGAGTGCCGCGACGAGGCTCAGCACAGCCGCCGCCGTCAAGACGGTCGGCGTTGCCGTCAGCCGGTGGAGCGCGTCACTGGCCCTCATCGATCCTGACCCTGTATCCCTCCCGTGACCCGGGGCCGAGTCACGATGTCGCCGCAGGTTGCGGCGTGAATTGCGTACCGAACCGCCGGAAGACCCGACGCGTCCACCAATGCGGGAAGGCGAAGGCTATCGCGATCCCCAATCCCTGGCGTACGGCGAGCCGCGGGTGCGGGCGTACCAGATCCACCACGGACCGAATACCGCCCGCGAGCAAGCGCCATCGCTCCCCACTTAGGATCGCATGGCCCGTCAAGGCCGACGCCACCAGCCGGTGCTTGTAGACGGTGGTCGATGAAAAACGCCGACCCTTCCGCCGCGTCCAGATCTCCGCCAGCGCCTCCGAGATGACCGCGTCCCGCTCGACCCGCCGGGCGATCGCGCCGGGCTGAGCAAACTCCTGCCCGGGGTGCTGCCGGTAGAGGCCGAGGGACTCATCCAGCGTATACCCCCAGATCCCCTCGATGGCGAACATCGACATGAGGTAGACATCCGCGCACGTTCGCCAGGTTCCGCTCTCGTAGGGGATCGGGAAGGCACGCTCTCCCGCGCTCCGGCGGAACAATAGCCCGCTGACCGTCACTCTGACCATCCGCTCCAGATGGAGGTGCGGATCGGGGGGAACCGGCCCGTTCGGCAGCAGGTCGGGGAAGGTGTAGCCGAGGGAGTTCAGCTTCGCGTCGGTGATGGTGAGCTTATGGCCGACCCACCCCACCTCAGGGTAGCGCTGAAAGATGTCGACCATGAGCGCGATCTTCTCCGGATCCCAGACGTCGTCCGAGTCCAGGAGCGCGATGATGTCGCCGTGGCTGGCAGCGAAGCCGACGTTGAACGCGGAGCACTGGCCCCCATTTTCCTTGAACACCGGGATGACCCGGTCCCCGTACCGCGCGATGACCTCCCGCGAGTTGTCGGTCGAGCCGTCGTCGACGACGATGACCTCGATGTTGGGATACGTCTGCGCAAGGGCACTGTCGATCGTCTCAGCGATCAGGTGGCCGTAGTTGTAGTTATCGATGATGATGCTGACGAGCGGCATGTCGGTCATCGTGTTTCATCCACCTCTCGAAGGCTGGTGCACTGGGCGTCGTCCCACCTGGAGCAGCCCACTCAGCCGCTGCCGCAGGCGATCGCGGCTTTCCGGAACCGCCACAGCCTCGCCGAGCCTGACCGCGAGGCGCCGCGGGGCCATCGCCATCCCCACAAACCAGAGCGACTGGAACAGCTTCCATGCGGGCGACGTGCCGGGATAGCGGAGCGCGGTAGCGACGCCGTCGACAGCCGCCCGGAGCGGGCGATCGCCCGGGATCGGATGCCGTGCGGGCGCAAGCTTGAGCGACACCATGCGGTCGCGCTGCAACGAGATATCAGCCAGGTCGGTGACGCGCGACGGGAGGCCCTTGACCTCGAGACGGTCCGCCACCATCTTCACGTGCGGCCAGCCATGATACGCCACCTCAACGGCGTGCTGCGCTCGCGACGCGGCGGACGCCCCGCCGTAGAAGTTGGTGCCGTGCACCCGATACTCGCCGCCGATCACGTCCAGGCCGACGACCTGGCCGGCCAGCGGCAACGTCATCGTGAGAAACTGATCGACCCCGTACCGATAGACATCCTCCGGGATCGGCCCGATCCGTCGGAGCGCCGCGGCCCGCGCGGCGTTCCCGCTGGTTGGCGGGCAGGGAAAACTGTTGCCATGCCGGAGGATGTGCTCCCGGAGGTCGCCACTCCACAGCGGATGCGTCAGTGGCGGATCGCAACGGCCGAGCGGGCGGCGTTCCGCGTCCACCACCGCGAGGCGGAACTGCACCAAGCTCGCCTCGGGGTGGTCACGAAACGCATCCACGACCTTGGCCACGATATCCGGCGCAAGCACGTCATCGGCGTCGAGCAGGAACACAATGTCGCCCCGCGCGGCGGCGACGCCGGCGTTGACCGCCGATGCCTGGCCGCCGTTCGCCTTGAGGACGCGCACGATGCGATCACCGTAGCGCTCGATGACGCGACGCGAGTCATCCGTCGAGCCGTCATCAACGACGATGACTTCCACCGACGGATAGGTCTGCCCCAGCGCGCTCTCGATCGCCTCACCCAGGAACGACGCGTAGTTGTAATTGTTGACGATTATGCTGACGAGCTCCCGCTCGTTCATCTCTTGCTCCCTTGGACGCAGATCGACCGCGCAATTATCAGGCTCCGGGCCCCGGTTTCTCCTGTCGTGCGTATCAGGGGTCGCTGGACGCCGCGAGCGGCTCGGTGACCGGACGTCGGCCAGCGTAGGCCACGAGCGAGCGGATCCGTGAGAGCACCGATTGAATCCGGCCCTTGAACGGATGGTAGCCCAGCCCGATCGCCATCCAGGTCGAACGCAGCGGCCGCGGTAGGATCACGGCAACGCCGTAGATCGCCATCCGGACCGCGCGCACCGCCGGGCGGTACATCTCGTTCCAGGCCAGCAGTCGTGCCACATGCGCGAACGACTGGACGGCCTTCCAGCTCCAGGCGTGCGCGATCAGATCGATCAACAGGACGGTCTTCCAATATTCGGCGTTGCGACGGTAGTCGAGAAGCCGGTCCGTCATGCCCAGCTCGGTCAGCCGCTGGTTCACAGCGGTGGTACTGGCGATGAGCATCCGGCAATGCCGTTGCAGACGCGGCACATCCGACTCTCGGCCGGCGCTATCGTTCTTCCCATGCACGCGATAGAGGTACAGCGGTTCCTCGATCGCAGCGACCTCCGCCAGGAGCGGCGCGATCGGCATGAGGAAGTTGTCCGCGCCCCAAAAACGGTCGTCGTCCGGGATGGGGAAGATGCACTGCGCGACCGCCCGGCGGAAACTCAACGCGGCCCCGGCGATCACGAGCCACCGGCCGCCACGCCGAACGACCCGGTCGGCGATCCATCCGGTTTCGAAGCGCGAGACGTACGGCATCTCCTGCGTCGCACCGGTGCGCATGTCAACCATGAGCATCTTGTGGTTGAGCACGCCCGCGCGTGGATGGGCGCGGAAGCACGCCACCACCTGCTCCAGCTTGGTAGGCACCAAGAGATCATCTGAGTCGAGGAAGCAGATGATCTCCCCCCGTGAGACCGCGAAGGCGCGGTTGAACGCCGCAACCTGCCCCTGGTTTACCGGGGAGCGGAGGAGGATGATCCGCGGATCGTGCTGCGCGTAGCGCTCCACGACCGCGCAGGAATCATCGGTCGAGGCATCGTCGACGACGATCAACTCGAAGTGGTCGTAGGTCTGCGCCAGGACGCTCTCGATGGCCTCGCCGATGTACGCGCCGTAGTTGTAGTTCGCCATCAGGATCGACACCAGGGGCCGCTCGGGCAGCGGGTCGAGCGGCACCGGCGCCAGCGTGCTCGCGTCGCGCGGCGCGCGCGACCGCGCCGGACGCACTCGGGCGAGGCGGCGGTTCGTGGCTGCAAGACGCGGCACTTGACCCATCATGCGGTCCTCCATCGGACAACGTAGCCGAGATAGTGTCCAATCTGCCGCCGCTGCCGTGGCAGCAAGGCCACGAGCGCAAGCGGCACCCAGAGCACCGGACGCCACCCAAGCGGCACGAGGACGGCGCCCAGCGGTGGGATGAGCGCGGCGAGCCAGGGCAGCACCTGCGCGTAGGAGAATCGGAAGACGCGGCTCATCTGGATGTGGAGCAACGCGTAGGTCGTCACCGCTACGATCTCCGCCAGGCCGTAGCCCATTAGGCCGAAGCGTGGCACGAAGAACCAGGCACTCGCCGCCAGGACGACGACATGCGCCACGTGGAACCAGGCCACGGCAGCATTGCGGCGCAGGACGTAGAGCGTCGAAGACTGGATGTTGAACAGCGCGCCGAACAGTGCCCCCACAGCGACCGCCGGATACACCCGCAGCGCCGGCGACCACCGTGCACCGAACAGCAGTGGGATCACCGGGTGCGCCAGGAGGGAAAACGCGCCAAGGAGCGGCCCGACCGCCAGCACCTGGAGCGCCATGGCCTCCTCCAGCGCAGCGCGCAGGCGTGCGTGATCAGTCTGTACCTTGGCGAGCGCGGCGATCGAGAGCCGCCACGACACGTTCCGGAAGAAGGACAGCACCTCCGCGAACCGGACGGCGAGCGACACATAGCCGACCCCCGCGGGGCCAAGGAACCGCCCGACGATCAGCGGGTTGACGAGCGACCGCAGTTGCCACAGCCACTGGGATCCCGAGTAGCCCAGGCCATAGCCGAGGAGCGCCTGAGCGCGGCTCCGCGACCAGACGAGCCGCGGCCGGTAGCGCGACACCGTGTAGGCGTAGATACAGACGATGATTTGAAGGCACCAGTAGCCCGCCACCGCTGCCCACACGCCCGCGCCCAACACGGCCAGCGGGAGCGCGACCAGGTAGTACACGATCTGCCCCATCAGGTCCATGATGGCCACAGCCCGGTAGTTCAAGTCCCGCTCGAGCCGTGCCGTTGCCGGAGCGATCATCTGCGACAGTGGCAGCGTCCCCAACAGCACGCGGAGCGGATCGACAAAGTGGGGGTTGATGGCCCAGCCGGCAAGGAGTGGGACCAGCAGGATCCCGCCGAGGGCCAGCCCCACGCCGGACAGGAGGAGCAAGGTGAAGGCCTGATGGTACGTCGACGCATCGGGCGATTCCTGGCTCCGGATCAGGCAGACATCGATCCCCATCCGGCCGATCTGGCCCACGAAGACGACGATGGCAACCGAGCCGGTATACAGCCCGTAGTGCGCGGGACCGATGAGGCGGGTCAACAGGAGCACCCCGCCCAGGCTCACAATGAGCCCGAATCCCTCACGCAGCGCGAGGTAGACCCCGCCTTTGAGCACCTGTTCCCGGAGGCTCATATCACGGCCCTCGTCGTTAACCGGCCGGTATTCGGTGCGCCATAGACGGCGAACGCCAAAATCCCCGCCAGGATCAGCGGCATCGCCATGACGCGTCGCCGTCCCATGATGTCCACCCGCAACCCCATTCCCCGTTGTCAGCCAAGCCGGTACAGTCGCTCAGGGGTAAACCCCACCCGGGCTGACCACGGACCGCGTCCGATCCCAGCCTGGTCCAGCAACGCGCCGACGGGGCACGCCGTCAGTCCCGCGGCAGCGATGGCGTCGAGAATCCGCGGCAACGCAGCCAGCGTGCGCCGCCACGCTCCCGGCACGCTGTAGCGATCAGAATCGTGGAGCAAGATGATGTCGCCGGGCTCCGGCCGGCCGACTGCCGCGACAATCCCGTCCGGCGTCGCGTCGGCAGCCCAATCCTGCGGATCTCGACTCCACCGCACGCGAGTCCAGCCGCGCCGCCCCGCCTCGAACCACGACGCGAGGGAGTAGCACCCATACGGAGGGCGGTACAGACGCACCGGCTTGCCGGTCGTGTCCTCGATCGTGGCTTGCGCCCGACGGAGATCCTCGAGCACGGCCCACGGCGTGAGCGAGAGCTGGTGAAGGTGCCGGTCGCAGTGGAGACCGACCTCATGCCCAGCCGCGACGATCTCCGTCAGGCGCCCGGGTGCGGCGCGGACTTGCTCGCCGACGACGAAGAAGGTCGCCCGCACCCCGGCGCGATCGAGCGTGGTCAGGAACGCATCCAGTCCCTCACCCGGTCCGTCGTCGAACGTGACCGCCACGCCGTTCACACCGGGGATGCGTCGCACATCCGCGAAGAGCCGGCGGCCGAGGCCCATCATGTCCCGATTCGGCAGGGCATTCAGCGCCCGCCCGACTCGCCGCACGCCGGCCCCCAACCCGCGCTTGCGACCCTCTCCGTGCACGCCCACCTGACGACTCATTACACCGCCACCAGCCGGCGCTGGCCGTGCCGTGCCGGAGCCACTTGCCGGGCGATCCACTGGTACGTGATCGCCAGGCCCTTCTCCAGCGAGGTCTCCGGCTCCCAGCCGAGCACCTGGCGCAGCCGGGTGTTGTCGCTGTTGCGCCCGCGGACGCCCTGCGGCTTCGTGAGGTCGTGCCGCTTCACGATCCGCTTCCCGGCGATATTGGCAATGATGTCGACCAGCTCGTTGATCGTCACCAGCCGATCAGTCCCAAGATTCAGCGGGTGGCGGTAGTCCGAGCGCATCAGCCGGTAGATCCCCTCGACGCAGTCGTCGACGTACATGAAGGAGCGGGTCTGCTCGCCGTCGCCCCAGATCTCAATCTCGTCGCCGTCCTCGGCCAGGGCGATCTTGCGGCACAGCGCCGCCGGGGCCTTCTCCTTTCCGCCCTCGTAGGTGCCGAGCGGACCGTAGACGTTGTGGAACCGCACCACGCGCGTCTCCAGGCCGTAGTCCTCGGCGTAGTACTGGCAGAGCTTCTCTGTGAAGAGCTTCTCCCAGCCGTAGCCCTCCTCCGGCGCGGCCGGGTAGGCGTCCTCCTCGCGCAGCGGCGTGACGTCGGGGTCGTCCTGGCGGTAGTCCGGGTAGACGCAGGCCGAGGAGGAGAAGAGGAACCGCTGCACCCCGTTGATCCGGCTCGCCTCCAGCATGTGGGTGTTGATCAGGATGTCGTTCCGAGCGATGCTGGCGTGGTTCCCGGTGATGTACCCGATGCCGCCCATATCGGCCGCCAGGTGGTAGACCTCGTCAACGCCGCTGGTGGCGATCAGACAGTTATCGAAGCGGCGCAGGTCGAGCAGTTGGAAGTCGTGCGCCAGCGACGACTCGAACTCGGGGTACTTGATGTCGACACCCCGGACCCAATACCCCTTGGCGACCAGGTAGCGGACCAGGTGGTGACCGATGAAACCGCCAGCGCCGGTGACCAGAACACGCGTTGCCATTAGCGAGCCTCCCATGGAATCCGGCCCTTGAGTATCTGGGCCGCGAACAAGACCACAAACCGCGGATTGTTGTAGAGGTAGCGCCTCCAGAGCCGCCGGGGCTCAGTCGCCAGCCGGAACAGCCACTCCAGCCCCAGCGATTGGATCAGGTCGGGCGCCTGCCGCTTGGTGCCGGCGAGGAAGTCGAAGGCGGCCCCGACACCGAGCATGACCGCGTCGATCCGGCCGCGCCGCGCCGCCATCCACTGCTCCTGCTTGGGGCACCCCAGGCCGACGAAGAGGATGCGCGCACCGGAGGCACGGATCTCCTCGATCTCCCGCGCCTCCTCCTCGGCCGTCAGGGGACGGAACGGCGGGCTATGCCGGTAGACGACCTGCAAGCCGGGGTAGCGCGCCGTCAGGTTGGCGATCATGCGGTCCAGCACCTCCGGCGTGCCGCCGTAGAAGCCGACCGGCACCCCCTCGCGCGCCGCGCGCTCGCACACCACCGGCGTCAGGTCCGGGCCGTACACCCGGGTGGCCGACGGGATCCCCAGCAGCTTCAGGCCCCACACCAGCGGCATGCCGTCCGGCGTGACCAGATCGGCCGCGTTGACGATCCGCTGGAACTCGGCGCGGTCGTGCCCCTCCATGACCATGTGCACGGTGGAGACACAGACGTAGCGCGACTCCCCGGCCTTGGCCCAGGTGATGACCTGCTCGGCCGCAGCCGCGTACGATGTGGCATCGACGCGCATCCCGAGGATGCGGCGGCTGCGGTTGACCGGGGTCGGGCGGGGCGCCCCCGCGACGGCCTCCGCGCTGGTCCCGATTTTGACGGCGGTCGCTTCGTGACGAACCTGCTGCATTAGAACGCTCCCTCCCGGCGCAGAACGGCCACGACGGTCTTAGCCAGGATCAACAAGTCGAAGCGGAACGAAGCGTTCTCGACGTAGTAGAGGTCGTCCTCAGTGTGCTCGTACATCAGCTTCTTCCCGCGACCGGTGACCTGCCACCAGCCGGTGATGCCCTGCGGAACCAGGAAGCGGCGGTACTGCCACGGCTCGTAGTGAGCCTCGACGATCTCCGGCAACTCCGGCCGTGGCCCGACCAGGCTCATCTCGCCGCGCAGCACGTTGATGAGCTGCGGCAGCTCGTCCAGGCTGGTGCGGCGCAGCAGCCGCCCCACCCGCGTGACCCGCGCGTCGTCGGGGCGCTTGTGCGGCCCGTCGCGCAGCAGGTCACAGCCGTTGACCATGGTGCGGAACTTCAGGATCTGAAACCGCCGGCCGCCCTGCCCGACACGCTCCTGGCGGAAAATCGCCGGGCCGGGGGAGTCCAGCCGGATCAGCACCGCGATCACCAGCATCAGCGGCGCGAGCAGCACCAGGCCGAGGCTGGCAACCACGATGTCGAGCACCCGCTTGGCAATCCGGTAGCTCCGCGGAAATGCCTCCCACTCGGCCGCCGGCGCGATGAGGGCGACGGTTTCTTCGATGTCGGAGGGCTGGTCGACCAACGTATCCCAGGCAGCGGTCCCTGCCACCGCCAGGCGTAGTCGGTCCAGCCCGCGTGTCCCACGCGCACGAACCTGCTCCACGATCACCCTCCCTGTTGGGCGCCCCGCGGGACCCGCCGCTCCAGGCATCCGGCCCCGCTTGGGATCGCCCCCCCTTCGATGAATTGCGCTCACCACGGACGAGTTGTGATATCAACTGAACGAGGCAGATAACAGAAAATGACGTGCGCTCACCGAAACAAAAACCGGCAAGATCTTGCCGGCCGGTTGCACCTCAGGCTCGGCGCGGGCGAGGTGCCCAGATTACAGCCCGCGCGTCATCGCCTCCGCGCTCACGCTTGTCTTCTGTTGTCTACGCCCGCTCCTGGACGCCCGCGGTGAGTTCCCTCCCTTAACGCAAAAAACCGGCTCGACTCCCAAGGGGTCGGCCGGTTGCACCTCAGGCTCGGCGCAGGCGAGGTGCCCAGATTACAGCCTGCGCGTCAACGTCTCCGACGTTTCGTTGTCCCGCGCGAGCGTAGTACGAAGCTCTCATCGCTCGCGTAATTAATTCCTACCATACACAGCTACGACCTATCTAGATCCAAATGGCTATTGCGTGAAGTACTTTCGTACTTCCGACACCAACCGGTCCCAAAACTACCAGAGTGAGCGAATCATACCACCGTCCACCTGGAGCGTAGCCCCGGTGATATAGCTGGCGCGCTCCGACGCCAGGAAGGCGACGGCATCGGCGAATTCCTCCGGCGTGCCGTAGCGGCCCATGGGGATCCGCGACGTCTCCCGCCGCTCCACCTCCGCCACGTCGATCCCCTGCCGCTCGGCGTTGACCTGGTCGAGCTGCGCCACCCGCGGTGTGGCGATGCGCCCCGGCACAATCGTGTTGACCCGGATCCCGTCCGGCGCAAGTTCGTCCGCCAGGGTCTTCGCCAGCCCTGCCACCCCGGCGCGCATCACGTTCGACAGCAGCAGGTTCGGGATCGGCTGCTTGATCGAAGACGAGGTCATGGCGATGATCACGCCGCCGCCCCGCGCCCGCATCGACGGCAACGCCAGCCGGATCAGCCGCACCGCGCTCATCAGCGTCAGCTCAAATGCCGCCTGCCAGTCAGCATCGTCGAACTTGTCAAACGTCCCGGCCGGCGGCCCTCCTGCGTTGGTGATCAGTACATCGATTCCGCCGTACCGGTCGATCGCCGCCTGAACCAGCCGCTCCAGATCGGCCGGCTTGGTAACGTCGGCCGCCACCGCCAGCGCCTCACCGCCCGCCGCGCGAATCGTCTCCGCCACCTCATCGACCGCCGCCTGATTACGGCTACTGACGACGACCTTCGCCCCCTCACGCGCGAGCGCCAGCGCCACTGCCCGGCCCAATCCCGAGCTCGCCGCCGGCACCAGCGCAACCTTCCCGGTCAGCCCCAGATCCATCTCATGCCCCCTCTCCTGCAATCACTCCGCGCCAGTCGCTGCCCACGCGGAGCCATTATGACCGATCCACGCCTAGTGTGCCGTGACGCAGTGGCCGAGCTCGTGACCACGGGAACCGGTGTATTCCCCTGCCCTCGCTAGTATCGAGACAAGACGGACACGAGCGCAGCTACCAGAGGCTGCGGAGCGGCAGCGGGGAATCACGCTCGCCAGGGCTCTGCTTCGTGGCATGCCTTATCACTCGAATACCTCTTCTTGACAGCAACGAAGGGTTGTGGTATCTCATGTTGGCAATCCTTCCAAGACATCCCCAAAGAGATTGGGGGTGCACCGAGGTAGTCGAGCAAGACATGCTCGCCGTGCTTCTTGTCCTCACCAATGTGGGGGAGCGATCTGCTCCCCTGCCTTAGGGCAGGGGAGCAGAACAGCACCGACCCCGCAGCAG
>NZ_JADGHZ010000304.1 GCF_019683595.1 Sphaerobacter sp. | reverse complement strand
CCCCCCTCCTGGGCCCAGAGTGGCCTAACTTGGTCGGGGGGGGGCGCCTGGCCGAGTGGCGGCACAACGTGCTCTCCACCCCTGCCTGGTTCGATGCCGTGATGGACTTCGACCCCGGCCCCGGCCCGCTCGCCGCGCTTAACATCCCGACCCTGCTGGTCTACGGCGCCAACACCCAGCCCGAATACCGCGAGCTGACCCTCGCCGTCGCCGACGCCCTCCCGCCCACGGACCTCGTGGAGGTGCCCGACGCCGGCCACGGCGTCCCCGTCGACAACCCCGACGCCTTCAACGCGCTGCTGCTGGAGTTTCTGGAGCGGATAGGGGTCGCTGGCAGTTCCTGATCGGCACCGCACGATCGAGGAGCGTGGTCGCCTAGACGGACCAATGGCGGTGTCATGTGCCAGGGGTTCATGGGGTTTGACGAACGTTCGTTAAGGGCGCACGCGGTCGGCACGTGTCCGGGGCTCAAGCCCCGGGCTGACAACGAAAGCCGGCTGGAGCCGGCTCTTTGGCGTGCGGCGGCCCGAGTCGCCGCTGTGGTAAGGCGCGGCCGCAGCCGCGCGCCGGGGTGGGTGCTGGATCGCGAGATGGGTGGTGCGAGGGGCTCCGCGCTCTGGCCCGTGTCCCGCGAGGGGTGGTGTGCCCGGCGGCTTTCGCCCAGGACACAGGTCGACTGCGTACACCCACATCATTCGTCAAACTCCATCACCCCCGGGCGCGGGCTGAGCGGTGGAACCGGCGCATCGGGGCCTGGGCCGCACCGCGATCCCAGCCGGGTTGAGCCGGCTTTTCATTATCAGCCCGGGGGTGATGGTGTTTGACGAATTAGTCGTGTCTACCCACCAGCGGCCCGCGACTCCCCGTGTGTCATCCTGAGCGGAGCCGGGGCGGCGGCCAGCCGGCCCCGGCGCAGCGACGGATCTTCCCGCTGCGTGACCGCTCCGACGCGAGATCCTTCGGCTCGGACGAAGCCGCCGCCCGGCGTGCCGGCGCCGGCCGGCTCCGCTCAGGATGACAAGGACGAGACGACGGACCGGTACATGTACCACGGCAATTCGTCAAACTCCATGAGCCCCGGGGCACGTGCCGCACGGTGGGATACTCTCTCGCCACCCATCCCATGTCCCGACGACGGCGAGGCACCAACCCCGGGGCGCGGCTGCGGCCGCGCGATACCACAGCGGCGGCTCGGGCCGCTGCACTCCAAAGCCGGCGTCAGCCGGCTTTCGTTGTCGGCCTGGCGGCTTCCGCCGTGGGCACACGCCGGGAATTGTGGAAGGTCCGCCGAGGGGTGGGGATGAGGAGCGCGAGTCCCGCCAGGCATCGAGCCGTGGGCGGCACGGGCGGGGATGAGGAGCGCCGGCATCGTGCCGGCGCTGTCGTGTGCAGGTTTTTGGGCAGGGGCAAGCGGCGGTTGTTCACCGCCGAATGCCGAACACGGAGACGCAACCACCCACCGTGGCCGCTACCGTTCTTCCTGCTTGCGATCTGCGTTCGCGCAGACCGGGCAGGTGACCCACGCGTCCCCGGCCAGAATATCGGACGGGCTCACGCTCCAGGTGGTGCCGCAGTCGGCGCAGGTCAGGTCGAAACGGCGTGGGAGCAACGGTGTCGCGCTCCGCTTGTGGGGCGACTCGGCCTGAGCGCCCAAGTAGTGGTGGCGGTGGGGCCGGTCGTCAATGGGCATCATCGGGATCTCCCAATCAAGAGAGGTACGGCAACAGATAGTGTAGGTCTACATGCCACAGAGTGGACGCTGCAATAGCCAATCTTGGCTACCAATATGTCTACTTAGGTAGGATGGGGGGCCCGGTACTTACGCACAGGGGCGCGGTGGAGCCGTCCGCATCGCCCCCTCTCTTCTGAGCCGGTCGGAGCGCGCTGCGCGCCATGGAGCGGGTTGCGTCCCACGACCCGCTGGCCCGACGATGATCCAGGCGGGTTGCGATCGGCATGGGCATGCAGGAGTGCGGGCGCAACCCGATCGACACTGCCTGAGCGAACTCGCCGGTTAGTTCTTGGGCGATGATGGGTTCGGCGGCGTGTGGTGTGCGGGGCGACACTTCGGGCAGTGGATCCAGTCGTCCCCCTGGATCAGGCTGTCAGTCGTGACGCTCCAGGACGCGCCGCAGTCGGCACATTGGAAGGTCCAGGCATCGGGCATGTCGACGGCGGGGGTGTTGCTGGGGCACGCTGATGCTGTCGAGTCGGTTTGTGGGCGAGCAGACTCGGGCTGTGGCGCCATAGGCGTGACTCCTCCCTCTCCCCGGTTGTCCCTAGCGGGATCAACGTATTACCGGGCCCCAGTCCGCGTCAAGACCCCTCGCCACGGGTTGGAGCGTGTGTTACTGTCTTATCCGTCCTACAATCGTCGGAGCTGACGTCGCGGACGCCGAACTCGGCCAGCATTGAGCAGGTACCGTGCCGAGGGTTTGGCCGGCTCCCCCCGGCATGCCCATGCGGATTCCGGCCTCGGTCGAACATTGGTGCTCCGGGGCGAGCGAGGAGAAAGGAGACTGAGTGTGGCGCAGATGACGGGTGGGCAGGCGCTGGCAGCCAGCCTGCTGGCGCAAGACGTGGCGGTGATCTTCGGGCTGCCCGGCGTGCAGCTCGACTGGGCCTTCGACGCCCTGTACGCCGTGCAGGACCGCATCCGGGTGATCCATACCCGC
>NZ_JADGHZ010000068.1 GCF_019683595.1 Sphaerobacter sp. | reverse complement strand
GCTGGTAGGGTTAGTCGGGGAGCCGATCGGGGTGGGGAATCGGCGGCATCCCGGTCGTGACGATCTCCCCGCTGTCCGGGTGGCGATAGGCGAGACCGGGGATGGTGCACGGGTCGGCGCCGTCGCGAAGCGCGTCGAGCAGCGCCAAGAAGGTGACCTCGCCGTGCCCGCGGACGACGTAGTCGACGAAGTCGGCGCGCAGGCAGACCTCGTAGTGCTGGGTCGGGAAGTAGCCGCCCCAGACGATCGTCAGTTCCGGGTGGCGGGCCTTGATCTGGCGGCAGAGGGGGACGGCGTGGCTGAGTTGTGGGCCGGGCATGACCGTGACGCCCAGGAAACGCGCCCCGGTCTCGCGGATGGCACGGTCCAGGGCGGCCGCCGGGTCGGGTTCGAGATTGCCGTCGACGATGCGATAGTCGTAGCGGCCTTCCAGCAAGGCGCCGAGTGCCAGGAGCGACATCGGGAGCACCGGCTTGCGCCGGGCGTTGCTGGGCGGGTTGTAGAGGATCAGCATCGGTATCCGGCCCTCACCTCCGACCCCTCTCGCCGTCCGGGGAGAGGGGAGACGATTGCGGCGCGGTTATCCGGTAAATTCGTAGCACCTCGTTGATGAGATCCCGCTCGGCGATCACCTCGATCGCCAGACCCGCGCTGGATGCGGCACGGAGGAAACCGGGCGCGTCGCCGTCGGACGAAAGGACCACGAGGGCACTGCCCCCTGGTGCCAGGTGCGCTGCCAGTTCGGCGGCGAAGCGCTCCGGGACGTCCTCCGAGCGCCAGGCCCGATCGGCGTCGTCGCGCGGCGTGCCCCGGTAGAAGGGCGGGTTGAACAGCACGAGGTCGAAGCGCTCACCCGCGACCGGGGTGAAGAGGTCGCCCTGCCGCACCTCGACCCGGTCACCGACGCCGTTGGATGCGGCGTTGATCCGGGCGCAGTGCACGGCGGCCGGGTTGATGTCGACGGCGACGACCCGCGCCGCGCGGCGGGCGGCGACGATCGCCCCCACGCCGGAGCCGGTGCCGAGGTCGAGCACGCTGCCGCCCAGCGGGACGAGGCTCTCCGCCACCTCGGCGAGGTAGGCGCCGGTGCGGAAGAGCACCGGGTTGAAGACGCCGGGCAAGACGACGATGTCGCGGCCCGCGACGCGCTCCAGGCGCGCCCGGTCGAAGCGATCCCGGCCGAGGAGGCGTGCTCGCCCGCGTAGCCAGCGGCGCCAGAGCGCGCGGGTGGCGCGGGTGTGGCGGGCGATCGGTGGACCCGGGCGGAGCGGCTCGGCGCGCTCCCCGGTGATCACGAGGAACCGGGCCGGTTCGCGGCGGCCCCGGAGCCGGGCCTTCCATGGTCGGAGCGCCCATTGCCAGCCGTACCATGGCTCGTGGGTGTGCCAGCGGAGGCCGAGCGCGGCGGCGAGCGAGTCGAGCCGGCCGACGGTGAGGTACCCCTCGCTGGGCAAGCTGTTGGAGGGAAAGCCGAAGCGCCGGGTGAACTCGGCCTCCCGCTCCCGTAGCATCTGCTCGCCGCTGCGTGCGTCCCGGTAGACCGGGGAGTCGAGAATGACTACCTGCCCCTCCGGCGCCAGCACGCGCAGCACCTCCCGCAGCGTCGTCGCGTAGTCCGGGGAGTAGTGGAGCGATGCGTTGAAGATGGCGAGGTCGGCCTGACCGTCGGCGAACGGCAGGCGGTCGAACTCGGCCTGTACCGGCGTGAAGACGGCGTCGTAGTGGGCATAAGCGCCAAGGCCGTCACGCAGGTCGGTGAGGAGGTCCACGGCCACCACGCTGTGCCCGCGGCGCGCGAGGCGGTAGCTGAGCCAGCAGTTGCCCGCGCCGAGGTCGAGGATGCGTAGCGGCCGGCGCCACCGGGTCTCCAGGGGCGGGAGGACACGGTTCACGAGCGCCTGGTAGCTGACGGCGCGGATGCGCCAGTCGTCCACGAACCGGCCGGTCAGGTCGTGGAAGGGGAGGGCGCGGTAGAAGCTGGGATCGTCGTCGCCGCGGCCCTCGGCACGGCGCACGGCGGCGTACTCGGCCATGAACTGGGCCAAGCGCCGCTCGCGCTCGGGCAGCAGGAAGCGCCAGATTCCGTCTTCGTTCGGGAAGCGGTCTCCCTCGACGGTGCAGCGAACGGCGCTGTCCCCGTCCGGCACCAGCGGCGCGCGGCAGCGGGGACAGGCGAGGGTGAGGTCACCGATGCGCGCGGCGGTGGTTGCTTGCTCGCCCGTGATCAAGGTCGATCCTCCCCGTTCGGTCGCGTACCCGCCGGGGCGGCGGTGCGCTCCAGCACCATCAGGTAGTGGTCGGCGAGCCAGGGCCAGGGGAACCGGCCGGCGATGCGGCGCTCGATGGCGGCCAGCCGGGTGAATGTGCGCGGCCACCGCTCCACCAGCCCGGCCAGATACGAGGGCGGCAGCAGGACGCCGATCCCGACCGTGCGGACATGCCGGAACGCGGGGGCAAACTCCGCGCGCAGTCGCCGGGGAGTTGGATACCAGACGCGCACGGAGGCCCCGCCGCCCGTGTGGGCCAGGGTGCCGTCCCGGCCCGCGGCGAGGCGCCGAACCGCGCGCCGGGGTTGGCCGCGGATCAGGTGCCAGCCGATCTCCCAGGCACAGAGCGGACCCATCAACACCAGGACGAGCCGCCCGCCCGGGCGCACCCAGGCCGCGAGGGTGGACGCGAGCGCTCGCCGGTCGGGCAGGCAGTTGAGCGCGCCGAACGACGAAAAGGCGCCGTCGATGCAGTCCGACCCCCGCCACGACGCGGGCAGGGACAGCGGGTGCTGCCGGAGGTCGAGCTGGAGCAGATGGACGCGGTCGGCCACCCCGGCACCCTCTGCCTTCTCGTGCGCGCGGGCCAGCATCCCGGCCGAGACATCGGTAGCGAGCACGTCGATGCCGCGCTGAGCCAGGCGCACAGCGTCCTCGCCGGTGCCGCAGCCCAGATCGAGGACGCGGTTGCCTGGGTGGAAGGTGGCGTCCAGGTGCTCCCACACGACGGCGCGCAGGAGACGCCCGAGCGTGCGGTGGGAGAAAACCGCGTCGTAGCTCGGCGCGGCGGCGTCGAAGGGTGCCGCGGGCGCAGCCATCACTGCCCTCGCTCCACCTCGTGCTGGGTCACCAGCATCCCCAGCCGGCCGATGCGTGCATTCACCATCGCCTTGGCGAGGCGCCGGTAGTTGGGCTGCGCCTGCTGGCGCTCCCGGTGCGCCGCCACCTCGTTGACCATCCAGCGCGTGGCGTACTGGTAGAAGCGGCGCGAGTGGCGCCCGGCCACGGTGAAGTCCCGGTCGGACCCTTCGTCCCACGGCTTGAGCGGGATGACCCGGTCCTTGACCACCTCGTAGTACGGCGTGTTCTTGATCGGGTAGGCGACGGTCGTGAGGAACAGGTCGGGGTTGGATGCCTTCAGGTGCTCCACCGTGGCCTCCAGGTCAGGCATCTCCTCCCCCTCGTAGCCGAGCATGATGAACATGCCCGCCTCGATCCCGTAGCGCTGGAGCAGGTGCACCATCTCTCGCACCCGCTCGGCCTTGGTGCGGCGGCGCATGGCGTCGAGGATGCGCTGCGAGCCGGACTCGGCGCCGATCCAGATACGGAAGGCGCCCATCTCCTTCAGGGTGCGGATGATCTCCTCGTTCAACCGGTCCTCGCGGGAGATCGTCTCGAAGGGGATGTTGATACCCCGGCGTTTCAGCTCGGCGGCGTAGCGGAAGAACCAGCCCTTGTGGATGGTGAAGACATCGTCGGCGTACCAGACCATGTCGGGCTGGTAGATCTCGATGATGTGCTCCAGCTCATCGGCCACGTTCTCCGGCGAACGGCGCCGGTGGCTGTAGCCGTAGACGGCATGGCTGCACCAGGTACAGGTGTAGGGGCAGCCCCGTGCGGTGATGAGCGACACCGAGCCCATCCCGTGGTGCTCGCGCCAGGTGCGCACGTAGCGTGGGATGTCTATCGCCGCGCGGTCGGGGAAGGGGAGCTCGTCCAGCTTGGGAATGTAGGGCCGCGGCTCGGTACGGACCAGCCGGCCGTCCCCGTCGCGGTAAACGATGCCCTGGATGTGCTCCATGCCGTTCGGCCCGTAGCGGGCCAGGTGTGGCAGCAACTCCTCGAGCGTCAGTTCGCCCTCGCCGATGACCACCACGTCGGCCCCGCGTGCCAGGTACTCCTCCGGGTAGTTGGCCGGCTCCGGCCCGCCGGCGATGACCGTGGCGCCGATCGCCTTGGCCGCCTGCATCGTCTGGATCACCCGCGGGCGGGTCATCAGGTTGGCGTACACGCCGACGACGGGCGGGCGCTCGCGCTCCAGGTACGCGCGCTGCTCTTCGGGGCTGCTGAAGGTGGAGTCGAATACCTTCACGTCGAACCCGCGCGACTTCAGGTAGGCCGAGATGTAGAGGATGCCGAGGGTGGGGTAGGGCTTCATGACCTGCAACTCGTGCGGATCCTGGTAAAGGAAATAACCGTGGGTCAGCAGGATATCCATGGTGCCTGATGCCCTCCCTCTGGCGTCGTCGCGGCAGCCCTGGCGTCCTGACCGTCTCCCCTACGGCTACCGCGGAAACAAGTGGCCGGCGCTCCCGACTGGCTGCTCAGTCTCCCTTGGCCGGTGACTGCGGCGTCGGGATGGCCGCTTCCTCGGGCGAGATGCCGGGCCTCAGCGGCCCCATACCCTGGTGCGGCACGCTCTCCAGCCGGTCGAGGCGGCGACGCTCCAGCGGCAGCGTCGCGGCGTAGAAGGCCGCCGCGGCCGCCATGCGCAGGTGGCGGCGACGGATCTGGCCCGGCCGCCGCGCCAGTCCCCGGAGCACCCGCCAGTGCTTGCGCATCCGGAACTCCTTGTGCACCACGACGTGGAGTTGCCGGTAGAACTCGGTGGTGAAGGGTCCGCGGTAGAGCATGGCCAGGTCGTTGGAGTCGAGCCAGTTCTGCTTGACCCCGAGCTGATCCTTCACCCGCTCGTGGAACGGCGTCCCCGGCAGCGGGTAGGCGACCGAGATGCCGATGTCGTCCGGCTGGCAGTCGCGCACCATCTGCAGCGTCAGCTCGATGTCGGCGCGGGTCTCACCGGGGTAGCCGAACTGGAGGAAGAACCCGACCTGGATGCCCGCGGCGTGCAGGCGCCGGGCCGCCTCCGCGATCTGCTCGACCTTCGTCCCCTTCTCCATCGCGTCGAGGATGGCCTGCGAGCCGGACTCGGCTCCGACCCAGACGATTTGCGCGCCAGCGCGCGCCAGTGCCTCGATCGTGTCGCCGCGGAGCAAGAGATCCACCCGGTGCAGGCTCTTGAAGGGCGTGCGGATGCCGAGCCGCTCGACCTCGTCCGCGTAGCGCTGGAGCCAGCCCGGCTTGAGACCCATGATGTCGTCGACGAACCAGATGTGATCGGGCTGGTAGGTGTCGCGCAACCACTTCAGCTCGGCTGCGACGTTCTCCGGGCTACGGGCGTTGTACCGCTGGCCCCAGATCGGCTTCGCGCACCAGTTGCAGTGGAAGGGGCAGCCACGGGTCGTGACCATGTTCATCGAGAAGTACCCGTGCCGCCGCAGCCAGATGTTGCGGTAGCGCGGCACATCCACCAGATCCCACGCCGGGAACGGCAGCGCGTCGAGGTCGCGGATGTCCGGCCGGCGTGGGGTGCGCGTGACCCCGTCGGGTTGTGCCGGATCGGGGTAGGCCAGACCCAGGATCTCCTCCCGTGGCATGTCGCTCCGGCCGGTCAGATGGTCGAGGAGTTCGGCCAGCGTGTACTCCCCCTCGCCGATCAGGACGAAGTCGGCCCCGGCCTGCAGGTAGCGCGCGGCATGGTCGGTGGCGTCGGAGCCGGCGACGATCACGGTGCAGCCGCGCGTGAGCGCGGCGCGGATCATGGTGAACGCCGCCTCGCGCATGCGCAGGAGGCACATCTTGGAGAGGTAGTTGAAATTGTCCTCGTAGAGGACGGCGAAGCGCGGGCGCTCCCGGTCGAGCGCCGCCGTCCACTCCGCCTCCGACTCGGCGAGCATGGCGTCGAAGAGCGCCACGTCGTAGCCGCGGGATCGCAGGTAGCTCGCAGCGTAGAGGGTCCCGAGCGGCGGGTAGGGCTGCATCGCCTCCCACAGCTTGGGGTCGAACCGCAGGTAGTAGGACTGACCCAGCAGCACCTCGCTCACGTTCCCCACCCCTCGTCGGCATCCAGCAGGTCGAGCGCGCGCAGTCGCTCCGCGTAGGCCGCCAGTGTGCGGCGGCCATGGCCGTCGAAGTGGCCCTTGCACCAGTCGGCCGAGAACGCCGCCTCCCCACCCGGCCCGTGCGCCTGGCTCAGCCGCCGGATCTTCCGCCCCCGCTCCCAACGCTCCAGCCGCTCCCCAGCCGGCGATCGCAGCGGTGCCTCGGCGAGCACGCGGGCAACCGCGTGGACTGGGACGTCGGTTGTCACCAGGGAGGGCGGTCCCTCGGCGTTGGGCAGGAAGCGCGCGGTCCAGTCGTTGAGCCGGCGCAGCCGCGCGTAAATCTCCAGCCCGCTCAGCGGCACCATCTGGGTCATCTCATGGGCGGTGTAGAGGTTCCGCTCGTGCAGCACGAGGGCGCGTTCGGAGAGCAGGTAGTTGGGACAGATGATGTCGCCGCCGTGGCGGGCGAGGCGGACGATGCCGATGATGAGCGCCCGGCAAAGCCAGAGGCGCCCCGGCTCGGTCACGATCAGGTAGTCGATGTCCGCGCCGTCGTCGACGCTGTTCATCGCGAGTTCGCCGGTGATCCCGACCATGCGTACGAAGGGGAGCCGGGCGATGGCGCGCCCGTAGCGCACGGCGCGCGGCCAGACTTGTGCGGCCAGCGCTGCCCGGCGGCGACGCGTCGCGACAATTCCCTCCCGACCCCGGAGCATGAAGTAGCCGTCGTAGGTCGCGATCGCCGCGGGCCGCGTCGCCGGGTCACGCAGCAGCGCGTGGACCTCCGCGGGTGTCGCTGCCACGCCCACGAGATACCGGTGCACCTCGGCAGCGGTGAGGGGATAGTCGAAGACGTCGCCGTAGGCCACCGCCCGCACCGCCGCGCGCGCCAGCGCGGCGCGATCGGCGGCCGACGCAGGCGCGTCCGCGGGCTGAGTCGCCGCGTATGCTGTCTTCGGGATCGCCGCCATGCGCCTCTCCCATCCCCACCCGATGAACCCGCATCGGTGGCAGTACGAGGAAGCGGGACGATTGGATGTTTGGGGAGGGATAAATGCGCGGTAATGCCTGCGAAGCTGTCCTGATAGGGCTGCTATGGCGCATCTACATTGAAAGGAGGTCGGACGCTATCCATCAGGTATAGGCGCGTGTGCGTACCTGGGCCCCGCCCGGTCTTCCGGCTGGCCTGTCTCCAGCCCGCCACCATGGACTCGTGCGGCTGCGGCCCCCTCCGCGACGGGTGGCGTGAGGATCCCCGCGCCACGGCGCGGGATCCTTCGCACCACCCACCGCGGCGACCGGAGCGGCACCAACCCCGACGCGCGACTGATGTGGCGCCATCCCAAAGCGGCGGCTGGGGCCGCCTCACTTCAAAGAGCCGGCTTCAGCCGGCTTTCCTTGTCAGCCCGGCGGCTTGAGCCCCGGGCACGCGCCAGGCGGTGCACACCCAACGCCGGGGTGTGAGTGCTGTCCCCCAGCCGGCTGATGGAGTTTGACGAGAGACCGTGGGACGTGGACCGGTCACCGTCGTTCGATTGCTGTCAACCTTCGCTGCGTGGCCGGTTCGACTCGCCTGCCGGTTGGACCGAACTTAGGGGATGGGGCGGCGAGCAGACCGTCTGGCTCCGTTGGTGCTTTACGGAGGTGGAACGCCTGAATGACATGGAGAACGCTGGGGCCTGGCGCGTCAGTGAGACAGCCGAGAGAGGTGGCGGTAGATGTCGCGGCGCTGCCCGATGAGAGATATCTCCCGAGCTCGTGCCAATGTCGGGCGTTGCCCTCCCGCGGCGCTGACTAGCTCTGCATTCGCATTGTACCGTCAGATCAAGCCGCCCTACTCGGCCGCCGGGACTTCCTCGTCCAGACGAACCCCGCCGTTCAGCGTGGCCGGAGCGTCGTCGGTGACGAACTGGGCGCGGTAGAGGGAGGCGTAGAGCCCGTCGCGGGCGAGGAGTTCCTGGTGGGTGCCGCGCTCGACGATGCGGCCCTGATCGACGACCAGGATCTGGTCGGCCGCGAGGACGGTGCTCAGCCGGTGGGCGATGGCGATGGTGGTCCGGCCGCGCATGAGGGGCTGGAGGGCGGCCTGGATCAGCCGCTCCGAGTGCGTGTCGAGGGCTGAGGTCGCCTCGTCCAGGATCAGGATGCGCGGGTCCTTGAGGATCACGCGCGCCAGCGCCAGGCGCTGCTTCTCCCCGCCGGAGAGCTTGTAGCCCCGCTCGCCGACGACCGTGTCGTAGCCGTCGGGCAGTTCCATGATCCGGTCGTGGATGGCTGCGGCACGCGCGGCTGCCTCGATCTCCTCCTGCGTTGCGTCCGGCTTGCCGTACAGGAGGTTCTCGCGGACGGTGGCGTGGAAGAGGTAGGTCTCCTGGGTGACGAAGCCGATCACCCGGCCCAGGCTCTCCAGCGTCACGTCGCGCACGTCGTGCCCGTCGATCCGCACCGCACCTGACGTAACGTCGTAGAGCCGGGGGAGCAGGTAGGTGATGGTCGTCTTCCCGGCGCCGCTCGGCCCGACCAGCGCGACGAGCTGCCCCGGCTCGATGGTGAAGCTGACGTCATTCAGGGCCAGCGGCCGCTCGGAGGCGTCGTCGCTCCCGGGCGGGGCGGAGTCGTAGCGGAAGCTGACGTGGTCGTACTCGACGCGGCCGCGCACGCGGTCGGGATCGAGCTCCAGGGCACCGGGCCGGTCGGTGATCTCCGGCTGGAGGTCCAGGTACTCGAAGATGCGGTCGAACAGTGCCAGCGCTCCCTGCACGTCGACGTGGACGTTGAGGAGCTGTCCCAGCGGGAAGAAGAGGCGGCTCTGGAGCGTGGTGAAGGCGACGATGCTACCGATTGTCAGCTCGCTGTCGCCGCCGATGATGGACCGCCCGGCGACCCAGTAGACCAGGCCCGGGGTGATCGAGAAGAAGACGTTGATGACCATGAAGAACCAGCGGCCGATCATCTGCTGGCGGATCTGCAACCCGGCCAGGCGCTCGTTCTCAGCGGCGAAGCGCTCGGTCGCCTCGCGTTGGCGCCCGAACGTCTTGGTCAGGAGCACGCCTGAGACGGAGAGCGTCTCCTGGGTGATCGCGGTCAGGTCGGCCAGGCTGCGCTGCGTGGAGGTCGAGAGCTCACGCCGCAGCGCGCCGACCCGGCGGGTGACGATGAGGAAGATCGGTGCAAGCGCCAGTGACAGGAGCGTGAGTTGCACGTCAATGGCGGCCATGAGCACGATCGTGCTGCCCACGGTGGCGATGTTGCTGACGATCGTCGCGGCGGTCGAGGTGACCACCTGCTGGATACCGCCGACGTCATTGGCGAGACGGCTCTGGATCTCCCCGGTGCGGGTCATGGTGAAGAAGCGCAACGGCATGCGCTGCAGGTGGGCGTAGAGCGCGTTGCGCAGGTCGCGCATGACCCGCTGGCCGACCACGTTGCTCAGATAGCTCTGCCCGACGCCGATCAACCCGGAGATGATCGGCACGACGATCATCAGCCCGACGAAGAGGTTTAGCAGCATCATGTCGCGCTGGGGGATCGCGGTGTCGATGATCAACTTGAGGAGGTACGGGTTGATCAGGCCGAGGCCGGAGGTGATCAGGATGGCAACCAGCACGAGGGCGATCTGCTGCCAGTAGGGTCGGAAGAAGGTCACCACCCGCCGGAAGGTGCCCGGGCGAGCTGCCTGCTCCGGCTTGTCGAATTGGCCCATCAGTCGTCCACGGTGCATCGGCCCCCCTCTCCAGATCTCCGCGGCGCGGCAAGCCTACCACCGGGCCTCCGTGGGGCAAACCGGTCGTTTGGGTAGGTCGAGTCCTGCCCGGAGCGGCAGGGCAGGGGCGGAGACGTCACGCCCGCGCGGGGGCGGGGGCGCTCACCACGTTCTGGGGGGTGCCGTCGAGGAATGCTCTGACGTTCTCGATCGTCACGTCCATGATGCGGTGCACGGCCTCGGTGCTGTAGAACGCGATGTGGGGCGTGATGACCACGTTTTCGCGGCGAGCCAGCAGGTGCTGGCGCAGCACGGCCCGTAGCTTGTCTTCCACCGCCGGCTCGGTCAGGAGTTGCGATTCCTCCTGGATCAACTCCTCTCCCTCCAGCACGTCGAGACCGGCACCGGCGAGGATCCCCTGATCGAGCGCCCAGATCAGCGCCTCGGTGTCGACGAGGCCGCCGCGGGCTGTGTTGATCAGCAGCGAGCCGCGCTTCATGCGGGAGAAGGTCTCGCGGTTCATCAGATGGTGCGTCGCCGGGAGGTGGGGGACGTGCAGGCTCACGATGTCGGACTCCTGCAGCAGCTCGTCCAGCGGGACGTAGCGGAAGCCGAGCACCTCGGGCAGGATCCGGGTCGGCCGCACGTCGTAGGCGACGACTTCCATGCCGAAGCCCTTGGCGATCCGGATGACGTGGAGCCCAATGCTGCCCGTGCCGACCACGCCGAGGGTCTTGCCCTTCAGGTCGAATCCCTCCAGGCCGGCCAGCGAGAAGTCGCCGCGTTGTGTGCGGACGTAAGCGCGGTGGATGTTACGGGAAAGCGCCAGGATGAGCCCGAAGGTGTGCTCGGCGACGGTCGTCTCGCCGTAGTAGGGGACGTTCGCCACGACGACGCCGCGCTCGGCGCAGGCCGCAAGGTCGATGTGGTCGTAGCCGGTCGAGCGGGTGGCGATCAGGCGCAGCCGGGGTAGGCGCTCCAGGGTCGGGCGGTCGAGCCGCGAGTGGATGAAGACCGATACGATCTCAGCCTCCGCCGCCAAGTGCGCGTTGCCCTCGTCCAATGGCTCGCTGTGGAAGACCGGGTCCAGCGACCCAAGTGCCTCCCCGAAGTACGCCTGCTCGCGCGAGTCCGTCTCGAAAAAGACCACGCGCCCTGTCGTGCCGCTCGCCCGATCGCTCATCCCGCCGCTCCCTCCGAGGCCCGGTCGCCACGTCCGTCGGGGGCTCGGGGTTGCAACCCGTGTGCCAGGCGGGTAGGTAGCGCCCGCACCCCGGATGGGTGATCACCAGGGTGCGGGCGCCGGTTCGCGGGGCGTTATGGCAGACCGCTCGGTGTCACTGGCGCTGATGCTTGAGGAGCACGCGTGGGATCTGAGCGATCAGCGCGCTGGCATCGCCGCCGAAGACCGATTGCGAGAGCGGATCCGGGAAGCCCTGGGTCAGGGCCACGACGATCACCGGGCCGGAGTCGAAGAAGATCACGCCCGCGTCGTGCCGAACCCCGGGCAGCTCACCGGTCTTGTGCGCGACGCGCATGTCGTCCGGCAGATAGAGCGGCAGGCGGTCGCGCACCTGCTGGCGCGCCATGATGTCGATCGCGAGGTCGCACGCCTCCGGCGTCAAGATCTGCCGGGTCGCGATCAGCCGGAGCAGGCGCGCGATGTCCGCCGCGGTGGTGATGTTCTCCAGCCCGCGATCGCGTGCCTCGTAGTCAAACATCTTGCGTTGCAGTTGGGTGCCCGTCAGCCCGAGCGAGGCAATGGTGCGGTTGATTGTCTCCAGGCCGAGGACGTCGATGCAGAGGTTCGTCGCCGTGTTGTCGCTGACGACGATCATGAGCGTCAGCAGATCGAGCAGCGAGAGCGACTCGACGCTGGTCAGCTCTTTGAGGATGCCGGAGCCACCGACCTTCGCGTCGTCCGGCACCGGGACCATCTGATCGAGACGGACGGTCCCCTCCTCCGCCTGGCGAAGTGCCTCGACCAGGATGGGGATCTTGATGATGCTCGCGGACGGGAAGCGCGCCTCCGGCGACCACTCCAGCCGCTCGCCCGTCGCGAGGTCTTCGATCACGAGCCCGACGGTCCCCGGCGCACGCCGGATTAGGTCGTCGAGCTCGGTCCGCACCGCGGTCAGGTTCACCACCGGGGCCTCCCAGTTCACCCTAGATCAGGATCCACAAGAGGATCACGAACAGGACCAGGTTCGCGGCCAGGATGGCCCAGCCGTTGTACAGCATCGAGCGCAGGTCACGGGATCGCGCCAGGCCCATCTGCCCGATCATGTCGGCGTTGGGGAATGGCCCGAACCAGTCGATCTGCGAGGAACCGAGGAGGACCAGCACCCACGCGAGCGCCGGGATCCCCAGCGCTTGCGCAGTCGGCCCGAAAACCTCGTTCATCAACACGACCTGGGCAACCGCGGCCCCGGCGACGCCGAGCCACCCGATCAGGAGCGCGACCAGAGCGAAGCCGTAGCCGCCGATCTCGGCAAGGATCGGCTCCCCGGCGTCCAGTAGTGCCTCGTAGGCTTGCATCTTCCCGACCAGCTCGATCAGCGGGTTGAAGAGCCAGAAGAGCAGGAACAACCAGACGAGACCGGAAGCGCCGCGATAGATCGCCTGCAGGATCCCCTCGAGGCTCATGCCCCCCGCCAGCCCGGTGGTGAACGAGGTGACCAGCATGACGAGAATCGCGAAGGATGCCCCGGCCTCCGCCCGGATGCCGTAGGCCACCATGACGGCGAGGGTCAGGACAAACGCGAACGTGCCGCGGCGGGCACTCTCGCCCAAGGTCTTCTGCTCCACCGTGGCGAGCGCTTCCTCATCGTAGGCCTGCGACCCCTCGGTCCGGCGCTGGATCCACCGCGCCATGAGGAAGCCCACGACCCAGGTGGTGATCGCCATTGGGAGTCCCGCCGCGACGAGGTACGGCACGTAGTTCACGGCGGCGGTTTCGGTGAGGGTGACGACGGGCGGGGTGAACGGGCCGATGAAGAGCCCCGGCGCGCCACCCGCGTGGAGCATGACCGCGAGCGCCGCCGGGGTGAACCCGACCGCCGCCGCGATCGGGATCACGATCGGTGCCAGGATCGCGTTCGCGCCCGCGAGGGTACCCAGCGCGCCGACGAGGATCGTCGACGTCAACATGATCCCGAGCTGCACCCGCGTCCGTGTCCGCAGGCCGATGGTCTGGGTGATGAGGCGGACGAGGTACTCGGCAACGCCGGTCTCGCGCGTGACCTGCCCGAGCCCACCGCCGAGGATGATGATCAGGCCGACGGTCACGATGAACGACCCGAGCGATTGGGCGAAGAGCCCGCTCAGCGCGAGAGGCCCGGTTCCGGTCATGATCACGGCGGCGATCAGCGCGCCGAGCGTCGCCAGGACGATGTCGAGCCCCAGCAGGGCGAGGATCGCGTAGAGCACGATGGGGACGAGACCCCACACGCTCGGGGGTTCAACCGTGAGGTTGATGATGATCGCGGCGATGATCCCGACCACGAAGGCCACGATGCCGGCGGTTCGCGTCAGGCTGCGCTCCTTCTCGGCTTCGGCCGCCTGCACTCCACGGTTACTCATCAGGCTCCCCTTCCACTCCGTCCCGAATCCACGTCCCCGCGCCGCGGCCGGGCCCCGTTACGTGCCACACCAAGACCGGGTGGCCACCCGGTGTGTGAGCACCCCCGGCCCACGACGCTGAGCCTGCTGAACGTGCCCAGCGTTTCCCTACGGTACTTCACTTTCTCATCGCGGGGAAGCAGTTTGGACGACGTGGTTACAGCACGTATGGGCGGATCACCTGTCGGTGGGAAATCCCAGTCGTGGGAGGAAAGGATGCCCCCGCCCCACGGGTGGGGCGGGGGACAGAGGGAGAGTCGCGATCACTCCCGGCCCTTGACCGGCCAGTCCTCCAGGCGCCAGGCGGCATCCCAGAACATCCACTCGTAGGTCGAGCAGGTCACGAAGTGGCGGCGGATTCGGGCGCGCCGGGCTTCGGAGAGGTCGGCCACCATCTCATTGGCGATGGCGAGGACCTCGCGCACCGGGACGGCGAAATCCTCGGAGGCGTAGGTGTCGATCCAGCGCTGGTAGTCGGGGTTGGGCGATCCGGCCTCTTCGAGCTGCTTGCCGACCTCCCAGTAGATCCAGTAGCAGGGCAGTAGCGCGCCCATCGCCTCTTCGAACGGTTCGCGGTAGGCGACCCGAAGGGTGTAGGAGGTGTAGGCCAGGTTGGAGGGGGAGGGGCGGGTGCTGTAGACCTCCTCGGTGGTGATGCCCCAGTCCTTGAAGAGACCCCCGTGCAGCGCACGCTCGACGGCCAGCGCGTTGTGCGCATGGCTCAGCAGCGTCTCGGCCCAGTCGTCCTTGGGCGACTTGGCGGCGGTCGCGGCGATCGAGCGTGCGAAGTCCTGGAGGTAGAGGGCGTCCTGAATCACGTACTGGCGGAAGGCCGGTTCGGGGAGCGAGCCGTCGGTCAACCCCTTAATAAAGGGGTGTTCGAGGATTTGCTGGTAGATCGGGGTGATGCTCTCCCACAACTCGTCGGTGAACCGCGTGTCCATCAGCCGACTCCTTTCGCGATGGCCCGGGCGCGCGGGGTGGGGAGCCGTCGGTGGGACAGAGAACGGCGCTGCCCGATCGGACAGCGCCGTTGAACGGTCTGGTCAGCAGCCGTCCCTTCGCTGGCATTACCCAGGTCAGGTTCAGCGGTCGGTGGCGGATCGCTGGCCACCCTCTCAGCCCGGGTCCCCGGGCTCCCGTCGCGCTGTGCCGCTTATTGATCTGTCGCGAACACCGTAACAGGTACCCGCGTCCGTGTCAAACCTAGTCGGCCGCGGTCTGCTGCGGCTTGAGCACGACCTTCGTGTAACCTTCCACCCGCTTGTCGAACTTCTCGTAGGCCTCCGGCGCCTTCTCGAGCGGCACCCGGTGGCTGACGACGAAGCTCGGCTTGGCGCGACCGGAGATGATCAGGTCGCGCAGGAAGACGTTGTACTGCTTCACGTTGGTCTGGCCGGTGCCGAGCCGGATCCCCTTCTCGAAGAGCTTCCCGAAGGAGAGGAGCAACTGCCCCTGCTTGGCGGCCTGGTCGACGCCGCCCGGATCGGTCGGCACGTAGAGCCCGGGGATGCCGATCCGCCCGGTCGGGTTCACCACCCGGATCAGATCTTCGAGCACCCGGTTCGGCTGCTCCTGGGTCCCGGACCCGTGCGAGAACGCCTGGTATCCGACGGCGTCGATGCCGCACATGACGCCGATCATGCTCTCTTCCCCGGGGCGCATCGCACCGGTGACGCCCGCGTTCTGCCGGCGCATGTCGAAGATCTGCTCCACCGGGTCGCCCTTGGAGAAGTCGATCGGGATCGCGCCGATCTCCTTCGCTTTCTGAAGGCGCTCCGGCACGCGGTCGACGACGTAGACCTCCGAAGCGCCACGGAGAAGGGCGCTGTAGGCCGCCATCAGCCCCACCGGGCCGGCTCCGAAGACGGCGACGGTACTGCCGGGACGAACACCGGCCAGCTCCGTCCCGTGGTAACCGGTGGGGAAGATGTCGGCCAGCATCATAAAGTCATCTTCCCACTGATCGCCCGGTTGGCCGGGGAGCTTGAGGCAGTTGAAGTCCGCGAAGGGGACGCGCAGCAACTCGGCCTGCCCGCCCGGGTAGGGGCCCATGGCGACGTAGCCATAGGCGCTGCCGGCGAAACCGGGGTTCGCCGTCAGGCAGAAGCCGGTATAGCCCCGCACGCAGTTGAAGCAGAAGCCGCAGGCGATGTTGAAGGGCATGACCACGCGGTCGCCCTTCTTGATCGACGCGACGCCGCTCCCGACCTCCTCCACGATGCCCATGTTCTCGTGGCCGAAGACGATGCCCGGTGAGGCGGCGGTACGCCCCTCATACATATGAAGATCGCTGCCGCAGATGGCGGTGGAGGTGATGCGGACGAGTACGTCGGTGGGTGCTTGGATCTTGGGATCGGGGACTTCCTCGACGGCGACCTGGTTCGGGCCCTTGTAGACGACGGCCTTCATGGAACCACTCCTCTTCCCGCAGCGGCCAGCCAGCTTGACTGACCACCACCTGGTACGACGAAGTCAGGTCGTTCGGAGTGCGGGCGCGGCCGCCCCGTTGGCTGCGTACGGCGTCGGTGTGCGCCGCTGGTGCGTGAGGATGCGGGACGTCCGCGATGAGCGGTATGGTCGCTGGCGCCTCCTTCCCGGTCGAGATGCGGGACGCCCACCGCGCGGGGTGGAGGCCGCCACAACGCGGCAGGTGCCGCATGCGTGACGTGTTCGTGCCATCTGGGTTCATGCTAGACGCTAACTATTCGCTTGTCAATGCGTGATGGCTGTGGCGCGGTGGGAGCGCTGCGGGCGGGTCCGCGGAATCGTGGACTCGGACGATCCGATGGCGCGTGTACGGTCGGCCCGTGCCCTGGGGAAAACGCCTGGGCTCACAATGAAAGCGGGCTATGGAGTGCGGCGGCCTCAGCCGCCGCTCTTGTAGGGCGCCGCATGGGTCCGAGCCGGGGATTGTCGACGTGACGATTCCCTCACCGTCCTCGGAATGTGGGATCGGCGACGCAACGATGCGCACCGCGGTCCGGACGCCGGGGTGGGTGGTGCGAGAACCCCCGCGGCGGGTTCGGGAGGGGGGCAGGTCGTGCGAACGAGCTCGCGCCGCGGCGTGTGGGCGGG
>NZ_JADGHZ010000303.1 GCF_019683595.1 Sphaerobacter sp. | reverse complement strand
CTCTATGCGAAGTACGAGCCGGGTAACAGTGACATGTACCTGAGCTCCTGGGGCGTCTCGGAGATGGATGCCGATACCGTCTTCAGCACCCAGTTCCTGAGCACGCGCACCGACGCGTACACCAACTACTCCAACCCTGAGCTTGATGAGTTGATCACCAAGGCTGCGGGCGAGGTTGACGAGCAAGCCCGCCTGAAGCTGTACGAGCAGGCACTGGCCATCGTCGTCGAGGACGCGCCGTGGATCTTCCTCTATACGCCGGAGGAGACCTATGGCGTGCGCGAGTCGGTGAAGAACTGGAATCCGCGGGCTGATTCGCGGTTCAATCTTCTCCAGACAACGGTCGAGGAGGCCTAGCGGCGCGGTCAGCCGAGCGGGTCGCCCCCGACTCGCTCGGCTGCCGTTTTCCACTCCCGGGAACGATAGGGGCGTCCGTGCTGGCGTATATCCTCAGGCGGCTCATCCATCTGATTCCCGTTCTGATCGGGGTTTCGATCATCGTATTCGTCCTGATGCGGGTCGTGCCGGGGGATCCGGTCAGCGTCTTCACGCGCGATCAGCCGTTGCCGCCGGAGGTTATTGAAGAGATCCGTGTCAGCCTTGGCCTGGACCAACCCTTGCCTGTGCAATATGCCCGCTACGTGGCCCAGTTGATCCGCGGCGACCTCGGGACGTCCATCTCCTTCAACCAGCCCGTGAGCTCGCTCGTCTTCGATCGACTCCCGGCGACGATTGAGCTGGCCATCGCGAGCATGGTGTTCTCGCTGCTGTTCGCGATCCCAACTGGGATCCTCGCCGCGGTGTTCCGTGGGAGTCTGCTGGATCGACTGGCGATCGTGATCTCGGTGCTTGGTGTCTCCGTGCCGACGTTCTGGCTCGCGATCCTGCTGATCATTGGCGTCTCGGTGCACCTTGGGTGGTTCCCTGAGTTCGGCCGTATCGACATCGGGACCGCGGTTCCGCACGTGACCGGGCTCTACACCGTGGACAGTCTACTGGCGAGAGACTTCGCAGCCTTCAAGAGCGCGCTGTCGCACCTGGTCCTACCGGCGGTCTCCATGGCCGTGTCGCTCCAGGCTTTCACCCTGCGCCTGCTGCGGAGCAGTACCATCGAGGCTCTCCTGAGTGACTACGTGGTCAATGCGCGGGCGCGTGGCCTCCCTGAGCATCTGGTCGTGCTGCGGCACGCCGTCCGGAATGCGCTCCTCCCGACGATCACGGTGATTGGCCTCCAGATCGGCGGGTTGGTGAGCGGTGTCGTTATCGTCGAAACCATCTTTTCATGGCCCGGTCTGGGGTCGTTGATCGTGCATGGCATCAGTTCCCGTGACTTTGTCCTGGTGCAGGGAGTGGTGGTGATTTTCGCGGTCGTCTATGTTGTGCTCAACCTGATCACAGACCTGGTCTATGCCTGGGTCGATCCACGGATTCGGCTCCAGTGAGTGCTCCATCCTGCACGTCGCTTCCGTAAGTCCCATCCCTCCAGCCAGGGGCGAGTTGCCGGCGTTGATGCTGGGCACGTGCACAGGGGGACATGGAGTTGAGGAGCAAGACGAGTGGTAGGGGAAGCGGCTAGTACCTGGATCCCAACGGCCGCTGGTATACAGCGGCGGCCTCGCTGGTTCCAGTTGGTGCGGGATCCGGGGGTCATTTTCGGCGTCGTTGTTTTCCTGATCGTAACCGTCTGCGCGATCGCTGCACCCGTCCTTGCCCCGCATGATCCTGCGAAGCAGTCGCTGAGCAACCGGCTCAAGCCGCCCACCGCCCTTGGCGGGCCGGAGGGCTATGTCTTGGGAACCGACAACCTTGGACGAGACGTCCTCTCACGGCTCATCTACGGGTCGCGCATCTCGCTCATCGTGGCACTGGTGACGGTCGTCGGAGCCGGGACGTTCGGGTCGATCCTCGGGGCGATCGCCGGTTACTACGGTGGATGGGTGGACAACGTCATCATGCGGATCGTTGATGCGTGGCTGGCCTTTCCCTTCCTCCTGTTGGCGATTGCCCTGGCGGCAGCACTCGGTGCCGGTCTGGACAAACTCACCCTGGCCTTGGTGCTCAGCCGCTGGGTGATCTTCTGCCGGACGGCGCGGGCCGAGGCGCTGGCCATTCGCGAGCGTGAGTTCGTTCAGGCGGCGCATGCCCTCGGCGCGAGGAACAGGCGCATCATCCTTCGGCACGTGCTGCCGAACATGCTCCCGCCGCTCTTCGCGATCGCGACCTTGGAAATGGCTACGGTCGTCGTGTCTGAGGCGAGCCTGAGCTTCCTGGGTTTGGGCGTCCAGGGGACGATGCCGACCTGGGGTGGCATGCTGGCCGATGGTCGCCAATACGTCCGTGAGGCGTGGTGGCTGACAACCTTCGCCGGGCTGGCGATCACGATCCTCGTGCTTGGGTTCAACCTGCTCGGAAACGCGCTCGCCGAGTACTTCGACCCGCGCCTGCGGGCGCGGCGCTAGATTCAGCCCACTGAGCGGGAGTAGCGGTCGGTGAGGGGTGCGCGATGACGGTCCGGGTGGTGGATGTCTCGGGTGATCATGGGGAGATCGGCTACCAGCATGCGGTAGCGGTGCTGGACCTGCGCGAGCAGATCGGCGCGATGGTCGAGCGGCAGGTGCGACAGGCGCGTCCGCGACTCGCCGAACAGGCTGATCGGCGCCTCGGAGCGCTCCAGGCGGTGTTGGAACGGCACTCCCCGGCGACACTGGCT
>NZ_JADGHZ010000302.1 GCF_019683595.1 Sphaerobacter sp. | reverse complement strand
CTTCCCGGCGATGCTGACGGCGGGCGTCCCCTGGGTGCGGATCATCTCCTGCAATCCGTTGGAGATCGCCGACTCGGACCTGCCGCCGGCGCTTTCCGGCCTGCCGACCGACGATCGGTCCGAGTGGGAGCGGTGGCGCGCCGAGTACGACCGCTGTCACGCCGACCTGTACGCCCGCTTCCATGCCTTCGTCCAGGAGAACGGCTGCCCGCCGCTGCCGCCCGGCCAGTTCATGTACGAGTCGCCCTGGCTCAACCTTTACCTCTACCCGGAGGAGGCCGACTACCCACGCTCACGCCCGCTCCCCGCGACGTACCACCGGCTCGACTCGTCGGTCCGCGACACCGAGCCGCCCTTCTCGGTGCCGGAGTCGCTGCGTGGTGAAGGGCCACTGATCTACGTCAGCCTCGGGAGCCTGGGGTCTGCTGAGCCGGAGTTGATGAACCGGCTGGTGGACTTGTTCGCCGGGACGGACTACCGGGTCATCATGAGCCTCGGGCCGCAGGCGGGCCAGATCGAGCTGCCGCCGAACATCTGGGGCGAGGAGTTCTTGCCGCAGCCGTCGATCCTGCCGCTGGTGGACGCGGTGGTCACCCACGGCGGCAACAACACGGTCACCGAGAGCGTACACTTCGGTAAGCCGATGCTCGTGCTGCCGCTCTTCTGGGACCAGCACGACAATGCGCAGCGGGTGCAGGAAGTCGGGTTCGGCTGGCGCCTCACGTCCTACGGCTTCACGGACGCCGAGTTCCACGAGGCGCTGACCGATCTGCTCCGGGACGACGCGCGCCGCGCGCGCATGCAGCGAATCGCGGCGCGGCTGCAAGCCAATCCGGGGACGGTGAAGGCTGCCGACCTGATCGAGCGCGTCGCCGTCACCGGCGAGCCGGTGCTGCGCGAGGACGTGGCCGGAACGTCCGCGGGCGCGGGGGATGGTGCCTGAGGGCACTAATCTGGATGAGGGCTGGTCACCTCAGTGTCTAGGTCGTTAGCCTCCTGGGCGGAGGGTAGGACTCCAGGAGGCTCGGCTGGGAAACAGGAGTGTGTTCGACACGACACTTCGCGCTGGGCGAGGCGCTGGTAGCTGACCGGGGAGGGCCGGGGGGTGACGTTGAAGGAGCGGGCACTCGCTTATCTGCGACAGGCGCTCAACGATCCTAGCGCGGAGTTCCACGAGGGCCAGTTGGAGGCGATCGCGCTGGTGGTCGAGCGGCGGGCACGGGTCCTTGTGGTGCAGCGCACTGGTTGGGGCAAGAGCATAGTCTACTTCCTGGCCACGCGGCTGCTACGGGATGGCGGGGCTGGTCCAACCTTGTTGATCTCACCGCTCCTCGCACTGATGCGGAATCAACGGGACGCCGCGGCGCGCCTAGGTGTTCGAGCAAGATCGTTTGCTTCCGACAACCGGGACGAATGGGACGAGGTAAGGGCTCGCCTGCTGGCCGATGAGGTCGATCTGCTACTGATTTCGCCCGAGCGCCTGGCCAACGACCAGTTCCGCGATAACGTGCTGCTGCCGATCGCCCATCGCATTGGCTTACTCGTTGTGGATGAAGCGCACTGTATTTCCGACTGGGGTCATGACTTCCGGCCTGACTACCGGCGTATCGCGCGCGTTCTGAACTCGCTGCCACCGGGAGTCCCGGTTATCACGACTACCGCCACAGCCAACGATCGGGTGGTACGGGATATCGTGGAACAAGTCGGCGCCGACTTAGTCGTGCTCCGAGGTCCCTTGGGGCGCAGGAGCCTACGCCTACAAGTCATCCGTATGCCGGACCAAGCGGATCGCCTCGCTTGGCTGGCTGAGCATGTGCCGAATATGCCCGGAAGCGGCATCATCTATACCCTGACAACCCGGGACGCCGATCGCGTAGCGAGTTGGTTGCAGTGCTGTGGGATCGACGCTGCTGCGTACCATGCTGGAATCGGCGCTGAGCAACGCATCGCGCGAGAGGAGGACCTCCTTCGGAACCGCCTCAAGGTCCTGGTTGCGACCACCGCGCTCGGCATGGGATTCGACAAGCCCGACCTCGGATTCGTCGTGCATTTCCAGCGTCCCGGCTCGGTCATTGCGTACTACCAGCAGATTGGGCGGGCTGGCCGTGCTCTGCCAACTGCGTACGCGGTCCTGCTTGGTGGTGAAGAGGACGACGAGATCATCGACTACTTCATCCGCACCGCGTTCCCGCCTGAGGGGCGTGCGGAGGAGGTGCTCTCGCTGCTAGAGGCGGCACCGGACGGACTCACGGTGGCGCAACTCGAGGAGCGGGTCAACTGGTCGCGCTCGGAGATCGAGAAGGTGCTGACGTACCTAAGCGTCATGTCGCCGGCCCCGGTCAGCCGCCTCAAGGGGGTGTGGGTGCGCAATCCCGTCCCGTACCGGCCCGACCGCGCGCGAGTCGCCGCCATTACCGCGTTGCGTCGTCATGAACAGGCACGCATGCAGATGTTCATGGCGGGTGACGAGTGCCTCATGGCGTTTCTGCAGCGGGAACTTGACGACCCTGATCCGCGACCGTGTGGACGCTGCTCCGTCTGCGTCGGGCGACCGCTCATTCCGGAGTCGTTCTCAAAGGAGACCGCAGAGGCAGCCCGACGCTTCCTTCGGAGCTGCGCACAGCCCATCTCGCCTCGCACGCGCTGGCCTCGGGTTGTCGTGCGTGACCCAAACCGCTCCTCCGTCATTGCCCCTGAGTTTCGAATCGAGGAGGGGCGGGCGCTGGCGGATTGGGGCGACGG
>NZ_JADGHZ010000067.1 GCF_019683595.1 Sphaerobacter sp. | reverse complement strand
CGCCGGCGCCCCAGCCCCCGCGCCGTAGATCCGCCAGCACCACCCCACTCGCCCCATCTCCCGGCCCTCCGGGAGATGGGGCGTTGTCCGCCGCGCCACCGGAACTCATGCGCGCGACATCGCCAGGAGCGGTTCGCCGCGCCGATCTCTCTGCGAGCATGGCCCTCACTCCCGACCCCGTTCCCAACGCTGGGAGCGGGGAGCTACGCACGCAGCCCGGGCGAGGCTCGGCGCGACGCCTGCGCTCCGTTGTACGCACCAGCGGAGTGGAGTCGGGCGGAAAAATCGGTTATAATTAGCAACGAAATGCCGCGACCATCCGCGGGTGTTGGGGATGCCGCCATGCAGGATGTCTGGCGGCTTTTTGCCGCCATCGAGATCCCTCCCGAGGTCCGCGACCGCGTCGCCGCCGTCCGTGATCGGCTCCAGGACGCCGGCTGGCGGGCGAAGTGGGTCAACCCCGAGGGAACCCATCTCACGCTGAAGTTCTATGGCAACGTGCCGGTCGATGACATCCCGGCGCTGCGGGAGGCATTGCGTCCGGCGGTGGCCACGTCCCGGCCGTTCACGATCGAGGCGGCAGGGGCCGGGGCCTTCCCCAACCCGCGGCGCCCACGGGTGCTGTGGCTCGGTGTTGCCGGCGATGTCCGTCGGCTGGGCGCGCTGCAGCGGTCCGTCGAGCAGGCCAGCGCGGCGCAGGGGTATCCCCCGGAGGAGCGCGCGTTTCACCCGCACCTGACGCTGGCACGCGTGCGGCCCGAGGATCTGGGGAGCCTACGGGATGTCGAGCGCCGGTTGGCGGAGATCGGCGCGTTGCCGCCGCTGCCGATCCCGGTCGACCGGGTCACGCTGTTCCGCAGCGAGCTGCGGCGCACCGGAGCGGTCTACACCGTCGTCGACGAGTTCCCGCTGGGGGGTGCCGGGTGATCGCCGTCTGCGGGCCGAACGAGGCGACCGACGAGGAGATCCGCTGGGCCGAGGAGGTCGGTGAGCGGATCGCACGCGCCGGGCACGCGCTCGTGTGCGGCGGGCGGGGCGGAGTCATGGCCGCCGCCTGTCGTGGCGCGCGACGCGCCGGGGGCGCGACGATCGGCATCTTGCCCGGCACCGACCGCCGTGAGGCCAATGAGTGGGTCGAGCACGTGATCTGCACCGGGCTGGGCAACGCGCGCAACGCCGTGGTCGTCGCCTCGGGCGAGGCGGTCATCGCGATCGGCGGCGGCTTCGGAACCCTCTCCGAGATCGCGCTGGCATTGAAGATGGGCAAGCACGTCATCGGGCTCGGGAGCTGGGACCTCGACGCAGCGAGGCTGGTACGCTTCGGTGGGGAGGGGCGCTACCACCGCGCCGAGGATCCCGCCCAGGCGGTCGCGCTGGCACTCGACGCCATCGCGCACACGTCCGCGGTGCGAGCACGAAGATTGGAGGAGCCTCCGTCCAGCCACGGTTAGCCGCCCCACCGCGCCCACACGACACAACGACGAAGCCATCGCGGCGGACGGAGGAGACACGATGACGATACTGACCAACAAGTTGGAAGAACTGGAAGCGCGCTTCGAGGAACTGGATCGGCTGCTCGCCGACCCGGAGGTCGTGACCAACCCGGAGAAGCTCGCCGAGTACGGGCGAGAGCGGGCCGACCTCGAAGAGGTCGTGACCACCTACCGAACGCGCAAGCGCGTGGATGCGGAGATCGAGGAGGCAGAATCGCTGCTCCGCAGCGGCGACCCTGAGTTGGAGGAGCTGGCGGAGGAGGAGCTGAAGCGCCTCCGGGAAGAGCGGGAGCGGCTGGACAACGAGATCCGAATGTTGCTGGTGCCCAAGGATCCCAACGACGAGAAGAACGTCATCGTCGAGATCCGGGCGGGCACCGGTGGCGAGGAGGCCGCGCTGTTCGCCGCCGACCTGTTCCGCATGTACTCCCAGTACGCTGAGAAGCGCGGCTGGAAGATCGACGTGATGTCGGCCAACGAGACCGGTATCGGCGGCTTCAAGGAGATCATCTTCGAGGTCCGCGGCCGCGGCGCATACAGCGAGCTGAAGTACGAGTCGGGCGTCCACCGGGTGCAGCGCGTCCCGGTGACCGAGTCGGGCGGGCGTATCCACACCTCCACCGCCACGGTCGCGGTGCTGCCGGAGGCGGAGGAGGTCGACATCCAGATCGACGAAGAGGATCTGCGTATCGATGTCTTCCGCTCCACCGGGCACGGCGGCCAGAGCGTGAACACCACCGACTCAGCGGTGCGCATCACCCACCTGCCGACCGGGCTGGTGGTGACCTGCCAGGATGAGAAGTCGCAGATCAAGAACCGGGCGAAGGCGATGGCGGTGCTCCGCGCGCGACTGTACGACATGGAACAGCGGCGCCTGCACGAGGAGCGCTCGGGCATGCGGCGCTCGCAGGTCGGCACCGGCGAGCGGGCGGAGAAGATCCGCACCTACAACTTCCCGCAGGATCGCGTCACCGACCACCGGCTGAAGCTCAGCCTGGGCAACCTGCCCGAGATCCTGAACGGCGAGATCGACACCTTCATCCGCGAGCTGCGCGCCGCCGACCAGGCCGAGCGCCTGAAGGCCGCCGGGCTGAACGGGGCGTAGGACGTGGGGCGTGATGCGTCATGGGTCATGCGTCCCCCTCACTCCCAGCCCCTCTCCCACCAGGGGAGAGGGGAGCCCTACGCAGTACGCAGTACGGAATACGCAACACGATACACGCATGACGCATGACGTATGACGCATGACGCATGTCCCTAACCCTCCCACCCTCCGCGAAGTCCTCCGCGACGGCCGCCAGCAGCTCGAAGAGGCGGGCGACGAAACGGCCCGGCTCGACGCAGAGGTGCTGCTGCGACACGTGCTCTCCATCGACCGCGCGACGCTCTACGCGCGGCTGCCGGACCCCGCGCCGCCCGGCACTGTCGAGCGGTACCGCGACCTGATCGCGCGGCGCGCCGCCGGGGAGCCGGTGGCCTACATCACCGGCCACCGGGAGTTCATGGGGCTCGACTTCCTGGTCGACCGGCGCGTGCTCATCCCCCGGCCGGAAACGGAGTACCTGGTCGAGTGGGCGCTCGCCTGGCTGCGCGAACGGAGCGGGGATCGCCTGGTGGTCGACGTCGGGACCGGCAGCGGCGCGATCGCCGTCAGCCTCGCCGCCCACGCGAACAACCCGACCCTGCGCGTGGTCGGGAGCGACCGCTCTCTCGACGCCTTGCGCGTCGCCGCCACCAACCGGGACCGGCTCGCGCCGGGCCGGGTCGAATTCGTAGCGGGCGATCTTCTGTCCTGGTGCCGTCCGGGCATCGACCTGGTGCTCGCCAACCTCCCCTACCTGCGTCCCGATCAGGCCCACGCCGGGATCGCCTGGGAGCCGGAGTTGGCGCTCTACGCCGGAGAGACCGGGTTCGGGCTCTACGAGCAACTCCTGCCCCAGGTGGCGGCACGCCTGCGTCCGGGCGGTGCCGTCGGCTGCGAAATCGACCCCAGCCAGCGCGCCATCGCCCTCGCCACCGCCCGCGCACACTTCCCCACTGCCCGCATCACCATCCGCCCCGACCTCGCCGGGCTCGATCGCTACCTCATTATCGAGACGACCTGATCCCGCGTCGTGATCGGAGCCTGGGGCACGTGAAATTTGACGAATCATGTGGGCGTACGCGGTCTGCGCGAGCCCGGGGCGGGTGGTGTGACGGATCCCGCGCCGTAGCATGTGCCCGGGGCTCAAGCCCCGGGCTGACAACGAAAGCCGGCTGAAGCCGGCTGGGGCGGAGCAGGGCCGGCGCCTCGGCAGGATGGACCCCGCCGCCCGGCCTGTGCCCGGGATGAGCGGCATAAGGATCCCGCACCCTGGCCCGTGCCCGGGGCTAAAGCCGCCGGGCTACAAGGCGAAGCCCACTGAAGGGGCTGGGGACGCGGGGATCGGCGGGAGGCTGGATCGCGTTCACCCGCGCGTGGTCATCGGAGCCCCTTCAGTGGGCTTACCCAATTTCAGCCCGGCGGCTTTAGCCCCGGGCATACGCCGAGGGGCGGACACCGCACCATCAGGGATTGTGCGCGGCGGTACCCCAGCCGGCTTCAGCCGGCTTTTCCTTGTCAGCCCGGGGCTTGAGCCCCGGGCACCTGCCACGGCGTGGGATCCGTCACATCACCCATCCCCGGGCACGGGCCACCGCGCGGAAACCTTCGCGTCACCGACCTTCGGACCAGACCACGACGCGTAACCCCTCGCACCGTCCGCTTTAGGCACGGGCCACCGACGCCGCAAGAGCCACGGCAGTCGCGCACTACGCGATACGCAGTACGCACTACTCGACTCGCAACACGACGAGCGCACCCCGGTCTCCCGTGGGTGCGCGGAATCGACGTTTGAGATGGTCGCGGCTGTTACGCCATCCGGGCCGGCTTGGTCAGCGTGCGCAGGCAGCGGGTGCAGATGTTCACCCGGCGCGGCTGGCCATTCTGGTAAATGGTCGCGCGCTGAATATTCAGACGGAACATGCGATTGGTCCGGCGCTTAGAATGGCTTACATTATGGCCGAAACCCGGTGTTCGATGGCAAATGTCGCACTTCCCGGCCAAGTCGGCCCCCTTTACCTGGTATGGTTTCAGCTATTAGTATTGGCGCCGAGACGAGCACTCAGGTGTTCTGAGTCGAGTGCGCCCACGACCGGAGAGCATAGCACACAGCCATCTGCCGCGACAAGCACCGTACCGCGCCAAGGGGGATGGCGCAAACTGGGAAGCGCTGGCTGGGTGGCGGTCGACTGGCCGTTCAATGGTGGCCTCGGGAACGGTCAGCGATCATCGCGAAGGAGCGAGAGAGGAAGATGATGACCCGGGAGGGAGCACATGGCGTGGAGCACGCGGCTCGCGAGGAGGAAGTTGATCGGGAACGACGGTGGTCAGGGGCGGCGCTGATCGGGGCGCTGGAAACCGCCGTCGCGCACTTCGAGCCGCATGTGGCCGCAGTCAACGCGCTCAACGTCTTCCCAGTCCCGGACGGTGACACCGGCACCAACATGTTCCTGACCATTCAAGCGGCCGTGCGCGAGGCGCGGCGGCTCAACCACGGCAGCCAACCCCGGGCCGACGAGGTGCTGGCCGGGGCGGCGCACGGCGCACTGATGGGCGCGCGGGGCAATTCCGGCGTCATCCTTTACCAGATCCTCGCCGGCATCGCAGAGAGCTGCCAGGGGGTCGCCGAGCTCGACGGCCGTGTCTTCGCCGCTGGGCTGCGCCGCGCGGCCGACCTCGCCTACCGCGCCGTCGTCAACCCGGTCGAGGGGACCATGCTGACCGTCATTCGCGCCGCGGCCGAGGCGGCCGAGATCGCCGCCGCTAAGGACAGCGCGCTGAGCACGGTGCTCGCGGCCGCGCTCGACACCGCGGAGGACACCGTGCGGCGGACGCCGGAACTGCTCGACATCCTGCGCCAGGCCGGTGTCGTCGATGCCGGGGGGCAGGGGCTGGCCATCCTCCTCGCCGGGCTCCAGCGCTTTGCCGAGGGAACCACGCTCTCGATCCCGTCCGATGAAGCCATCCCCGTCTCGACCGCGCCCGCCGCGGCCATGGACTTCCTCGATCACCTCGATGAAATGCATGGCGCCGAGGAGTTCGGCTACTGCACCAACTTCCTGCTCACGGGGGACAACCTGCCGGTGGAGGAGGTGCGTCGCCGCATGACCGAGCTGGGCACCTCCGCGGTCGTGGTGGGCGACGAGACGATGCTCAAGATCCACGTCCACAGCGAGCACCCCGGCACCATCCTTGAGATCGCGCTCGGCTACGGTGAGCTGCACCAGGTGCGGATCGACAACATGACCGCCCAGACGCGCGCGCTCCTGGAAGACCGGCACGCCGCGCACCCGACAGCCGTTGCGTCATCCCCGGCCGCCACGACCGACATCGCCCTGGTGGCGGTGGCGAGCGGTGAGGGGCTCACCGAGGTGCTGCGCGGCATGGGCGCCACCGCGGTCGTGCCCGGAGGGCCGACCGTCAACCCCAGCACCGAGGAGATCCTGCGCGTCATCGCCGCGCTGCCCCAGCGAGAGGTGATCCTGCTACCAAACGACCGAAACGTCATCCCCACAGCACGCCAGGTGGAACGCCTCACCGACCGGACCATCCGGGTCGTTCCCTCCCGCTCGGTGCCACAGGGCATCAGCGCCCTGACCGCATTCAACTTCGACGCCGATCTGGAGGAGAACGTCGCCGCCATGACCGAAGCGCTCGGCATGGTCCGCTCCCTGGCGCTGACCCGCGCCACGCGCTCGGCCCAGATCGACGGGGTGCGCGTCGAGCAGGGGCAGTTCATCGGCCTCCTCGATGACCGCCTGCGCGCGGGCGGGGAGGATCCGGTTGACGTCGTGCTCGCCGTGCTGGCCGAGGCCGACCCAGACCAGGCCGAACTGCTCACCGTCTTCGTCGGGGAACCCGCCAGCCCCGACCTGGCCGGGCGCGTCGCTGAGGCGATCGGGGATGCCTACCCCAATCTGACCATCGAGGTCGCCGCCGGAGACCAGCCCCATTACGACTTGATTATTGCCCTTGAGTAGGTAAGGAGGAACTGTGCCCCGAGTCGCGGTGGTCACTGATAGCACCGCGGATCTTCCGCGCGAGCTGATCGAAGAGTACGACATCCACGTCGTACCGCTCACCGTCCACATCGACGGTGAAGTGTTCGAGGATCGCGTCACCATCACCCCGGCTGAGTTCATGCGACGGCTGACCGCGACCTCCACCTTCCCGACCACATCCCAGCCCTCCGTCGGCCGGTTCCAGGAGGTGTTCAACCGCCTGGCGGAGGAGTACGACGCCATCATCTCGATCCACATCTCCAGCCGCCTCAGCGGGACGTACCAGAGCGCGCTGCTGGCACGCGACACGATCAACGGGCGCCTGCCGATCTCGGTGATCGACTCCCGCTCCACCTCGATGGGGCTGGGCTTCGCGGTGCTGCGCGCCGCCAAGCTGGCGAAGGCCGGCTACGATCTGGCGACGATCGACCGCGCCACCCGGCGCGCCATGGAGTCCATTCACGCCGTCTTCCTGGTCGACACGCTGGAGTACCTGCGTCGCGGCGGCCGGATCGGCCGCGCCGCCGAGATCGTCGGCACCGTGCTGCAGCTCAAGCCGATCCTGCGGCTGGAGGACGGCGTCGTCGTCCCCCACGCCCGCACCCGCACCCGGCGGAAGGCCACCGCCGGTCTGATCGAACTCGTCCGCGACTTCCCTCGGATCGACCAACTGGCGATACTTACGACGAGCGGCAGCAGCGGCGCTGAGCGCGTGGCCGACGCCCTGGCCGATCGCTGCCCGCGTGAGCGTATGATCTTCGCCGAGTTATCACCGGTCCTGGCTGCGCACGTGGGCCCCGGCGCGCTCGGGGTCATCGTCTACGAGGGCGACGCGCCGCTGTCAGTCGAGGAGGTGCCATGAGCGACGCCCCCTCACGCCCGGTCTACGTCGTCACCGACAGCACCGCCGACATTCCGCCCGACCTGATCGGCGACCGGCCGCTTACCGTCGTCCCCCTCATCGTCGAAATCGCCGGGCAGAGCTACCGGGATGGGATCGATCTGAGCCGGGACCAGTTCCTCGCCCTCCTGCGCGACGGGCACCTGCCGCGCACCTCGCAGCCGTCGATCGGAACCTTCCAGGAGGTCTACCGGGACCTGATCGAGCGCGGCTACGACATCGTCTCCATCCACATTTCTTCTGCCCTCTCCGGCACCTACAACTCCGCTCGCGCCGCGGCTCAGGCCGTCGCGCCCGAGCGCATCCGCCTGATCGATAGCCACTCCGTCTCGATGACGTTCGGCTGGATCGTGCTGGAGGCGGCCGACCTGGCGGCCGCCGGAAAGTCGTTGGACGAAGTCGCGGCCTACGCCGAGCGCCGGAAAGGAGATCAGCGGCTCTACGCCGTCCTTGAGACACTCGAATACCTCCACCGGGGCGGGCGGATCGGTCGCTCGGCGCTGCTGCTCGGCTCGGCGCTGCAGATCAAGCCGATCGTGCAGGTGCGTCGGGGCACGGTGGAACCGCTGGAGCGCGTGCGCACGATGCGCCGCGCGCTCGATCGGCTCGTGGCGCTGGTGACGGAGCAGTGCCCCTGGGACCACGCTGCGGTGTTCCATCTCGCCAACCCGAACGCGGCCGAGGCGGTCGCTGCCCGCCTGCGCGAAGCCCAGCCGGACATCAACGTGATCACCGGCCAGATCGGCACGGTGGTCGGCACCTACGGCGGGCCAGGGTTGGTCGGTGTGGGCGGATTGGTGCGGGCGCACGCGGCGGAGGGCGGCGCCCCGGCTTGACAGCCGGCCGAACGGCGGCGTTCACTTCCCGCATGAGCAGGGGAACGACGCGCGGCCCTGGCGACCCGCTGGGGCTCCTCCGCAAGATCCTGGCGCTTGAAGACCGCAAGGGGTACCAGGACACCGCCGTCGCAGGCGGGCTGGCCAACTTCGTTGCGGTGCAGGCGCGCACCCACCGGCCGGGCAGCGACGACGGCCACGCGGCCGAGACGCTGGCGGCGCTGGCCCGTCTCTTCCGCGGCTACGACCAGCTCTCGATCGACGAGCGCCGCGAGCGCGTGGCCCAGGCCGGTCGCCTGCTCCAGCGCGCCGCAGGACGACCGCCACGACCGACCGTGCCCGCGCCGACCGCCCCCAGGGATGTCCAGGCACCGCGGGTCGAGCGCGCCCGCGTGCCGCCACGCGCCGCCGCGCCCCGGCGACTCGCGCGACAGGCCCGGGTCAGCGCGCTGACCGACCCGGTGACCACCTTGCCCGGAGTCGGGGAGCAACGCGCCAGGCAGTTGGAGGCGCTCGGGGTCCGCACCGTCGAGGATCTGCTGTACCTGATCCCCCGCCGCCACAAGGACTACTCCCGGATCGAACCCATCGGCTCGAGCCTCTTCTTCAATCGTGAGTGCACCATCAAGGGAACGGTCGTCTCGGTCGACCAGCAGCGCACGCGCACCGGCAAGACGATGGTCGTCGCCGAGATCGCCGACGACACCGGGAGCGTCCAGGCCATCTGGTTCAACCCGTACCTGGCGCGCCAGTTGCACCCCGGCCTGCCGATCGCCGTCAGCGGCCGGATCGAGCGCCAACGAGGCACGCTCGTCCTCCGCAACCCGGAGTGGGAGCTGCTGGACGCGGAGATGCTCCACACCGGCCGGCTGGTGCCGATCTATCCGCTGACACGTGGGCTGTACCAGAAGCAGGTGCGCACCTTGACCCGGATGGCGCTCGACGCGGCCGCGCACCTCATCGTCGACCCGTTGCCGGAGGAGATCCGCCGACGGCACGGGCTGCTGCCGCTGGCCCAGGCGCTGGAGGCGGTCCACTACCCCGACTCCGAGGCGGACGAGCGGGCAGCCCGCCGTCGCCTCGCCTTCGATGAGTTCCTGGTGCTCCAGATCGGCCTGGTGCAGCGCAAGGTGGAGTGGCAGGCGCAGACCGGGCACGCCTTCCGCATCGACGAGGAGTTGCTCGCCACCTTCGAGGATCGGCTGCCCTTTACCCTGACCGCCGCGCAGTCGCGCGCCCTGGGTGAGATTCTGGCCGACATGGCCTCCCCGCGCCCGGCCAGCCGTCTGCTCCAGGGCGACGTCGGCTCGGGCAAGACCGTCGTCGCCGCTGCCGCCGCGTTGGTCGCCGTCGCCGACGGGTTCCAGGCGGCCATCCTGGCGCCGACGGAGATCCTGGCCGAGCAGCACGCCCGCAACTTCTCCTCGCTCTACGACGTGCTGCCCGAGGAGCGCCGCCCGCGGCTCGCCCTGCTGACCGGCAGCACCCCCGCCGGCGAGCGGGAGGCGATCGACGTCGGGCTGCGCGACGGCACGATCGACATCCTGATCGGCACGCACGCCATTCTGGAAGAGCGGGTGGGGTTTGCCCGCCTGGGGCTGGCGGTGATCGACGAACAGCACCGCTTCGGCGTCGTCCAGCGTGCCCGGCTGCGCGCGAAGGGCTACAACCCGGACGTGCTGGTCATGACCGCCACCCCGATCCCGCGCAGCCTGGCGCTCGTCCTGCACGGCGACCTCGATGTGTCGATCATCGACGAGTTGCCGCCCGGCCGTCAGAAGATCGCGACCCACTGGATCGAGGGTGACCGCCGCCCTGACGCCTACCGCTTCATCCGCAAGGAGGTCGAGGCCGGGAGGCAGGCGTTCATCATCTACCCGCTGGTCGAGGAATCGGAGGCGATCGACGCCCGCGCCGCGACCGCCGAGTACGAGCGCCTCTCGACCGAGGTCTTTCCGGACCTGCGCCTCGGCCTGCTCCACGGCCGAATGCGACCGGCCGAGAAGGACGCCATCATGACCGCGTTCCGCGACCACGAGATCGACATCCTCGTCTCCACCTCGGTCGTCGAGGTGGGGATCGACGTGCCGAATGCGACGGTCATGCTCATCGAAGGCGCCGACCGCTTCGGGTTGGCGCAGCTCCACCAGTTCCGCGGCCGTGTGGGGCGCGGTGCAGCCCGCTCGGTCTGCATCCTGGTCGCCGACGACGTGAGCGAGGAGGGCCAGCGGCGGCTCAACGCATTGGTCGAGACGCAGGACGGCTTCCGCCTCGCCGAGATCGACCTGGAGATCCGCGGCCCCGGCGAGTTCTTCGGCACCCGGCAGAGCGGGTTGCCCGACCTCCGCTTCGCCTCCCTGGGCGACCTCGGGACATTGCAGAGCGCGCGGGAGGAGGCCCACCGCATCCTGTCCGCGGACCCGACGCTCTCCCAGCCGGTCCACCGGCCGCTGCGCGAGCGGGTCGACCGCTTCTGGATCCCCGGCGCGGGCGATCTGAGTTAGCGCCGCTGGCCGCGTGAGCGTCCAGTATGGCGTTTGACGAATGAGCGTGATCCGCCGGAACCAACCCCGTCGCCCGGTGGCTGTCATCCTGAGCGGAGCCGGGAGCAGCGGCCAGCCGCGCCCGGCGCAGCGAAGGCTCTCGCGTCGGGTCGGCCACGCACCGAAGAGATCCTTCGCTGCGTTCAGGATGACACGCGCGCGGCAGCGGGTTGCTGGCGGGTAGACCAGGCTAATTCGTCAAACCCCATGCCTGTCCCCGGTCAAGCGACGTGGTTATAGCGGAACCGGAGCTCATACCGGCTGTCCTGGGCGTCGCTGACGTACTCACGGACCTCCACATACTCGAGCGGTCGCTTCACCGGTGGGATCGACGTGTTCACGTTGACGACGATGTCGTCCTCGGTCGTATAGGTCGATGAGCCGGGCGGCGGCGCGTTGGCACTGGTCAGCCGCGCCAGGTCCGTGATCGACAGGCCGATGCTGTCCTGGATGATGAGATCGGCCGGCGCCCAGAGGGCGATGATCACATCGACGCCGATGGTGATAAGGAGCGCGATCCCGGCGGCAATCAGGCCGATTGTCCCGAGCTTCAGGAGCGCGCTGATACCTCCAAGCGCCGCGATCGCCGCGCCGATATAGACCGCCTGCTCCTTCACGAGATCCCAGAAGTACTTCGCCTGGCTCCGCAGCATCTGATCGTAATAGCGCTGGCTGTCAACCTCATGGCCCAGTACTGCCAGCACCATCGCCAGGATGGGCTGATCGTGCTGGAACACGATGCGCGTGACGTCGCGGCCGGTGCCCGTGTCGAACTCGACGCCCTGCAGGTCCTGAAACGCCTGCTCCTGCATCGGCTCAATCGGCTGGAACATCAGGTCCATCGGGAACGCCATCGTGTGCAGCCCGACCTCGTCCGACCCCAGCCAGTCAGGCGACGTTTCCTTGCGCGCGTAGATCGCCTCAATCACGACCTGGAAGCGCGACGTGGGCGCTGGGATCACGTTGATGAACTCAACGTTGGACACAAGCTCCGTGCCGAAGACGTCGATCCCGGTGATATTCGGCAGGACGACCTGGATGGTATAGATCCCTGGGCTGAGATCGTTCGGCACCTGGAACGTGAGGCGGTCCTGCACGCGGCAGTCGTTGATCAGGACGGTCTGGCCGTCGACCACCTCGGTTACGGGCGTATCCACATCACCCCAGACGTGCGCCTCGACCTCGCGCACGGTTGTCCCCGTCTGCGGGTCGGCGAGCCGGACCTTGGCATCGACGCTGAAGAAGTTCACCCCGCGCAGCACGACGCTATCGCCCAGCGCGACATCCACCACCCGGGCGCAGGCGCCACCTGGAAGCGTGTGGCCCGGACAGTTGGTGGTCTGCACCTGACACACGACCTGCGGCTGGCCATCGACGATCTTCGGCTCACACTCCTGCTGAACCTCGCCGGGCTGGTAGTCGCCCGCGTTGAGCGGCGGATAGAAGTTGGCCGTGCGCAGGTCGTTGATGGCGCAGATGCGCACCTGGGAGAAGAAGTCCTCCCCCTGCGGCTCGTAGATGCGGATGCGTCCGGGCCGTTCGTCGTCAGCAGCCTTCGGATCGTCGTAGACCTGGATCCCGATCCGCTGCTTGATCTCCTCAGCCAGCGCGGCCGTCAACGTCGCCTCGTCGAGCGGCTGATCCGGGTCCAGGTCGAGCGACGGCGCAAACAGGCGGGTGCGCTGGCGCAGCGGCACGGCGTCGAAGGCCGCGACCGAGCAGGAGAGGATGTCGCGCGACATCTGGCCGAGCGTGGCGAACGCCGCGGCTTCCAGCGGGTTGGCCGGGGTCTTCCCGAGGAGAAACCGGCGCATCAGATGGACGGTCCCGGCCGCCAATGCGCTCGGCACCCGCACCCGCTCCGCCAGGCGAGAAAGCTTGTAATCGCGATCGAGCTTGTGCTTCGCACCGGGCACCACCGGGAGGCAGGCGCCCACCGGCGGATAGCACGGCTGGCCCTCCGGCGGCATGTCCGGGCCGCCTCCGCCCGGCACCGAGCACGAGCAGTTGTAGATGTGCACATCCCTGGCGCTGTCGATCCGGATATCGATGTCGCAGCAGTCGCGCCGGCCGGCACTCTCCTTCGGATCCTTCGGGTCCTTGTCCTTCGGGTCGTTGGGGTGCTTCTCGGGGGTCTCGCCGCGGCCGATTGAGCCGGCACGGGATGTCTCCGTCGATCGCGCGGTCATCGTCGCCCTCCACAGTGCTCGCACGAACGCCTGGCGCCTCTCATCAAGGCGCACGTGTGGTCAACCAACAGCCGGGAGCCGGCACGATGCCGGCGCTCGAGACGGGGTATCGTTAGCGGGGCGGAGTCGCCCTCGACGGTGCAGCGGACGGAATCGGAAAGCTGTTAGACACCGCTCGGGCGCTCTCCTGGCACGCGGGGAGACCTCGCTGATGCGATTGCAGCGCGGTCTGGAATGCGAGCGGAGATACGATCGCGCGGGACCAACCCCTTCGATTCATCCACGCCGCGGCACGATATCGGGATCCTTCCCGACCCTGTGACAACGCCGCGATACTTGAACTGACTAATGAAAGCGTACCGTCGTACCGTCGCTGATCGCGCCACCAGAACGGTTTTCGTGAGAATCTTGGAACATACTAGCGGAGGCATTGCATTAAGTCAATAGCTTAGGGCAGTGGACATTACGAGCTGGGCATGAGCGAGGGGGCCGAACTCTGGTATACCCCTTGCATCGAACCGCGGCGCGCCCGGTCGCCTGCGGCATGCAGCACAACGGAGGATACGGACATCGTGGGACTCTGTCTGATCGACCATAGCCTGACGACCGCGGCCATCACCTACCCCATCGAGCGCGGTTGGGTCGAACCGTCGGAGGGCATCGAGTTGGTGCCCGGCCTGACCGCCGAGCTGGTCGCCGAGCGAGGCGCCTGTGCGCTCCTGGGCAGCATCGACGCCGTGTATCTGGCCGACCGCTACGCCGTGGTCACTGACGTGGCGCTCGTCTCCCACCACAACGGCCCGATCATCGTCTGGACACCCGGCCGGCCCGATGAGATCGACCATGCGGTGGTCGCGCTCGACGACGTCAGCCGCACCGCCGAGGCGGTCGCCCGTGCCACCCTCACCCACTTCTACGGCTTCCAGGTCACCGGCTGGGATCGCACCACCGACGAGCGCGATGCCGCGGTGCGCGAGGGCGCCGCGGCCTTCCGGCCCTCCGACAGCGGGCACATCGGTGATCTCGTGCGAGCCTGGTTCATCCTGAGCGGCTTCCCCTTGCCGACCCACCTGCTCATGGCGCCTCGGGAGCTCGTGGAGCGTGAGCCGGACGCCGTACGCGGCGTGGTGGACCAGCTCCAGCACCTCCTCTCCCTCACCAACGAACGGCGGCGCGAGCTCCGTCGCAATCTGGCCGAGGATCTCGGGCTGGACCGCGAGCGGCTGGTCGCCTTCCAGAACGACCAGACCTTCACCGCCAGCAAGACGGTGCGCAAGGCCTGGCTCGACCTGGTTCGCCGCACCGCTCGCGCGATGCAACTCCCGGCCGTTGAGGAGCCGGTCGTCTTCAGCGCTCGCGAGCGGGCCTGACGTTCGCCACAATCTTCAAGCGGAAGTCGACGCCGGGCACAGGACTGGCGGAAGGTCCGTCCGGACGCGCGGGGCGGGTGGTCCGCCCCGGATGGCGAACGAGGAGGTGCCTGCACGATGCAATGGAGCCTGCCGGCGAAGCGGCGGCAGCGCCTGCTCCAGTGGGTCGGCTTCGGCGTGTGCGAGGTCGCCCTGGTGGTCGCGCTCTTCTGGGTCCACGAGGTGCTGCGCGGCCTCGCCATGGGCACGCGCGAAGCGGCGACCGCAAACGCCGAGCTGGTCATCGCCGTCGAGCGGGCGGTCGGGCTCTTCCAAGAAGCGCACCTCCAGGCCTGGGTGCTGGAACATCCCCGCCTGATCGATATCTTCAACTGGATCTACGTCTACGTGCACCTCCCGGCGACGCTGCTCTTCGGCCTGGGCATCCTCTGCCTGCGCCCCCACCGCTTCGTCGAGACGCGCAACATCTACCTGACGCTGCTGGCCGTCGCCATCCCGGTGTACTGGCTCTTCCCGCTCGCGCCGCCGCGCTACTTCCCGGACCTCGGCTTCGTCGACACTGTCAAGCGCTTTTCCAGCACGAACTTCGACGCAAACGCCGACACGCTCCTCTACAACCCCTTCGCGGCGATGCCGAGCATGCACGTCGCCTTCGCCCTCTTCGTGGCCCTCGGGGTGATCCGGCTCAGCCGCAGTCGGCTGCGCTGGGCGGCGCTCGGTTACTGGGTGCTGGTCAACATCGTCGTAGTCGGCACGGGCAACCACTACATCGTCGACGGGATCGCCGGGTCGCTGCTGACCCTCGCCGCGTACGTGCTCGTCCCGCGCCTTAGCACCCGGCTCCGCCGCCCCAGTTACCTCCCCTGGACCGGCATCACGCTGGACGGCTGGTGAGACCGCGTTTCCTTCACCCCTCCTGCGCGCGGGCGCGCCACCACTACTCCCATCGCGGCGTAGGAGGTGGCCCCGGTCCCGGCGGCCACCCGTTCCTGACGATTCTGACAACTACGGTAGACGACCGGGGTGCCGCTCGCTATGCTGCGTGAACGACCATCGCTTCTGTTCCGCTCCACCGGCGGGTTTCTCGCATGCAGCTACGCGCCACCGTCGCCCGTCCCGCCTTCGTCGCCGAAGCGCTCGCCGTGCTGGCGTGGCTCATCTTCCTGGGTGCCGTGCTCACCGGCCGCGACCGGCTGCTGTCGCACGACGCGCTGCTCGAAGGCGGCACCGCGCCCTTCTGGCTAACCCTGCTCGCCTTCCTCGCTGCCTGGCAATTGATGACCGGGGCAATGATGCTCCCCTCCAGCTTCCCGATGATGCGGCTCTTCGCCCGGGCCAGCCGGGGACAGGCGCACCCGGGCCTGGTGCTGGGCGTCTTCCTCGCGGCTTACTTCGCCGTCTGGACCGGCTTCGCCGCCGTCGCCCTCACCGCCGACGCCGGGCTGCACTGGCTCGTCGACCGCTGGGGCTGGCTCGCCGCGCGGCCCTGGCTCATCGCCGGCTCCGTCCTCCTCCTCGCCGGGGCGTTCCAGTTCAGCTCGCTGAAGGAGAACTGCCTGCACGAATGCCGCACCCCGCTCTCGTTCCTGCGGCAGCACTACCAGCGCGGCCTCGGCCCGGCCTGGACGCTCGGCATCAAGCACGGGCTCGCCTGCCTCGGGTGCTGCTGGGCGCTGATGCTGGTGATGTTCGCCCTCGGGGTCGGGAACATCGTCTGGATGATTGGCCTGACCGCCATCATGGTTGCGGAGAAGACAACCCGCTGGGGCCGGCGCCTCGTGCCGGTGGTCGGGATCACCCTCCTCGCCTTGGGACTCCTGGTCCTGCTCCGCCCCGCCTCGGGACTCCTGTTCCTGCCCTAACCCGTTCCCACATTCTCGCGCGAAGACCCGCGCGCTCGACAGGTGTCACCGCGCGACCGCAACCTCCACCCAGCCGGACAGGGACGGACATGTCCGCTTGGACAGGGGGCAACCCGGACCCCTGGCGCCGACCACCTATTGCTTATATCACCATATGGTGATAGACTAATATCAGTGGACGGCACCGAGTTCGCCGCCCCTCGTACCACGGAGGTGATCAACAATGTCTCGCTTGACCCGTCTGGTTCAGATCCTGGCTCCGCGCGGTGGGCGCGATGAGGGGTTCGAGAGCTACTACGGCTCGATCCTGCTGACCAGGCAGGACGGCGCGCCGAGCGCTGCGGAGGCGCGGCGCGACTTCGAGCCGGTGCGCCGCGTCCTGGATCGCGCGGTGATCTTCTAGTCACCGAGCGACCCAGTTCTCAATCGCCATCTCCCCCCGCGCACACGCGCGGGCAGTACCGGGGCCGGTCCGCTCAACACGGCCCGCCCCCGCCGCGAGGCCCCCCCCCCCCCCCCCCCGCGAA
>NZ_JADGHZ010000301.1 GCF_019683595.1 Sphaerobacter sp. | reverse complement strand
CTGGGGGGCTGGGGGGGCCCCGCCCCCGCCGGGGGGCCGCCCGGCGCGGCGCGGGGGGGGGGGGCCCGCCGCCCCCGACTCCGCTCAGGATGACACGCAGGGAGTCGCGGGGGCTGGCAGGTATCCATGGTTAATTCGTCAAACTCCATCACCCCCGGGCACACGCCGAGCGGCGGGATCCTCGCATCACCCGCCCCCGAAGGCACGGGCCGCCCCGCGTGTGTCGTGCGTAGACCAGTTAGACGTGGAATGCGGTCGAGCCGGGTTCTTTGAGGCAACAACACCATCCGGTTGAGGGCGGACCGGATGGTGCGTGTGTCGCTAGATGGGCGCGCCGGGTGTTCCCGGCGCTGCATTCTACCGTCTAGTAGCGGCTGTAGCTGCGCTGCTCGCGGATCGACTGGAAGCAGTCGGAGCAGTAGACCGGCTTGTCGTTCCGGGGAACGAACGGGACCATGGTCTCCTGGCCGCAGTTGCTGCAGATCGCCGGGTGCATGGTGCGCTCCGGGCGGGCGCTGTAGCTGCCGTAGCCGCCGTTGCCGCCCTCGCGGGCCGACTTAGCCGCGCGCCGGCATGCCGGGCAGCGCCTGGGCTCGTTGGTGAAGCCCTTCTCAGCGTAGAACTGCTGCTCACCGGCGGTGAACACGAACTCGGTGCCGCAGTCGCGGCAGGTCAGGGTCTTGTCTGCGAAGCTCATCTCGTCGAGATCTCCTTGGTTTCGCTTTGCCGCCCCGATGGCGGCTCTCCGGTTTTGGGTGAGGCTCAGGTTTTCTCGGCGAGATAAGTCGGAGACAGGCCCTCGCTGCCACCGCGGACACGCGCTTTGAAACCTTGGCCATCGACTTTGAACATTATCACACTTCGGCCCAAAACGCTAGCCCCCTTTGCAAATTTCCGCCTCTCTCTCGGTAATCTGGTCTCCAGCAGCGGCATCCTCCGGCTGGTTCGGTGGTATATTCGGCGGCGTGTCCATATCGGACATGACCGGATGTCGGATGCGATCACGGCCGCCCCGCGCGGCTGACGGTGGAGACAGCAGTGGCAAGGAGTGGGATCAGCCGCACCCCGCGCCGGGCGGGCGAGACGGCGGGCAAGCGGAAGCCGCGGCTCAGCACACCGCCGCCACTGCGCAACCTGCGTGGCTGGACCCGCGATGAGTGGTACCGCTGGCTGATCCACTTCGTGATCCTGATCGCCGGCCTGGCGCTCTTCGCGCTGGGACTGGTGCTGAGCCTACAGAGCAACCTCGGCGCGAATTCCTGGACCGTCTTCCACGACGGCATCGCGCGACGCACCCCGCTGACGATCGGGCAGGCCAGCCAGATCGTGGGCTTCATCATGATCGCGGCGAGCTGGCTGGTCGGCGTGCGGCCGGGCATCGGAACCGTACTGAACATGTACCTGGTCGGGCTGTTCATGGACCTCATCCTGGCGAGCGGGTGGGTGCCGCTGGCGCAGGCCTATCCGGCACGGGTCGCGATGCTGCTGGCCTCAGTTGGCGTGCTCGGGATCGCCACGGGGATCTATATCCGAGCCGGATTCGGCGCCGGGCCGCGGGATAGCTTCAACCTGGCGCTGATCCGGATCACCGGGCTGTCCGTCGGCGTCGTCCGCTGGCTCGTCGAATCGGCCGCCGTCGTGATCGGCATCGTGCTCGGGGGCCACTTCGGCGTCGGGACGATCCTCTCGGCGCTGCTGATGGGTCCGGCCGTCGGCGCGGGGTTCCGGCTGACCGGGTTGTCGTCGAGCGGGACGCCACGCCGCGCCGTGGATGGACAGGGCGCCACGGCTGCGCACATAATTGACGAGGTCGAGTCGACCGGCGACTGAGCCGGCCGGGGCGCGAGTGGCGCCCGGCAAGCAAGTGCGGGGAGTGACGGGTGACGGGCAGCACCAAGGCGGAGACGAGCGAGTCGACCGGGCTGGCGGAACTGAAGGCGCTGCGGGCGCGCATGCTCCCGATGTTCGAGGCGGTGGCACAGGAGTACGCCTGGCGCGTCGAGCCGGGATACCCGATCGTCGTCGACAGCGTCGACGAGGGCGGCTACTTCGGCATCCACCTGGATCCCGGCTACGGGCTCTACATCATGACCGACGGTGAGACCGTCTTCGCCCAGATCAACATCATCGGCTGGCGCACCGATGTCCGCTCCAGCGCCAGCAAGGAGAAGTTTGCGGCGCTTCCGTTCGAGGGGGTCCGGCCGGTTAGCAGCCGGATGAGCGACAACCAGCTCCGGAACCTCATCGCGGAGCTGCTCTCCTACTGGAACACCCAGCCCCTCCTGATGAACCACACCGATAGCTAGCGGGACGGATAGGCACGCGATCCGCCCGGTCGCTGGGCGGGGCGGGTGATTGTTCCGGAATTCCCCAGCATCCCCGCCAGCAATCCGCTCCACCCTTGCGATCATTCTGAGCGGAGCCTGGGGGCGGCCGGCCGTCCCCGCCGCAGTCGACGGATCGCCCCGCCGCGGGTGGCTCCCACGCGAGATCCTTCGCTTCGCTCGGGATGACAGCGACCGGCGATGGCGTCGGCGCCGGTGTACCACGATACTTCGTCAGCATCGCGCAACCCTGCCCGGTCCGACGTGCCGGTCAGGCCCCGTCGGGCTGATCGGGCATCTCCGTGGTGTCCCGTGCTAGACGAACGCACGTGGGCCGGTACGGCCGCACCGGCCCGAGGGTGGTGCGGTTCACTCAGAGGAGGTGTGGACGTGCCGCCCTGCGGCTGGGATCACACCGGCTCCAGGGGGCGGTGGGGTGG